>JAAZIN010000085.1 GCA_012800855.1 Bacillota bacterium
GGGCTCCCCTGAAATGGGCTTTAGTTTCTTTCATTCCCACCGGGACAACATGGATCGGGTTGTGCCTGAAAGGCTTGACGAACTGGTACAGATACTTAAAGAATTTACCCTGCTTTTCGAAAAGACCACTGATTTAGTTAATTAGGTGCCAGGCAGCAAGTTAACTAACTTGGAGGCGGTAAACTGAAGAGGGCGGGCGTGGAAGCCCGCCCTACACATCATCCAGAACGAAGCGAAGGATCTCCAAACGACGCTGCCGCAAACAGTCATTAAGATTCCGACCGCGCACTTTCCGCGGCCCTTGCCCTCAACTCGCGCCGCAGGATTTTCCCGATGCTTGACTTGGGTAACTCATCGATAAAGAAGATCTTCCGGGGCACCTTGTAGGCGGCCAGATTCTCGCGGCAGTGCTTTTTGATCTCTTCCTCCGTCACCCTCTCCCCGGGATTGGCCACCACGTAGGCGACCACGGTTTCACCGCGGTATGCATCGGGCATGCCCACGGTGCATGCCTCCTTCACCTTGGGATGAGCAAAGAGGACATCATCCACCTCGTTGGGGTAGACGTTGAAGCCTCCGGCGATGATCAAGTCTTTTTTGCGGTCAATTACCGAGAGATAACCTTCTTCGTCTATAAAGCCGATGTCCCCGGTACAGAGCCAGCCGTCGCAAAGGACCTGCGCCGTCTCCTCGGGCTTCTTGTAGTAGCCGCTCATCACCTGGGGCCCCTTGATCAGGATTTCACCCGCTTCACCGGCGGGCATCTCTTTCTGGCCAGTTTCAAGATCCACGATTTTGATTTCGGTGTTGGGAAGTGGCAAGCCCACGGTGCCCGCCTTGATCTTACCCCTCCAAGGTGAAGCCGTGGCGAAGAGGGTGCACTCGGTCAGGCCGTAAACATCGACAATCTGCTTCCCCGTCAGCTCGATTAAGCGATTGTAGGTATCCATGGGCAGGGGCGCCGCCCCGGCAAAAAAGCCCTTGATAAAGGAGAGGTCCATGCCGGTAAAATCCTTGTTGCTCAACAGGCCGTTAAATATTGTGGGCACGCCCGGCAGGTAGTCGGGCTTGAACTGTCTCACCATATCGGCCACGCTGTCAGGGCTGGGACGGGGCACCGGGATCGCCTCCAGGCGGGCCCAGAGGGGGTAGTTTTGCATGGCCGTAAAGCCGGCGGAATGAAAGTAGGGATAAACGGCCAGCAGCTTCTCCCCCTCCTTCACCCCCTGTATCCAGGCGGCAAACTGCTGCACGTTGGCGGAGAGGCTGGCGTGGGTCAGCATAACCCCCTTGCTGAGGCCGGTGGTGCCGCCGGTGTAAAGGATGGCTGCCGGATCCGCCCAGGCGGAAAGATCCTCCAGCGGCCCGCCCGGCTGTTCCTTTACCAGGTCGGTAAAGCGGTGCACGTTCTGCTGCGGGGCCACCTTGCGGTACATGTCCTTTTTCACCAGCGGGTAAAGCTGCTTCTTGGGAAAGGGAAGGAAGTCGTTAATGTGGCAGGTGACGATCTCCTTAAGCCCCGTCTTTTCTTTCAGGGCGAGCATGCGGGGCAGCAGCATATCCAGGCCCACTGCCACCCTGGACTCGGAATCGCCGAGCTGGTAGGCCAGCTCCCGCTCGGTGTAGAGGGGGTTGTTGGGCACGATGACTGCCCCGATGCGGAAGGCGGCGTAAACGGCAATGATCATCTGCGGCAGGTTGGGCAGCAACGTCGCCACCTTGTCTCCCCTCTCCACCCCCAGCGCCTTTAAGGCCCGGGCAAATCTGTTTACCAGGAACTCCAGCTCGCGGAAGGAGATCTTCCGCCCCATGTAGTTCAGCGCCGTCATATCGCCCCGCTCCGCAGCGGAGCGGCTCAGGGCGCGGGAGAGAGTGATTTCCTCAATGTCGATCTCGTGCGGCACCCCGGGCGCATACGACCGGAGCCACGGCTTTCCCCTGTTCATCTAAGAAGCACCTCCTCATGAAGTCAACAGGGTCATGTCTGTCAAAGGGTAAGCAATACAGGGAGATGGTTATTGGCATGGGAAAAAACAGCTGTTGCAACCTACCGCCATGATGTCCTTCTGGATGTGGCTTTACCCGGGGCTGCAACAGCTGAGTTATTGTGCAACCTGATTATTCAGTTGTACGGCCCAAGGCCTGGTGACGGCTACCAGCCCTTAAATACCGGCCTGCGCCTCTCCAAAAAAGCAATGACCCCCTCCTTGTGGTCTTCTGTTTGGAGGCATAGACTCTGGGCATAGATTTCCAGCTCCATGACCTGCTCCAGGCTGAGGCTGCTGCTGGCATTCAATATTTCCTTGGCCTGGGCCAGGGCCACGGCCGGCCCCTCGGCCAGCTGTTGCCCCAGCTGGAGCGCCGCCGGAAGCAACTCCGCCGCGGGGACGACGCGGTTGACGATGCCGATGCGGTATGCCTCCGCGGCATCGATATTTTCACCGGTGAAAACCAGCTCTTTCGCTTTTTGCAGGCCCACCAGGCGGGGGAGGAAATAGAGGGCCCCGCAGTCGGGAACGAGGCCCACCTTGACGAAGGCCATTCCGAACTTGGCGGTGTCGGCGGCGATGATGAGATCGCAGAGCAGGGCCAGCGAGAAGCCGGCGCCCACGGCGTAGCCGTTGACGGCGGCGATGACCGGCTTTTTGACGCGGGCCAGCTCCATGAGTTGCTCATATCCCTCCTGCAGCCACTGCCGCCCCTCCAGGAGTTCAAAGCCCTGCATCAGCCGGCTGAGATCCCCGCCCGAGGAGAAGGATTTACCCGCTCCCGTCAGAACGATGCTGCCAATCTCATCGTCGGCGGCGGCGTCGCGGAAGGCGCTGACCAGCTCCCGGGCCATGGGCGCCTCCAGGGCGTTCATAATCTCCGGCCGGTTCATGGTCACCAGGGCTACCCGGCCGCGCTTTTCGTATAGGATAGCCTCATAGGCTGGCATAACCCACACCCCATTCCCTTTCATCTTTGTAAAAGGGTGATATAAACAGTATATTCTGTCTATTCTGCTTAGTCAATCACTTTATATCTCGCTCTCTTCCTCTCTCGCAGGAAGGAGTTGGCAGTCGCAATCCCCGCCAGCATGGTGGCGGGGTGCCGTCCCCATGGCCCGTCCAGCTACGGCAGGAATAATCATTGTCTTGTCAAATATTAACAGGGGCGATTCCCGGCTTTTTATCATTGCGTGAAGGTGGAGCGTGCAGGTTGAAACAGTATGCCATACCCGTACTCATGTGGCTCTTGTTTGAGGCCATTGGCGTAGCCCTGTGGCTGACGCTAGGGAATAGCTTCTACCTGTTTAACTTCTCGTACATCGGCACCTCTCTTGCCCTCGGCATCTTCCTTTATATAAAGAAGGTGAAGTACGCCCGGAACGTGGTGCAGTTTGCCGTCGGGTTCTACATGCTCGTCTACCTTGGCATTTTGTCCCGGGAAAACATGCAGATCGAGGGCTTCTGGTACTACCTCTTTTCAGGTGTTTTTGGAGGAGCAGTAATACATTACGCGGCCGCCAAGATCCTGGGCCCGTTCCTATTTGGACGCGGCTGGTGCGGCTACGCCTGCTGGACGGCGGCGGTTCTGGACCTGCTGCCCTTTCCAATTCCACGGCAGCCGAGAAAGAAACGCAGCTTTATTCGCTATGCCCTATTTGCCGGCTCCCTCTTGTTCGTCGCCGCGCTGTTCTTCTCCCCTGCTCCTAGTATGGATATGATCATGTTTCGGAGTTTTATGATCGGAAATGCCCTCTACTATGCCGCGGGCATTGCCCTTGCTTTCGCCCTTAAGGACAACCGGGCCTTCTGCAAATATGTCTGCCCCGTTGTCGTCTTTTTGAAGCCGGCAAGCTATTACGCCCTTTTGCGGGTGAAGAATGACGAGACCAAATGCATCTCCTGCGGCAGGTGCAGGAAAGTATGCCCCATGGACGTTGACGTGCCGGACAATTCGCGCCGGCGCTTTAATGGGACGGAATGCATTCTCTGTTTAAAGTGCATTGCTGAATGCCCGGCGAAGGCGCTGCATCTTTAAAGGCATGGGATGTGGACGCCTGTAAATAGAAAAGGCCTGCCCTAACCCGCCAACGCGCGAAGCGCAGGTGCTGGAGGGGAGAGCGGCCCTTCTCTTGTGCATTCACCAAGCAATCAGCAGCGCCAGTTGTCCCGCGAGGCCATCTCGCAGAAGGACCGGTTCCATCCTTTCAGGGTGCAGCTGCGGCGGCAGGGGCTGCCGGCAAAGCACCAGCGAAAATCCGGGGGGAGATCACGCTCCGTAGCTGTTACCTCTCTTTCCCGGTGGGTGGAACTGGCGGTGTGAACGAAAACAACGGGCCGCGCATCGCCTTTTCTTGCCGCGCAGTAATCCAGGCAGGCAGCGGCCGCCTTTCCGGTATAGCAGCCTTCAAGTATTATCCCCGCTTTCTCCCGAAAGCGGCTTATGGCCTCCTGGGCCGCGGCCGTGCCAAAGCCGTAACCCTCACCCAGGTAGCCTTCTTCCAGCAGCAGCCGCTCATCCAGCCGGCTTGCGGCATCACCGATATCCACGCCCTTGCGCGCCAGCAGCTTCAGGCTCTTCCGGGCCAGGCCCACTATCTTCCGCCGTCCCAGCAAACTTGGGTGCACCACGCGGACGGCATGCAGCGTCGTGTCCATCCCGGCCAGGGCGATCCCGGCCAGGAGGCCGGCGGCGGTGCCGCCGGTGCCCGCGGCAACAAAAATGGCGGCGGGATCCGGAAGCCCCTGCTCCCGTAGCTGTTGCTGTATTTCCAAAACGGCGCCGATATAGCCCAGCGTGCTCAGGGCGTTGGAGCCCCCCGGCATGAGCAGGTATGTTTTCCGGCGGGGATTGAAGCGCCGGGCCAGGTAAAAGCGCAGGTATTGCAGGGCCATGCCGGGATAATCCCTGACAAAGTGCATTTCAGTGCCGAACTCCACTTCCAGAAGCAGGTTGTTCAGCACGTGCTCGTTAACGGGCTGGCAAAAGAAGAGGCCGGTTGTGCGCAGCCCCAGCTCCCGTCCCAGGGCGGCAACGGCCAGAATGTGATGGGAGCCCAGCCCCCCTGCAGTGATAATCTCGCGAAAACCCTTCCTCTTCACATCAGCCAGGATCAGTTCCAGTTTGCGAACCTTGTTGCCCCCGTAAAGGGGATGGGACAGATCGTCCCGCTTAACCAGCAGCAGCGGCTGGGCGGAGATCCCGGGGAGGGGTTCCAGGGGAGTAGGCCAGTTTCCCAGTTCAACGTGGGGCACCGTCTCCCGGAGTATAGGATAGCTTTTATATAAGAAATTTGTGCTCATTAATAGTGCCTCCCTACATTGACAAAAAATTGTTGATGTTATTATAATCTACAAAATAGCATCAATCAATGGAATAGAAGAAAATCCCCGGTGAACCAGCCATTTTCGACTAACCGTCTTTCTAGGAAAGAAACGTCAATCAAGCGCCCGGGAGGGAGATCTCCATGTCCCAAAGCGAGTTCGGTTTAAAGCGGGTCTTGGGCCTGTGGGAGGTGGCCGCCATAGCCATAGGGCAAACCATCGGTGCGGGCATATTTGTCATGACGGGGATGGCCGCAGGCTTCACCGGCCCCTCCGTCCCCCTGGCCTATCTTCTGGCGGCATTCCCCGTTGTCTTTCTCATGCTCAGCCTGGCCATGCTGGGTTCGGCGCTGCCCACTACCGGAGGCAACTACAAGTATGCCAGCCGCCTTTTCTCACCCCGGGCCGCTTTTATCGGGGTATGGGGCTTTATGGGCGGCACCCTGGTGGGGGCCTTCCCCCTATGGGCTTTAAGCGGAGCCCGCTACCTGCAGGCGGTCATGGAAGTAGATACGGTTACAGCCGCCGTGGCCATCATGACCATCCTCTTCCTGGTCAACCTTGTGGGGATCTCCATGGCGGCGGCGGTTCAGGCCCTGTTCGTGCTGCTGCTGCTCATCGCCCTGATCATGTTCGGAGTTGCCGGCATCCCCCATATCGATCCGGCCAACTTCACCCCTTTCTTCCCTGAAGGGGCGCACGGCTTCATCCTGGCCACCTGCGTTCTAATCTTCACCCACCTGGGGGCAAACTCCATCGTGGAACTGGGCGGAGAGATCAAGAACCCGGGCCGGGTTATCCCCCGGGCCTTTATGATCTCCATCCCCCTGGTCACCGCCATTTACCTGCTGGTGGCGGTAACGGCCGTGGGGGTGGTCCCCTGGGGTGAACTGGCCGGCCAGCCCCTGACCGTCGCGGCCAAAGTTTTCATGAATAAAGGCGCCTTCAACTTTTTTGTTATTGGCGGCGGGATGCTGGCCATCATCACCACCCTTAATGCCGGCTTCATGTGGGGCACCAAGTCACTTTTGGTGATGGCGGCGGACGGGCTTTTCCCCCGCGCCCTGACCGCGGTAAACCGACGTTTCGGAACGCCGCACTGGTTTCTTCTCTTCATCTACCTGGTCTCCTGCGGAGCGCTGATTATCTTTGGCGAAGACTACCTGGCAGCATTTACCATCCTGGGGTCCATTGGGGGAATCATCATCTTCCTTCCCGTTATGGGGGCGGCGCTGGTGCTGCCCAAAAAAGCGCCAGAGGCCTATGCCGCCAGCCCCTTCAAGTTGAAAGGATTCTGGGTTTACCTGGTTCCTTCCGTGGGCGCGCTGGTTGCCCTGGGCGTGATGGGGATGCTGCTCGTCGATCTCCTGGGCATGCCTCGGGGCAATGTTTTTGGCTACCTTTTTATAATCTGGCTCGCTCTCGGCCTGGCCTATTACGAGATCCGCTGCCGTGCCCTACGCCGCCAGGGGCGGATGCCGGAGGCGGTCAGGCATGTCCAGGGCCGGGAGTTTTGACCGTGGAGAACTGTCCCCATGATGTAAAAAACATTCCTGGGGGTGCTTTATGCGCAAGCAGCTGCCTTTATGGGGCAAAATAGCTTACGGCGCCGGCTCCGTGGGCTGGGTGCTCCTGGACCGGGTCATGATGACCTGGCTCTACTACTTTTACATCACCAGTCCCGTCAAGGGGGTTAACTCCTTTACCGGCGCCGCCCTCTTCGGTTTGATCATGTTTGGCGGGCGGGTCATCGACGCCATCGCCGATCCCATCATCGCCGGTCTCTCCGACAACCACAGGGGGCGCCTGGGCCGGAGAATACCCTTCATGCTGTGGAGCGGCATTTTCTACGTTCTCGTTTTCATCGCCCTCTTCTACCCGCCGGTAAAGGGAGAATCCCCGTGGAACGGCCTCCATCTCTTTATCTTCCTGGGCCTCTTTTTTACCTTCTTCACCGGCTACGTCTGCCCCTACCTGGCGCTGCTGGCCGAGCTGGCCCACACGGAGGCAGATAGGGTCGATCTAACCACCTACCGGTCCATTTTCTACATGGTCGGCGGGGCCATGGGGATGCTCGGCTCGGGGTTTTTAATCGGACGGCTGGGCTTCCACGGCATGGTCTGGGCGGCGGCGGCAATAGCGCTCCCCTTTCTCTACATACCGGCTTTAATTAAAGAAAAAGATTACACCGACGCCAGGCCGGCCACAATGGGGCTGCTCCAAGCCCTTAGATCCACCCTGCAAAACCGCCCCTTCATCATCTACCTGGCCGGTTCCATTGCCCTGCAGATGGGATACAACATTTTTACCATCAACCTGCCTCTTTATGCCACCGCACTGCTGGGCAAAACAGAAGCCGAGGCCACCGTCTTCTTCTTAGCCCAGGCCACGGCGCTCATCGCCTTCCCCCTGCTCAATTATGTAACGAAGAAGATCGGCTTGAAAAAAGCCCTGTCCCTGACCATGCTCCTCTTTATCGCCGCCCTCCCCTTCACCTCGCTCCTCTCCGATGCGCTGACCTTCCTCTCGCCCGAACTGCTGCTCTTCGCGATCATGGGCTTGATGGGCATAGCCCAGGTAGGTATCATGGTCATTCCCGATGCCATAGTAGCCTCCATTGCCGACCTGGAGGAAAAAAGAAGCGGGCAGCGGCGGGAGGCGATGTACTTCGGCACCCAGGGGCTGCTGGTAAAGGCGGCCATGGGCGGCTCCGCCCTGGTATCGGGGGGGCTGGTGCAGTTCTTCGGCACCACCCGGGGAGTGCAGCTCAGCGGGCCGGCGGCGGCCCTGGTAGTGCTAGCGGGGCTGCTGGTATTCAGCCGCTTCCCGGAAAAAGAAGTTGCGGCTTTACGAGGAAAGGCTGCTGCGGAAAATGTCCCCCGCGTAAAAGGCATGTAACCGCGATGTAAACTGAAAAAAGTCCCCCTTTTCTAAAGGGGACTTAGGGGGATTCAAGAATTCAGGGGAAATCCCCTTCCCATGCTCCCAAAAACTGTAAGAACGGGTTCCCTCACATGCACATCCCTGCTGCAGGCGTATCGGGATAAACCGTAAGGGCGGGCTTCCACGCCCGCCCGCCAAGCTGTATAACTATGATCAAAATGGGACAAAAAGGTACGTCCCTAGTGTCCCACTTTTTCACGCGGTTAAAAATTCACCTGCTTTCGATATAGACGCTCCGGCTGGGGAGGGCCAGGGAGACGCCCTCCTGCTCCAGAATCTCCATGATCTTGAAGTTAACATCCTCTTTTACTTCCAAGTATTCTGCCCACACGGTAGTTTTGGTAAAAAAGTAGAGAAAAATCCTGAGGCTGCTCTCGCCAAACTCGTCAAAGGTGACGAATATCGTCTCCTTGTGGATGCCGGGATGGGCCTGCAGCAGCTCCCTGATCCTGTCGATGCAGCGGCGCAGCTTCTCCCGGGGCGTGGAGTAGGTCACGCCAAGGTTGAACTTGATGCGCCGCTTGCCCATGCGCGTCCAGTTGGTAATGGGCTCGTTGGCAATCTTGGAGTTGGGCATGGTAATCAGGGCCTGGGCGAAAGTCCTGATCTTGGTGCTTCTAAAGGAGATCTCTTCCACGGTCCCCTCCACGCTGGGGGTGTAGATCCAATCGCCCACGGAAAAGGGCTTGTCCAGGAGGATGACAATGCCGCCAAAAATGTTGGAAACAGCGTCCTGGGCTGCCAGGGCTACGGCCAGGCCGCCCAGGCCCAGGCCGGTAAGCAGGCCGGTGACAGGATAGCCCCACACGTCGGCCACCATGAGCAGGGCCAGGGCCACGATGAGAAAACGCAAGGCCTTGGCCAGGAAATCCGCTAGGGCGGGATCTATGTTGAACTTGTCGTACATATCCTGGAAGGGCTTTCTGCCGCTCACGTTGTAGAGGACCCAGGCGGCAATGGCGATTATGAAAGAGCGGTAGAGGCGGTTGACGACCAGGTCTGGACCGGGGCCCAACGGCAAGTAGGAGAGAGCAAGATAAGTGCCTACAACCAGGATGAGCGTCTTCAGGGGATTCTCCAGGACGGGTATGATTCTATCGTCAATGTCGGTCTTCGTCCGCCTGGTCAGCCCCAGGAGAAGGCGAAATATGACCCGGGCAAAGAGCCCCCGCAGTGCCAGGAAAAGAAAAAATATAACAACGGCAATAATAATCTGCCGCCAGGTTTCATTAAGCGGTACAAATTCTATCAGCCAGCTGTTAATCGCCTCCAAGCAAGGTCACTCCCTCCGTGCAGTTTTCAACGGCGGCGCATCAATTTATCTTGCTCCCCGCCTCGCTTGTTATTCCTGAAACAGCCCAGGAGCTCCCGGCAGGCGCGGCCAAGGACCCCGGGGCGGCTAGCCGCTCACAGGGTAGTTTCTACTCCTTCGCCCCTGGCTCCTGCAGGCATACAGGATCCCGCTCCATTTTTGGGTTTTGGCAGCAAAAAGGCATCCCGCAAGGAGTGCAGGCTGCCCGCGGGGTGCCCGGCATACTTGTCCCACGGCAAACTGTTCCTGCCCCGCGAGGGTAAAAGCGGCAGAACAGGTCACGCAGCGGGGAGCTAAATTAGCAGGCAGAGATAACACGTCAATTTTAATTTGACAAATCAGGGTAAACGGTTCCCGCCCAGGCGATGCGCCAGCCGCCTGGTGTTTTGACCAGCAAAAGTGGGATCATCCACCCTACGCGGCAGAGGTCGCTAATCCTGCGGGGCACCTTCACAACCACCGGCTCTTCATCTCCCACCTGCAGGTGGAGCCGGCCCGGTTCAACCTTAACCACCGAAAAGAGGTCTTCGATTCTTTCCTCGCCTTTAACAGTCGGCGAACTTTCCACCATTTCATAGAGGGCCTCGCTTAATGCCTCTGCCGACGGCAGTTCGCGGTAAGCTTTGGCCGCTATCCCCGCCATATACTCCGCCTCATCACCGTCAATGTAACCCCGCTCCGCCAGCCAGCGGGCCAGCTTTTTCATCACCGTCCCCGCGGCCCTGAGCTGATCTTTGCCGCACATCACCTTGTTGACCAAGAAGTAGCCCAAGAACTCTTCCACAATGAACGGTATCTTCTCTGGGCCGAAGAGGACGCTGAAGGCAAATTCATCTTTGCGGCCGCTTTCCTTTTTGTAGCGCTCCAGCATCTCCTCCTCCTCTTTTTCCAGGTAATTGGGCCCGTAGCTGCTCAGGCAGTGCTGCAGCAGTTCAATGGCTGTTTCGTACTTGCCATAAGTTTCTTTACCCAGCCGCCCCGCCTGCTCCTCCAGGAACTCCCGGAGCACGGTGGCAATGTTGGGACCGGCCGGCTGCACGGAAGGCTTCTTCTCCACAAAGCATCACTCCATCGCCTGCTGCCGGCAGCCCGGCAGCAGGGTGCTGTTAGTAGTTTATGCTCTAAAGATGCACATCTCTGTCGCAAGCGCCGATGGCGCAGACAATCCCATTAAGCCAGCATGAGCAGGCTTAAGGCCATCACGGCCATGCCCAATATGAGGCCGTAAATGGCAACGTGATGTTCTCCGTATTTTTCGGCTGTGGGAAGGAGCTCGTCCAGGGATATGTACACCATGATCCCGGCAACGCTTGCAAAGATCAATCCAAAGAGGGCCTGGTTGACAAATTGAAGCAGCAGGAAGTAACCGACGACTGCCCCGAACAGTTCGGACAAGCCGGAAAGGAAGGAATACAAGAAGGCCTTCTTTCGGTCGCCGGTAGCGAAGTAAACAGGCACCGAAACCGATATGCCTTCGGGGATATTGTGAATGGCAATGGCCACGGCAATGCTGATCCCCAGGGCCTGGTCCTGGAGCGCACTGGCAAAAACGGCCATCCCTTCCGGGAAGTTATGGATGGCGATAACCAAAGCCGAAAACAGCCCCGTTCTCAGCAAGGCGGTATTTTCCGCTGCCTTCTTCATTTCTTTTACATCGCGCATCGCGTGGGGATTCTCGGCGCTGGGAACATACTTGTCAATGAGCGCAATCAAAGCGATCCCGGCAAAGAAAGCGATGGTGGCAACCCAGTAGCCCCCGGGGGAGCCGTAGAATTGCTCCAGCGAGAACCTGGCCTCGGCAAATATTTCCACCAAGGAAACATAAATCATCACCCCGGCGGAAAAGCCCAGAGCCCCGGATAAAAACTTGGTGTTCGTCTGCCTGGCATAAAAAGCCAGGGCACTGCCTATCCCCGTGGACAAACCGGCAAAAAGCGTAATGCCAAACGCAAACAGTAGACTGTCCAGTCCGATGTCCAATTTCTGCTACCCCTACCGCAGGAATTCTACTCGTACGTTTATAATACTACAAGCTGCCAATATATCAAGGAACAATATTCTTTGTTGCATAAGCTTGCTTAACTGCACCATTAGATTTCCTTTTGAAAAGAAAGCCGTATACTCTTAAGTATCTATTTTATCCTTCATTCCTTTCATAATATTTAGTATTTCATTGCTGGCTTCATGTATCAGTTTATTTTCTTTTTCAAGTATAGGGGTGTAGATCTCAGGCTTCGATTCCATAAAATATTTTACAAACTTAATCATTCTCAAGCTTCTCCTTATCAATCTCCACAGAGAAAAACCTAGCTCCTTATTACTTGAGAATGCTTCAGCAATTAAATCTATGCATTCTTCATGTAATTCATCAAGCCTTTCACCGACTTGAAAAGCATCCATTTTACCACCCCTATAAATGATTGTAACAATTATTAAACCTATTTACTTGCTATTGAGTTTAATACACAATTACAAATTATTCTAAGTTAATATTTTATATTCACAATAAGTCTTAAAGGTGGCACATTATAGCTATTTATACATAGCGCCCCAAATACCTCCCACAATAATGACAATCTCTTCAGCTAATAAAGAAATTACTGTAAACAGCACAGCTATCTTGACGCATGTGTATACTTTTTATGCAACTTTATGGTAATCTAAGAACGTCCGGGGATATAATTTCTCATTAAATAAGCTAGGAAAACGTTCTTTTATACACACGGAGAGACAAGAGTGGCAGAAAGTAAAAGTGTAAGCAGCCTGGAAGCTTTGCAGGTATTGTGCGAAAAATGCCGGAATTGCGGCCTGGCGCTGACCAGAAAGACGGTGGTTTTTGGCGAGGGGAACCCCGGCGCGAAAATCTTTCTCCTGGGGGAAGCGCCGGGGGCTCAGGAGGATGCCTGCGGCAGGCCCTTCGTGGGGCGAGCCGGCGAGGTCCTGGACCGGCTCCTGGCAGAAGCGGGCCTGTCGCGGCAGGATGTTTTCATCACCGGCTCGGTGAAATGCCGGCCGCCGAAAAACCGCAACCCCTACCGCGGTGAGCTGGCGGCCTGCCGGCCCTGGCTGGAAAAGCAGCTGGCGCTGATCAAGCCCCGGGTGGTGGTATGCCTGGGGCTGGTGGCAGTTCAGAATATCCTCGATCCGAAAGCGAAGCTGCACGAAATGAGGGGGCGCTGGTTTGAGGGGCCCGGCTACTGGATCTTTCCCACCTACCATCCGGCGGCGGTGCTGCGCAGCACCGTTAAGGCGGAGCTGCCCATTGCCGACCTGAAAGCTGCCGCCGCCCTTTCACAGATGCAGCCCGGCTTACCGCTACATCCGCGCCCCGCTTCATCCGGCCAACAGCTAATCTGAAACTGT
This sequence comes from Bacillota bacterium, assembly GCA_012800855.1. Lineage (GTDB taxonomy): Bacteria > Bacillota > Dethiobacteria > DTU022 > DTU022 > JAAZIN01. The sequence goes on from JAAZIN010000085.1 coordinate 12,931, forward strand.
TTTCTGGTTTGAACAGTGCCGCGCCCCCCACTGCGCCGGCTGTATTTCACCTAAGGAAGCTGGAGAAAATGGGCAGAAGAGTAAGACGCGTGCCCTACCAGTTAAATCCGGCAGAAGAGGAACTCTCCTTTGAGGAGTTAAAAGCCATCTTGCGCGGCGCCGATGAACTGATTGCGACCGGGGGACGCAACATGCTGGTCAAAATATTAAAAGGTTCCCGGGATAAAAAGCTACTGGAGTTGGAACTGGATCAATGCCCCGTCTATGGCTATTACAAACATCTTACCCTTGCCGAAATCACCGCCCGCATCGATCGGGCCATCGTGGACGGCTACTTGAAAATCGAGTACAGCTACCGGCTGCCAGTGCTGGCCTTCACTGAAAAGGGATGAGAAATCGAAAAAGAAACCTACGCCGACGAGTTGCTGGAGAAGCTAACGGAACTTTTGGACGTAATGGACTACTCCTTTGTAAAGGAGCTGAAAGACCGGAACCGGGAAATGATCCTGCTGCTTCTCGAAAAAATCGAAGCTACCGGCGACCGCCGCTTCATCCCCCTGCTGCACGCCTGGGCCTTTATCGAGTATAAAAAAGTCCGCAAGGCGATTAACCGGGTTATCAACAGCCTGAAAAGCAAGCACCACAACAGATCTGTTAATTGAAGTCCTTATTTAAAAAAGCTCCAACTGACCGCGCTCATCGCTCGTGGAAAGGGGGATGCGAGCGTGGGCCTGCTCCAGGGGCTGCCTCTCCACCCCCCGCCTTTTTTTATCCAGGCTCATCCTCTCCTTGCCGCCCATGGTGGGGGCCGGGACGAGGCTGTATATAACCGGGAAGCCACGCATGATCTCGGTGTTCCGCAGGGCGGTGCAGCTGAAGAGCTGGACATTTTGCTGCCTGGTAATGGCATCGACAATTTCGAGAATATGGCTGCTGGAGGCCTGCCCGAAGGGGTTGTCCGCCAGCACCACCGCCGAGGTTACACGGCCGCCGGAGCGGCATTGGCGGATATAGGACAGAAGCACGATAAAGAGGGCAAAGCGGCCGGCAAATCTCTGCCCCTGGGACCATTCGTTGAGATCGTCCCAGCGATCGTACTGGCCCGATTGATAGCTGCTGCTGTCCCGCGGCTTGAGCAGGCAAATATCAATATCGTCTAGATGCACAACCTGGTCCAGCAGCCGGGATGTCTCGATGGCTTCCCTGAGGAAATCATCAATTTCCGTGTCTTCCCGGCCCTGCTTCTGCATATTGACCGCCTCGGCGATAACATCTTCGAGGTACTTGCGCAGCTTTGCTGAACCTTCCGCTTCCTCCGGCTTCACGAAGCTGATCTTAAAAAGGGGATGCTTCTCGCCGCGCAGCGGGACCAAGGAACGCCTCTGCAGCTCCCGCACCTGCTCCAGCACGCCATCCACATGCCGCCAGGTGCGCCGCACCATCTCGTCAACCTTGGCGCTTAATCCCTCCAGGCGCTGCCTTACCTGCTCCCGAAAATGATTAATCGCCTCTTCTACCTGCCGCAGGTGGCCTTGCAGCTCTGTCACCCGCTGTTCCCACGAAGGCGGCCCGGTCTGCTCAGCCATCATTTTGAAAAACTGTTTTAATTCGTCACCATGCAGTATCCTCAACTCATCCCAGCACAGCTGCAGCTGATCTACCGCCTGCCGCTTGGCTTTATCCAGTTCAGCCGCCAGCTCTTTCTCTTCATGCCGGCTCTTGGCCACCACCTCGCCGGCCCGGCCCAGCAGCTGCGCCTTCTCCTGCTCCGGTGGCAGGGGGAGGGTGTCCTCGCTAACGGCAACCTCCATCTGCCTTAAACTATCGGCGGCCTGCCGGTAGTCCTCTAGCTGCCTGCCCGCCAGCCTCATCTCTTCATCGAGCTGCCGGATGGATTCATCCAACTCTTTACTTAATCTTTCCTGATGTTTCCTCTCCAGCTCCAGGTCCACCCCACTCAAATCAGGCGGTTCCACCTGGGGGTAGCGCTTCTGCAACTGCTCGAGGCGGTCCCGGTAGACGCTTTCAGCGGCACTTGCTTCTCTGCTTACTTTTGCCAACTCCCGGTTGGCTTCTTCCACCTTCCGCCGATCTGCCTCTGCAGCTTGCGCGGCCTCTTCCACGGCGCTTCGTTCAACCGGGTAATAGCTTTTTTGCACTGTCTCGAGTTCCAGGCTCAGGTGGCGGATTTCTTCCTTCCATTCTTCGATCCTCTCAAGAGCCTGTTTCTCCTGGCTTCTTAAAGCCTGGTAGTCGCCGGAGCGCTTCTCCAGGGCTTCTATGCCGGCTTTTAACTCTATGAGCAGCTGGTCAAGCTGCCGCTCCTGCTCGCTGCCGAAGGGACCTATCTTTTCAGCATCGACTTGATCAGCCCGGGCTTCTGCGCCTGTTTCTTGAACATAGCTGAACCAGGCTTCGCGGTACCGCTCCAGCTCGTGCTGCACGCCTTTAAGCTCTTCTTTTGCTTCATCAATAGAGCTATCCTGCGCAGCCAGGGCTTGCTGCAGCTCTCTTACTTTTTCCTCCTCCTGGATCCGCCGCTCCTGCAGCCGGGCAGCTTCCTCCTCCCTCTTCTTGCTTTCCGCCCAGCGCAGGCAAAACTCCCGCGTCATGTCCAGGGCCCGGTGCAGCAGCTGCAGCCGATGGCGCAGCTGCTGTAAATGGCTCCTGCGCTCATCTTTGTCCCTGTGGACCTGCTCAAGGCGGTGCCGTATCTCTTCCAGGTCGGCCAGCAGCCGGGAGCGCTTTTCTTCTAAAAGGCGAATGGCTTCATTCCAGTCAGCTTCCCGGGAATAGGCGAAACCCCGCCGGAAGCCTTCCAGGCGGCCCACCAGGTCCCGGGCCCTCTGCTCCTGCTCGACCAATAAATGCAGCTTCTCTTCAATAGCCCGCAGTTCGCTCCTGATCTTGATGCGATACTGCTCTATCTTCTCCTCGGAGTAGAAACGCTCCAGCCCCCGGTGGCTTAAGAAATAGAGCTCCGCCGGGCTCACCCCTTCATGAAAGTCCGTCCGGGAAACCAGGGGCACAGGGACAGTAAGCTCCGCCCGCAGCTGGAGGCGGCGCCGCTTTAATTCTTCAAGCTGGGAGGGCTCAACCACTAAGGCGTAGGGAAGCCAGGGGCGCTCGTTAAGCATCTGCTCCCGCTCCGGCTCGGAATAGTGGGCAAACAGTTCCACGACTGGCTGCGCCGTTATGCCGTTTCGGTTCAGTTCCTCCACCACCCGGTCAATCTCGGCATGCGGCCGCGGGGTTCGCCCTTCGCCCCAGAGAAATTCCTGCTCCTGCCAGTGGCGCTGCTGCTGCCGCACTTCTACCTGCTCCCTGGCCAGCTGCTCTTCTTTCTGGCTTAACCAGACCAGCGCCGCGGCGCAATCCTCGCCGGGATGGTGCGGGCAGCCCAGGGACTTAAGCTCCCCTTTTAGAAACAGCGCCTGCTCCCACCACTGCTGATGCTGCTCCCGCAGGTGCTGCATTTCCTTCACAAGACGCTCTCCATCGGAAGAGAGTATTGCCTGGCGCTTCCCGAGCTCGGCTAGGCTAAGCTCCAGCTGCTGCAGCACCTCTTCTGCTTCGTCTTTCTCTTTCTCCGCTCTCTCCAGTTCCCGCTCCATCTTGCTCAGCTCTGAGCGTGGCTCCGCCGCGTCAAAGGAGATCCCCAGGTCGGCCATTTTTTCAGTGATCCGCTTCCGCTCTTCCTGAAACTGTTCCTGCAGCGCTTGCAGGCGGAGCAGCGCGTCTCTCGTTTTCCCCAGCCTGACCTCGGCTTCTGCCTTTTCTTCAAATAGCTCCTCCCGTTTCTCTTTCAACCGCTCCAACAACTGCCGGAGCTCTTCCTCTTTGTGACTCACCGCGTTCAGGCCGCACCGCAGCAAGGGGGCCGTTGCCATTCTTAACCGCTCCAGCTCCTCTTTGAACTGGGCCTCCCCTTGCTCGTGCAATTGCAACTGCTGCCTTATGTCGGCCAGCGTTTCTTCTTCCTGGAGGATTCTGCCCCACTTCTGAAAGGCTTTATAGAGGTGGAGACGTTTCCGGCTGCTTTCGTAGCGCTGCCGGGCGGCCTCCGCCAGCTTCTCCTGAGCGACGGCTTTTTTAGCTGCGGCATCCCATGTCCGCCTCTTCTCCTCCACGCCCAGCGCTTCCAGGGTCATCTCCGCTTTTCCACGCGCCGATATCTTTTCCTCTTTCTGCTGCGCCAGCTCATTCCGGTGCTCCTCGAGGCGGGCCATGCCCTGGATAAGGGTTTTCAGCAGCGTGGCCCGCCACTCAAGCAGTTCGAGATAACGCTGCCGCGCTTGAGCGACCTGGTCGAAGCCCTTGGCCAGGAGGGGCAGCTTGTGCGACAAAGCTTCCAGGGCTTCGCTTTGCACTTTCAGCTGCGGCAGATCCATCACTTCTAGGGCGGTGCCGCGGAAGGCCTCGCGCAGGGGGTCTCGTTCTTCCCGCCGCTCCAGCACCTCATCGATCATGGGAATGAGCAGCTTGTCCAGCAGGGTGCGCGTCCTGCTGCATCCTTCAAAGAAATTTTCGATGCCGCCCTCGCTGTCGTTTATCTTTAAAATGTAGCGCCACTCCTGCGGATCGATCTGGTACTCTTTCAGCATCTTCTGGTAATCCTGCCGGCGATATGAGGCATAAACCTTGACCGGGCTGTTCTTTAAAAGCTGCTGCAGCTGGCTGAGGTTATAGGTGCGGTTCGCTTCATCCGCCAGCGGGAAAGAGCTGAGATCATATTCATTTTCACCATCGTACTCGTGCAGGTAGGTAAAGTAATCTATCCCCTGATGGCTATCGCCAATATGATCGGCGAAGCAGAAGCCTGTCAGTAGGTAGCGGGGCGCGGCGCCGTCCAGGAGCCACTCCACCAGGACATGCCCGGTGAATTTCTCCTTCTCCACCAGCCGCTTGATCTTCCTGCCCTGCAAGGTGGCATTGGGCTCGATTACCTGGGCAATAAGGTGCAGCAGCAGCGTTTTGCCGCCACCGTTGCCCAGCAATACGAGCGTGTTCTCGCCGAAAGGTTCGAAGATAGTATCGTGGTAGATGCGGGGCTGGCCGCCGGTTTCAAAATGAATGTTGTGCACCCTGACCCGATTAATCCGGGGCATATTGACCGTCTCCTTTGAAGCAGTTTTTTGCCATCGCCTTGCTTTCACCTTCGCAGGCAGTACCGCCGCTAGAAGCTGATTGGGCAGGCGCCGGCTTTCTTTTATATGGCCAGGCCTTTCATTCTTCCTCCGGCGAGCTGTCGGGATGCAAGCGGCTGCGGAGCATTTCCAGGATTTCGTTTTTCCGGGACTGCTGGTTGTAGTAATGGGCGATGAGCTGGTTTAGACGCTCGCAGGGGAAGATCTGCCGATCGTGAATTAGCCGGACCAGGCCGTGTTTCTGCAGCAGGTCGATGGTCTTAAGCAGGTAGGCCAGGCGGCAGTCTGACCTGCGGATATGCACGACGTCAACTTTTTGATAAGGAAGGTCCAGCCACAGCTCTGCAGGCCCGCGCAGGTTGACCCGGGTTTGGTTTTCCAGCTCTTCTACATCCGGACTGCTCCCCAGCTCCTGCAGGTGTGTGGTCACCATTTCAGCCAGCTCGCTTACTAGCAAGGACTCGCGTGAAGGGCCAATCCCATCATCGCTGTCATAGAAAGCGGCCAAAAGGGTGAGAACAATGAAAGAGCAGAGATAAAGTTCCCGGTTGGTCTGCACCCCCAGCAGGTCGCGCAGCTCTTCGTTTCTGTAACTGAAAATGCCTCCCGTCAAGCTCCCGGCCAGGTAGAACTGGTCCCCGGCCGAAATTAGGCTGATTTCAAAAAGGGGCTCGATGATTTCGCGCCACAGGTTCCGCACCTCGGAATCGAAACGCACCCGGTTCACCAGGTCTTCATGCGTAGCCCTCTCCACCACGGGATGCTGCAGAAGCTCCTTCAAGAGCTCCAGCGCCGTCTCCACGGTCTTGCGGCTGTACTGCATCAGCGCTCACCCTTCGCATGATGATATTGCGCAGCTCGATGCCATGCAGCAACTGCACCACCTGCGAATCTGCCTCCACCCGGACCCGGCCAATGGTGGCCAGTTCAGGCCGCTCCTGGAGCAGCTGGTAGAAGGCATATTCCACCAGGTCTTCATCGCCGGGGACGTACTTCCAGGGAAGGGAAGCATTAAACTGGCGCCCCTGGTGCAGCAGCAGGAGCAGGTAGGCGAATGCAGCCGTCTCTTCCGGGGCAGCCTCCCGGCCCAAGGCGGCAGCAGCAAGAATAGGTGTCTCCACCAGGCCGTTTTGGGCCAAACTTTCGAGGATGGCAGCAAAAAAACGCTTTAACAGGTTAATCGTCCGCTCCCGGCGCGCCTCTTCCGCAGCCTGCCAGGCCGCCCAGGCCTCGTGATCCGGCTCCTCCGACTCCATTTCCAGGGGGCGCTCCCGCTCCCGGCTCAGCAAGCGCTGGGACGAGAGAAAAGTTTCCGGCCCCAGCAAGGAAGGCGCTTTCGGCCTTAGCAGCGGTTGCAGCGCAGTGCGGGTCAGCCGCTCGCCAGGCGGGCTATACTTTAACACGGTGCCTAAAAATTCCCGCCGCATATGAAATCGCACCATCATGCTCTGGTAGATGCATTCCTGGAGCAACTGGCTGACCAGGTTCTCCAGCTTGAAGCGGGTGCTGATGAGTTCCAGGTGACGAGCGGCTACCACGTTTAGGTTATGAGCCAGCCTGGCCACCTTCTCCTGCCGGGAAAGGTTATCCGGCGTGGGGGGAGCGGATTCAAGCCGCTGCTTAGTTTCGCGAACAAGCTGTTTTATATTTTCAAAGGTCTCCTGCTCCCGGTGCAGTTGCTCCTCCATACGCCGCAACAACCGCCCGTAATCCGGGGTTTTCAGCGACTCCACCACGTTGCGACGCACATTTTCCCGCTGGCGCCGGCATTGCTCCTCGATGTTCTCCACCGCCACGGCCAGCTCCCTGACCGTGTTCAAGGCTTCATCGAAGACGCCCCGCCGGATCTGCTGGTCCAGGTAGAGCTGCATTACCGAAAAGTGCAGATCGTGATAAATCTCCCGCGATTTAAAGAGCAGGTCAAGCCCTTTTTCCGTCAGGCGCATGATCACGGTGTCTTCTCCGCTCCAGGAGGTATAGGGCCGCTGCTCCACCAGCCGGAACTTTAATTCTTCCTCCCGTCCGGTTAGAGGATCGAGGTAGCGGTACTTGAAGGGGCTGCCGCGGTTCGTGATCTCCTCGATGAGCTTGCGCGCCACCTGGCGGCCTTCTTCTTCATCCACCGGGCGCCTTAACAGCAAAGAGAGCATCTTTATAATAAAGTTTTCGCTGTCCTCGTAAGTACAGGGGCTGTTGCGCAGCATCTTTTCCATAATGTAAAGCAGCAGGCTCAGCCCCAGTTCAAAGCCGTAGTACTCGGTCAAAGAATGCTTCTGCTTCAGCTCGTAGAGGGGGAAAAATTGCAAGATGGCTTCCATCCGCTGGCCAAAGCCTTCCAGCATGGAGAAGTCAGCGCCCTCTCCTCCGGAAGGAAAAGAGCCGAGAAGGAGGTCGGGTGAAAAATTGAGCTTCCCTTGCTCACTCATAGAGTGATCTCCTTTAACTCGGCAAGTCGCGAAGCGGATAAAGCTTCCTGGGGAACCATCCGGCCCCGTGCCCACAGCTCTTCAATGGAGCGGCGCAGCTCCGGAGCAAACTGGGTCCAAAGCAGCTCCAGGTCAGCTGCGGGTAAAAGGCCTTCAGCCTTTATTTTTAATTCCCGATCCCGCCCCTGCTGCAGTAGAGCTCGATAAAGGCCTTGCGCAGGCAAAATCTCCAGGGCGCTCGCCAAATCGTTCCCCCTGTTTTCTTCCCTGGCACGCTGCACCGCCTTCTGCCAGCGTTGCAGAATAATTAAGCCCATGGGATCAAGATCGCCATAGTAGTAAGCCCGTATCTGTTTGCCGGCCGGGCCGGGAATTTCATTGAAGAAAGGCCAGCTGCCGCAGATCTTGTTGCCTTCCCCGTAGATTGCCAGGCTAACCGGAGGGCGCAAAATTAGGCTGCCTTCTCCCAGCAGGCAGCAGAAGGTATGAAAGCTATCTTTATTCTCAATGACGAGCACGTTTATCGATTTCGCCTGCCTGATGCGGTCATCAAGCAGGCGGTAAAAAAAGGGCTCCGCTACAGGATAGCAATGCAGATCTTCGTGGCTGACCTGGATGCGTCGGAGCAGGTCCGCCCCTTCGGCGGAGTCCAGGAACTTCTCGTCACCGGTGAGCTGAAAGGAGCGCTCATTGAGCGTGTCCCAAACCGAGGGCTTCTCCTGCGCGGTCCCAACCAGGTATCTATCGATAGCCTGCAAAATGTCCTGGTAGCGGTAAAACTCCTGGGGCCTTCGCGCAAAATAGCTTAAATCCATCTGGGAGCGAAAGTGGAACAGCTCCGGGGGAGGGGAAACCGGCCTGGCAATGCGTCGATAGCGAACCGCCAAGGGAGGAATGCGCCCGTTATATCCCGAGGCCTTGACCGGTACAATTAGCCCCTCTTCCACCAGCTTCTCCATGGCCCGGGCAAAGGACTCATAGCTCCATTCATCCTGGCCGTTGCGGCCCAGGCGCCCCTGCAGCTCATGCTCCAAGGCTAAGGTAGAGACAATTCGGCGAGAGCTTTTTTCTATTATTTTGCGCAGCGCTTTCTCCAATCCAAGCATCCCTGCCTACCCAGGTTTGTTTACTCCGGTGCCGCTGCCCAATCTGCCGGGAAAGACCTAATCCTTGCTAGAATATTACCAATCATTTTTACACAGGGCAAGCCCAGGCAAAATGTCCACATCTCCGGCAGCATTTACTGGATACCCAGCTCAAGTGAAAATCCGAGCCAGTTCTACCGACAGCCCTTTAAAGTGGAAGGATTCGGCGCAATCAGGTTTCCGGTAAGTGGCGCTGTTGACAATGTCTTTTTCCTGAAAGAGGTAAACAATTACCTCTTCGTTAAACGGATTGACAATCCAGTATTCCGTGACACCGCAAGACATGTAGAGATCCAGTTTTTTAACCATGTCTTTGCTGCGTGTCCCTTCAGATAATACTTCCACGACAAGGGTGGGCACACCCCTGTAATAATCGTCATCATCCAGCTTTTCCTCAAGGTCGCAGATCACCATGAGATCGGGCTGAACCACATTGATATCTTTCTCGTGCCTTCTCAGGGTGATGTCATACGGAGCTACCAGCGGCCGGCACTCTTTCCCCTGGAACCAGTTATGAAAAATAACAAGGAGCTCGGTTAAAACAACCTGGTGTACGGTTTTTGGCGAGGCGAGATAATATATTTCCCCGTCAATATATTCGTAGCGATCCTCGCTATGCCGGGTTAGCTCCAGGAATTCCTCGTATGTTGCCTTTCTGCCGCCGTACCACCCGTACTTGGTCAGGTTTTCAGATACTTTCTCCTCCCCCGCGGCGTCGTCCTCAACAGCCGTCAATTTTGCTATGACCATGCCGTTGCGGGTTATGATTACATCCTCTTTCGCGGCCAGCATGAGGTACTTGCCGAAGTTGTTTTGCACTTCCGTTGAACTGACAATCATCGCCGCACCTCCCATGCTATTAGCTAATATAGCTAATGGCATTATATTCCACAAATGATGCCGCGTCAAGGAGGCAATTCCTAATTTACAGCGTTCAAAAAGCCCTTGCAATAAGCTGACATTAAATACGGGTAAGTAGTGCTACTGAATAATAAAAATCCCATTTTTATTACGCAATTGATGCAATTGACTGCTTTTTGGGTAAATAATATTATAGATGCATGGTAGGAGCCACGGAGAGAGGTGCAAATGAATAATGTGTGAGCTATTGGGAATGGCATTTAACGAAACAGTTCAACCCAACTTTTCTTTCAGAGGTTTTATACACCGGGGTTCTGCCAACCCTGATGGGTGGGGCATTGCTTACTATCCAAATGGCGAGTATGCAGCCCAGGTAATCAAAGAGCCGCTACAATCGAACCACAGTTCCTTCGCTGCTTTTTTAAAAGACAATAAAGGAATCCGCTCCCGGATCTTTATTTCCCATGTTCGCCTGGCAACATCTTCTGTCTGCTATACCAATACGCATCCCTTTTCCAGGGTGCTAGGAAACAGAGAATATGTATTTGCCCACAATGGCCATTTGAGCGGCAATTACAGGGATTTGCTGGCTGCCGGCAGGTGGAACTCCATGGGGACAACGGATTCCGAATATGCTTTCTGTCATCTAATGCATATTATTGAAAATCGGGTACTTGAATGGAACGAGGAAAGCTTCAGCCTCCTGGAAAACAGCATGCGCGAAATCAATCGATTCGGCAATTTCAACTGCCTCCTTTCTGACGGGGAGCGCTTATTTTGCTACAGGGACTTAAATGGATACAAGGGTCTGTATTTTACAAAACGCGAAGCCCCCTTTTCAAGCGTAAAACTCGTAGATGAAGACTATGAAATAGACTTATCCGAGGAAAAAGCGCCTTCGCAAAAGGGATTTATTATTGCCACTCGCCCCTTGACCGATGAGCAATGGGAAGAACTGGAGCCTGGCCGGCTGACGGTTATAGATAAAGGTACACTGGTTTTTCCTAATAAAGAAAGGGAGCAGCAGGAGCAACTCATTCGCATCCTGCGGTTCATCAGAACCGCGCCCCATAGGGTATCCATAGAGGAGATTGGCAGCAATATGGGCCTCACAGCAGCTAAAATGAAGCCATTAATCCGGCAACTGCGCGACGACGGTTTTATTCGGCAAGATCGCAGGGATACCGTAGAACCTTTTAGTCCGGCTGCAACTTATTATACCGTGCCGGGCAAGCGCACAGAAATCGACTCGCTCATTTAAATTGCTATTCGATTAGAAAGCTCAATAGATATTTTCTAGAACTTCTTGGTGAAAGCCGCTGGCGGTTCTTTGACACTCAAGAAGTCAGGCAGTTTACAAAAGGGCTTAAGACACTCTTGACTGAAGCGAATTGATTTAGGGGAACTGAAGAAGGCGGAGGTCGATGGCGGCATGGGTGCCGAAGTCGATCACCCGCCCCTGTTTTACGGTAAGCGGGAAAGAGAAAGTGGGCCCGTCATAGACAAAGGTGTGGTACTCGCCGTTCTCGCCGCAGGGGTCGGCGCCGGAGGCGGCAATCTCCTCCACCAGGGCGCGGCTTAAGGTTGCCCCCAGCAGCCTGGGGTCAACCCTGTTCTTATCCACGCACTTGATCATGGCCTTGAAGCCCAGGTCGATTACTTCCTCCACCAGCGCCAAGCGTTTTTCTCCCCAGAGCGGGAAGATGGGCTCCAGGCCTGCCGCCGCGCACCGCTCGCTGCTCCACCGGCGGTGATCCTCAATATCAATATCGCCAAAAACGGCTGCATCTGCCCCCGCGGCCTTCGCCCGGGCCAAGGCCGCCTCCATCGCAGCAGCGTAGTCTTCGCCCTCGCATTCACCGCAGAGGAGCGGAATCCGCAGCGAGCGGGAAACCGCCTCCAGTAAGGGCTTGTCCACCCCGTGAAACCAGGAGCGGCTCTGTTCCCGGTTTATCATCACCAGCAGCCCAACCGGCTGGTGGCCCTGCTGCAGCATGCGGTAAAGCGCCAGGGCGCTGTCTTTGCCGCAGCTGTAAGAGATCACGAATTTCACCTGTGTCTTCCTCTTCTCCTGTTCTTGTCTACGCCCTTCTCGTTCTCGTGCCGCGCCGCGAGCGTGCTGCCTTGCGCCGCCGCCTTTTAACCAGGGTAAACAGGCCGAGTACAAGGACTGCGGGAAGAGCGGTCTTCTCCCAGGGGAACCGGGCCCGCAC
>JAAZIN010000086.1 GCA_012800855.1 Bacillota bacterium
AATCGATGGGGATGGCAAAGCCAATCCCCTCGACTTCGGTGGTGGCAATTTTAATGGTATTGATGCCGATAACCTGGCCCCGCCCGTTGACCAGGGCCCCGCCGCTGTTGCCGGGATTGATCGCCGCATCGGTCTGGATGAGGCTGTCGGCGACGTTTTCCGCCTCCACCTTGCGCTCAATGCCGCTGATGACCCCGACGGTGACCGAGCCGGCCAGGTCCATGCCCAGGGGGTTGCCGATGGCCATGGCGAACTCGCCGGGGCGCAGGTTGCTCGAAGAGCCGAATTCGGCCACGGGCAGGTTGTCGAGATCAATCTTGATCACCGCCAGGTCGTTTTGCTGGTCTCCGCCGATATACTTTGCGGCGGCGGAGCGCCCATCGGCCAGGTAGACCTCGATGTGGCCGCTTTCGCTGGAAGCGTAGCTGCCCACCACATGGTAGTTGGTAATGATATAGCCCTCTTCATTGTAGATAATTCCCGAGCCCTCGCTGACCTGCTCGTAGATCTGCGGCCCGAACCAGCCCGAAAAGCCTTTAACCTGGGCCGTAATCTTGATGCCCACTACCGAGGCGCCTGCCTTCTCGGCTATTTCCGGCACGCTGAGGCCCTCGGTATAGGCCAGGCTGTAGATGTTGGCCTTGCCCCCGCTGCCGCTGCCGATCTGCCTCTGCAGCGCTTCAATATGCCGGGTGAGAGAGTCGATCTTCTGATCATAGTGCTGCTTGATAAGAGCAACTGCCGCCGCGCTTCCCAGTATGACCGCAAGGCAGAGAAGAAAGGCGATTATTTTGGTTCCCCGGGCGCTGTCCCATCTGCCGGTCATCCCTGTCATCTCCCTTTTATTTATCCAAGATAAACAAGCCAGCATTGGCGGGCGGGCGTGGAAGCCCGCCCCTACGGCTAGAACCGAAACGTCTTCTGCGGGGATATACAGTTGGGAGTAGAACCCCGCTTCTGTCAAATCCCCCCCGGCCCCCCCTTGAGAAAGGGGGAGAATCCGGGCGGGCGGGCGTGGAAGCCCCACCCCTTTGGCTAGACTCAAAAACGCCTTCTGCGGGGACATGCAGGCGGGAGTAAACCCCGCTTCTTTAAATCCCCCCCGGCCCCCCTTTGGAAAAGGGGGGAGTGTGGAATAGGAAATCCCCCGGCCCCCTTGGGAAAAGGGGGAATATCCGGCATCCTGAGTAAGTGAAGGATCTCCGGGCCGGGATGATCCTTTTAATTTAATATTAATGCGGTATAGGTATAAAATCAACGGAAAGGTCGGGCCATAAAGCGGAAAAGTGGAGGCAAAAGGCAGTTACCCTGGAGAGGCTTATTCCAGCCCGGGCAGCTCCACGGGGAGGCGGCCCCGCGGGATAAGGTCGCCATTTAGAGCTTCGGCAAGGGCTTGCATGGAGACTTCGGTGTGGCTGTAGGTGCAGAGGCAGGCGGCGGCGCGGGGGACGGCCAGGAGATCGTACGGCGCGGAGAGAGCGAGCAGAACCAGCTCTGTCTCTTCGGCGAGGGCATTTAGCAGGGTGATCCAGGCGGGGCGGCGCCGCAGGTCGAAGGTGCCGGCCAGGACCAGGGCGGAACCGCGCAGCGAATCGAGGAGTTCTTCAATTTCAGCATCAGTCGCATTAAGCGGCAGCAGGCGCGGCCGGAGAAAGGGGCATGCCTCCACCAGGGGCTCGAGGGCGCTTTCCAGCTCGGCCGGCCAGATGAGCGGGACGGCCTCCCCTGGGGAGAGGGGGATGACAGAGGCGCGGTCGCGAACCAGGGTGACGCTTTCCCGGGATATGCGCCGGGCCAGCTCCAGGTTTTCAGGCAGGGCCAGCGCAGAGAGCTTTTCTCGCTGCGGCAGGGGATCGTCGAGAATGCCGTATGCTTTCTTCACGTCGAGAATCCTCTTAACCGACTGCTCGAGCCGCTCGAGGGTGATGACCCCCTCGTCCACCGCTTTTTTCAGCGCGTCAAAAATTCTCCGGCTGTCGCCGGGCTCGACGCCGCTCCAGGGCCCGAATAGGATCAGGTCCACGCCGGCCTGGAAGGCCATCACCGCCGCCTCTTCCAGGCCCCAGCGGCCGCTGATTGCCCCCATGCTCATGGAGTCGCTTACCACCAGGCCGTCAAAGCCCATCTCCTCGCGCAAGTAACGGACCGCTTCGGGGGAAAGGCTGGCGGGAAGCTCGTCGCTGCCGGTGATACCGGGAACGAGGATGTGGGCCATCATCACCGCGGGAACGTCCGCGTCGACCATGGCCTGGAAGGGGATTAGCTCCAGCTCCTTCAGGCGGGAGAGCCCGTGGGGGATGAGCGGCAGCCCGTAATGGGAGTCCACGTCGGTATCGCCGTGGCCGGGAAAATGCTTCGCCGTGGCGATAACCTTCTCCTGGCGGTAGGGGGCGACCATGGCCCGGCCCAGCCGGGCCACCTCCCGCGGGTCGGAGCCGAAAGAGCGCACCCCGATGACGGGGTTGTCGGGGTTGTTGTTCACATCCACCACCGGGGCGAAGTTAAAGTTGATCCCCAGAATGCGCAGCTCCCGCGCCGTTACGGCGGCGCTCTGGCCGGCCAGCTCTTCGCTGCCGGTGGCCCCCAGGGCCATGTTGCCGGGGAAAAGGGTGACCCCCTCTGTCAGGCGGGCCACGGCGCCGCCCTCCTGGTCCACGGCAATGAAGAGGGGCACCATGCCCCTGTCGAGGGCGGCCTTCTGGATCTGCTCCGTCAAGTTTGCCACCTGGGCGGGGCTTTCAATGTTGCCGGCGCTGCTGAAGAGGATGACGCCGCCCAGGGGCAGCTCCCGCAGCTCCTCTGCAAACGAAAGGCCGAAATCCGGCCCGCTGAAGTAGGCGATGATTACCTGGCCGATTTTCTCCTCCAGGGACATGTTCCGGAGAATTTCTGCCAGCTCATCCTCATCCTCCTCCCGGCCAGGCTCTCTGTTTTCGCCCTGGGGCTTGCTGAAATATTTTAATAACAACAGGACCGCTGCCAGTATAAGCAATAAAACAATCAATGCCGGAAATATGTGGGATCGCTTTCTGCTCCTCAATGACAAGTCTCCTTTAGATTAACTGGTTATTCCTGTCCATTGTAACTGAAAAAAATGAACTGTTCTCATGCCATGACTTTCCTTATTATAAACCTTAAGCGGTCGTTTTAACATGCCCTTAAAGAAAAAGCAGGCCACAACCGGCAAAACTATGGCCGCTACGGACATGGCGACACCATTTCCCGGTTCCTGCTGCGTTGCTTTAATTGTCTGCCGGGAATCAAGCTGTTATAATGAGAGCAGCACAAGCTGAAATCAAAAGGAGAAAGTCATGTTCATCTCTATCATGGTCTAAGGCTGATATCTCACTGGGATATCTGACCCGCCAACCGGGCGACACAATCCGGCAGGGGCAGGTATGCCCCTGTCTTTCTATTTTTTAGAGGTGATCATGATGACAATACTTCTTGAGGCCGCCAGGCTATACAAGGAATATGACGGCCGCCCCGTATGGAGCAATCTTACTTTTCAGATAGCCAGGGGCGAAAAGGTCGGGCTGATCGGACGCAACGGCAGCGGCAAGAGCACCTTGCTGAAGATTATCGCCGGGCAGGAGAAGCCCACGGGCGGGGAACTGCATCTCTACCTGCCCCCGGAGCAGGTGGGGTATCTGCCCCAGGAGCCGGAGCTGCCCCGCGGCCTGACCGTCCAGGCCTGCCTTTCCGGGAAGGAGCTTCCGGAAAAATGGGTGCTGCAGAAGCATATGGAAAAGCTTGGGCTGGGAAGTATAGAGGCAGCCCGGGGCACGGAGTGGCTAAGCGGCGGAGAGAAAAGCCGCCTCTGCCTGGCCCGGCTGGCGGCACGGCAATGCGAGCTGCTGCTTCTTGACGAGCCCACCACTCACCTGGACGCAAGGGGGCTGGAGTGGCTGGAAGAATACCTGCAGAAATTTCCCGGGACGGCGCTGATTGTTTCTCACGACCGCTATCTGCTGGATAAGATTGCCGGGCGGATTTTGGAGCTGGAGCAGGGTTCAATTCGCTCCTATCCTGGCAACTACTCCGCTTATGCCCAAATTAAAGACGACGAAAAGAAGGCGCAGTGGAAAGCATACCGGGATTACCGCAGCAGGCGCAGGCGGCTAATCGCCTCCGTAAACCGGAAAAAGGAGTGGGCCCGCCGGGCGGCGGCGGCATCTTCGCCGCGCACCCCCTACCTGGCGGCCCGGGCCAAAAAGATGGACCGGACGGTCAAGGCTCTCCGGAAGCGGCTGGCCCGGCTGGATGAAGGCGCTCCCCGCAAACCCTGGGAACACCGCCGGCTGCGGCTGGACTTCGCCGGGGGTGAAAAAACGGGCAAGAAGATTATCAGCGCCGAAGGGCTTGGCCACTCATTCAATGGACGAACTCTCTTCGAAAACCTCAATTTTACAATTTTCAGCGGTGAAGCCGCGGTCTTGATCGGCCCAAACGGCGCCGGTAAAACAACCCTTCTGCGGCTCATTCTCGGTGAATTGAAGCCGGCCCGGGGAAAGGTCAGCCTGGCTCCCTCGGCCCGCCCCGGCTACCTGGGACAGGAGTTTGACATCCTGGACCCGGAACTGACCGTGCTGGAAACGGTGGCCGCTGCCGGGGAGGCGGACGGGACCGCAGCGCGCCACCTGCTGGCGGCCCTTCTCTTTACCGGCGAGCATTTCCACCGGAAGGTGGCCACCCTCTCCGGCGGAGAGAAGAAGCGGCTGATCCTGGCCACACTGCTGGCCCGCCGGGTTAATCTGTTGATCATGGATGAGCCGACCAACCACCTCGACATCGAGTCGCGTGAAGCGATGGAGGCGGCGCTGGGCGAATTTGAAGGAACCATTCTCGCCGTAAGCCATGACCGCTATTTTCTGCACCGGCTTTCCAACCGGGTCCTCCATTTGGAAGCGGGGAAGCTGGTCAATTATCCCGGTTCGTACGGGGAGTATCTTGACAGCTTGAGTATGTCCGGCAAAGGCAGCCCGGAGGAGATTCTTCTCCTGGAGAACCGCCTTTCTTACCTTTCAAGCAGGCTCAATGAACTGGCTGGGCCGGGCGGCGCCGGGTCCCCGGAAGAGCTGGAGCGGGTGAACCGGGAATTTATAGAGATTAGCCGCAAGTTGCAGAGGTTGAGATCGAAGCCATGAATGCATTGGGGGAGGAAGATAAAATCCCCCCCGCCCCCCCTTTTGCAAAGGGAGGAGATTATTATGGAGGCCCACAAAAGGAAGATTAAACACGTTAGCCAGCTACGATATTGGTACGGGTTTCGGGTCGGGCATGACTGGACAATACAAGTAGGAGGGTGAACCCGGGCGGGCGTGGAAGCCCGCCCCTATGCAGGCGGGTTTTGCTGCAGCCGGCCGGCCGGGCCGGGCTGCCGGTACATGAAGCGGCCGCCTGCCATAGCGAAGCGGCCGCGCGGATATCAATACCCATATTTTTAGCTGAGAGCTTCTTGCTGCTTTTCTTTTTCCTCGGCGGTGATGCGGCGAAGTTCCCGGATGACGTCATAAAGCGGATCCGCATCCCAGTCGTCGGGATAGATGTTCGCCCGCATGCTTTCCAGCCGGGAAATAAGTGTGTCAATCTTTTCCACCAGTGAATTCCCCATCGCCTTCTCCTCGTTCCAATTTACTTTATCATATGCGCCCCTGTTCCGGAAAGTCACTACAGGCCGGCCAGCCCGCCGCCAACCGCCACATCCCGGCAGGAGCTTGTTTTTTCTTATATTTACTACAGCAAGTCGACAAATCCTGCCGGAAATTTATCCAAGCCAAGCCAGGCCAGGGAAAGCCGGCGCCGCGCGCTGCCGCTGAGATGGACCCCAAAAACCCAGGAAAAGTCTTCGCCGCCGGTTATCATGGCCGCGCGCCCATTTCCTAAAAATAAGGCTTACTATCTAGTCAATGGATAAATCTGTTCTATATTTCCATACTTTACATAGAAGGGAAACAGGCAGCCGCGCCGAATTACTAGTTAAATCATTTAAAGCCATTTTCTGACACGGGAGGTGAAAGTTCATGTCCAACCTTGTATTTAAAGACAATCTTTCTCCCTCCGAGCGGAAACTGGTGGAACATTTATTCAGAATGCGCCCAAAAAAGCCACTCGTCGCCTGGCTCCTTTGGCTCTGCACCGGAATTTTCGGAGGGCACAGGTTTTATTTGAAAGATCCCATTGGCGGCACCATCGTCCTCTGTTTAAGCGCACTCACTGCAGCTTCCTACTTTCTTTTATATAGCCAGGGCGGTCCCGACGCTGGGCTTCATCCCCTTCTACGCTGCCGGTGGCTGCCTCGCGCTCCTGCTGCTAATTGATGCCTGCACCCTGTTCTCGAAAACCCACCGCACTAATAACCAGATCGAAGCCCAAATAATCATCCAGGTCGCCAACATGAGCAAGCGCTAGCACTCATCTTAGCTCTCCGCTGCAGCGCAGCCGGCAGCCCTCTGAAGCGGCGCCGCCGCCGGCGGGGCGATCCGCCAGATCTCGGAGGCGTAGGCGGCAACGGTGCGATCGCTGGAGAATTGCCCGGCGTGGGCAACGTTCACAATGCTCATTTTCAGCCAGCGGCTTCTTTCCCTGAAGGCCCGCTCCAGGAGCTTTTGCGTCTCCACGTATGCGAGGAGGTCTTTCAAGACCAGGTACTCGTCATTGCCGGCCATGAGCGAATCATGGATGGGGGCGAACTCCTCCCGCCCGGCCGGCAGGAAGCCGTTCACCAGCTGGTCCACCACTTCTCTGACCAGGGGCTCACGGGCATAGAGCTCCGCCGCGCGGTAGCCCTGCTGGTGGCAGCGCAGCGCCTCGGCCGCCTCCAGGCCGAAGATGAAGATATTGTCCCGCCCCACCGCCTCCGCAATCTCGATGTTGGCCCCGTCGGCGGTGCCGATGGTCACGGCCCCGTTGAGCATAAATTTCATGTTGCCCGTTCCCGAGGCCTCCTTGCCGGCGGTGGAAATCTGCTCGCTCACATCGGCGGCGGGGATGATCTTCTCCGCCAGGGAGACGGAGTAGTTCTCCAGGAAGATCACCTTCAGCCTGTCGCCGATCCGGCGGTCGTTGTTGATGAGTTCAGCCAGGGTATTGATGAGCTTAATGATGCGCTTGGCCAGGAGATAGTTGGGAAAGGCCTTCCCGCCGAAGATAAAGGTGCGCGGCGTCATCTCCAGGCCGGGATCTTCCAGCAGCCGGTTGTAGAGGTGCAGGATGTGCAGCGCGTTTAACAGCTGCCTCTTGTAGGCATGGATCCGCTTAACCTGCACGTCGAAGATGGACTGCAGGTCCACCTCCCAGCCGGTGCGCTCCCGGATGATCCTCGCCAGGTCGGCCTTGTTCTGCTCCTTGACCCGCCGGATCGCCTCTTGGAAGGAAGCATCGCCGGCATAGTCCAGCAGCCGGAGCAGGCACGAAGGATCGCTAATCCAGCCCGGGCCTACGGTTTCGGTGACCAGGGAGGCGAGGCGCGGGTTGGCCTGCAGCAGCCAGCGGCGGTGGCTGATCCCGTTGGTCTTGTTGTTAAACTTTTGCGGGTAGAGTTCGTAAAATTCTTTCATCTCCCGCCGCTTCAAGATCTCGGTGTGCAGGCGGGAGACACCGTTGACGCTGTGGCTACCCACTATGGCCAGGTGAGCCATTTTCACGGTGCCGCCGTCGATAATGGCCGTGCTTCGTGCCAGCTCCCCGCTCCTGGCGGGGGCCAGCCGCCCCAGCTCTATCTTGAAGCGGCGGTCGATCTCCTCCACGATCTGGTAGATGCGGGGGAAGAGCGGGGCAAAGATCTCCACGGGCCAGGTTTCCAGCGCCTCCCGCAAGGTGGTGTGGTTGGTGTAGGAGACCGTCTGCCGGGTAATGCTCCAGGCCTCCTCCCAGCCCATCTCCTCTTCGTCGATGAGTATGCGCATCAGCTCGGGGATGGCCAGGACGGGATGGGTGTCGTTGACGTGCACGGCCACCCGCTCATGGAGATTCTTAAGGGTGCCATACCTCTGCTTGTGGAGGCGGGCAATGCTCTGCAGCCCGGCGGAGACGAGAAAATACTGCTGCTGCAGCCGCAGCACCTTCCCCTCGCGGCTGGAATCATCGGGGTAGAGCAGCTCGCTGATGGCTTCCAGCCGGTGCTTGTATTCAACGACACGGCGGTAGCAGTCCGGCTCGCGGCAGCCTCTCTTCAAATCCTCCAGGGCCGGTTCGGCGCTCCAGAGGCGCAGCGTGTTCACGATGCCATTGCGATGGCCGATTACCGGTATGTCGTAGGGCACGGCCAGAACTGACTGGTAATCCTCGTGGTGAAAGACGAGCCGCCCGCCGGCCTGCCCCGCCCTCACCCGGCCCCCGAACCTGACCTCCACGGCCTCCTCGGGGCGGCGCGTCTCCCAGACGCTGCCTCCCCCGCAGAGCCAGTTTTCAGGCATCTCCAGCTGGTGGCCGTCGGCAATGACCTGTTCGAAAAGACCGTAGCGGTAGCGGATGCCGCAGCCCATGCCGGGCAGCCCCAGGGAGGCCAGGGAATCGAGGAAGCATGCCGCCAGCCGGCCCAGGCCGCCGTTGCCCAGCCCGGCATCGGGCTCGGCGGCAAGGGCTTTGTCGAGGTTTAGGCCAAGCTCGGCCAGGCCCTCGCGGCAGAGCTCCAGCACGCCCAGGTTGAGCAGGTTGCTCTCCAGCAGCCGGCCCAGCAGGAACTCCATGGAAAAGTAGTAGACCTGTTTCGCTCCCCTCTCCCGGTAGAGCCTGTTGGTATCAATCCAGCCTGCCGCCGCCTCTTCCCGAACCATGCAGCCCAGGGTTTGAAAGACGCTTTCGGGAGTGGCCGCGGCTATATCCTTTCCGTATAGATGTCTGAATTTTTGAACAAAGCTATGCTTAAACTCCCGTTTATTTTTAAACATAGACATTGCTCCTTCGATTATGGTTTCCACCTATATTAAAACACATTTTTTTATGTAATTTAAGAGTTAACTTTTGTTAAATAGGAAAATTGCGAAAACTTAAATAGGCTTGGGCCTTTTCCTGCCGACCCGCCCTTCCCGCAATTCTTGAATTTTCAAGGCCAAAGGAGTAAGATAAAATCAGATTGCCGGCGGCCGCCGGATCGACCTCATAGGCCTGCACTGCCGGGGGAAGGGCTTCCATGAACAGAATCGCCTTTAAAACGGGGCTCCTGCTGTTATTGCTGTGCACAATGACCTTGCCTTGCGCCGGCTGTGCCGGGGAACCTCTACCCCCGGCCGGCGAAGAGGCACCCCTGGAAATTGTTGCCACCATCTTCCCCCTGGCCGATATCATCAGCCGCCTGGGCGGCGAAAAGGTAAGCGCCACAGCCCTGCTGCCTGCAGGTGCCAGCCCCCACACCTTTGAGCCCACCACGGAGCAAGCCAGAAGCATGGCCCGGGCGCAGCTCCTGTGTTACATCGGCGGGGGGCTGGACGACTGGGCCGCCCAAGCGGCAGCGGCCGGCTCCGGCAGCCTGGCACTGCTAAATCTCCTTGAAGCAGCGCAGGAGCGGGGCTGGAGCCCTCAACCGGGCGAAGACGAGAAGCCCAACCCCCATCTCTGGCTGGACCCCATTGCGGTGCGAGATTACCTCTGCCCGGCCATCGCCGAGGCCATGGGCAAAGCGGATCCTCAAAATGCCGCTTACTACCGCTCCAAGCTGGCCGCCTACCAGGAGGAGTTGACCGCCCTCGACGGGGAGATCCGCGCCTCCCTGGAGGGCTTGCCGGAAAAAAGCTTCATTTCCGTGCATGCCGCCTGGCAATATTTTGCCTCCCGCTACGGGCTAGACCAGGCGGCGGTAATTGCCGAGTTCCCCGGCCAGGAGCCCTCGGCCTCCTGGATCGCCGGGCTCGTCGACCTCTGCCGCAGCCACGGCGTCAGGGTGGTGGCGGCTGAGCCCCAGCTTTCAGCCGCCGCGGCAGAGATGATTGCCCGTGAAATAAAGGGCCGGGTCATCCTGCTCGATCCCCTGGGCGGCGCGGGCCTGCCCGGCAGGGACAGCTACCTGAATTTAATGCGCTACAATGCGGCGGTGCTCAAAGATGCCTTCACAGGACAATAATAGCGCGGTCATTTCAGTGGAGAGGCTTTCCGTGAAGAGGGGCCCGGCCCTGGTGCTGGAGGATATCTCCTTCGAAGTGAAACGCGGCGAGATGATCGGCCTCATCGGCCCCAACGGCGGCGGCAAAACCACTCTCCTGCAGACACTGCTGGGCTTAATCAGGCCTTCCTCCGGACGCGCCACGGTCCTCGGCCGCCCCTCCGGGAAGCTGGGCGCGGCGAGGGAAAAAATCGGCTACATCCCGCAAAACCGCACCTACGACCGCCGCTTCCCCCTTTCGGCGGAGGACGTGGTCAGGACGGGCTGCTGCTCTCCGCGGACGCTGCTGCGCTCGCTGAGGCGCGAAGAGAAGGAGGCCGCCCAGGAGATGTTGACCGCGGTAGGCGCCCTGCATCTGGCCGCGCGCCCCTTCGGCGATCTCTCCGGCGGAGAGCAGCAGCGGGTGCTCCTGGCCCGGGCCCTGGTGCGCCGCCCGGAACTGCTGCTCCTGGATGAGCCCTCCACCGGCCTGGATCCGGCGGTGCAGCAGCTCTTCCTGGAGCGGCTCCGCCAGCTGCAGCGAAGCTACGGGCTGACCGTGCTCATCGTATCGCATGATCTTCTCTCCCTGGCCGGCTTTGCCGACCGGCTCCTCTGCATCAACCGGACCATGCATATTCACGGCGAGCCGCAGCAGGTGCTGCACAGCCCGGCCCTGCAGAAAGCCTACCGCTGCACCTACGATATTCTAGAGATGGCTGCGGCAAGCGAGGAAGATTCCCGCCATGGCTGAAATGTTTTCTTACGCCTTCATGAGGCATGCCCTGCTGGCGGCGGTATTGACCGGCGCGCTCTGCTCGGCGGTAGCCTTTTTTGTCGTCCTCAAGCGGCTCTCCTTTCTCGGAGTGGGCATCTCGCATACTGCCCTGGCGGGAATTGCCCTGGGCCTGGTCACGGGGCTGGATCCCTTCTGGTGCGGCAGTGCCTTCGCCGTGGCCACCGCGCTGGCCACGGGGCATATCAGCCGGCGGGGGCAGCTTTACGAGGATACCGTTATCGGCATCTTCTTCGCCGCCGGCATGGCCCTCGGGGTGGCCATGCTCAGCAGCTTAAAAGGTTACTACCCCGAGATCTTCTCTCTCCTCTTCGGGAACATCCTTTCCGTTTCACCCGCCGACCTGCGCCTGCTGGCCGCGGTGGCGGCACCGGTGCTGCTCTTCATCGCCCTCTTCTTCAAAGAGCTGCTGGCCATATCCTTCGATGAAGAGGCCGCCCTGGCCAGCGGCCTTCCGGTCAAGCCCCTTTACTACGGCCTGCTGGCGGCCATGGCGCTCACGGTGATGATTTCGGTAAAGCTGGTGGGCATTGTCCTCGCCTCGGCGCTCCTGGTCATCCCCGCTGCAGCGGGCTACCGCTTCAGCAAAAATTACCGGGGCATGTTCCTCCTCTCCCTGGCCACGGGCATTGGCGGCAGCGCCGGCGGCCTCATCCTCTCCTACTACCTGGACCTCCCTTCGGGAGCGGCCATCGTTCTCTTTATGGCCCTTCTTTTTGCCGCCTCCCTCCTCTGCCGCCCCCGCTCCCGCTAAAGCTTTCCGGCAAACGGGCCTAAAGGCAAAAAAATACAGGGGCAACCCCTGTATGAAAGATATATAGTGTAGGAGGTTAGGTTTTGTGCTCGGCCCGTTATTAATATATTCAACCATAAATCAAATAATCCTTCAAATAAAAAAATATTTTTTATTGGCTTAATAATGCCATAATTCTGTCCATTTTCCTTGAGGCGCCTCCCCCGGTTATAAAAATTTTTTTTCGGGACAGACTATGGCTTGAACAGGGGTCTGTTGCGGCCGAGCCCAGGCTGCAGCGGGGTCCAAAAGGGCTTTGCTGCAGCCGGCCAAAGGTTGATCACAGGTCTGTTCACTGCCGGGCTTGTGATCAGCCGGCGGGAAGATCGCTGCAGGTTCTCAAAGGCTCTGCCATAGTCAGCGCGATTATGGCAGGGTCTGTCGGGATCTGCTGCGGTCGAGCCAGGATCGGTGGAGGTTCTTCCATACTTACGCCAGGAGACCACGCCGAGATCGGCAGCGGCCACCCGGTCGTTGTCGGTTTCAAGAAGGATCTCTACCGGTCGGGCAAAGGCTGATAACGGTTCTCACTGCGGTGCGGTACAGCCTAAGCGGCTGTACCGGGCTGCACCGGGATCGCTATCAGCCGGAGCGAAGGTCGCAGCAGGCTCCTGTATTTATTTATGTCCATCTTTCTTCCCTGCCGGAAATTTTGCTTGCTCTTTTTTTCCTGCTGGAAGATAATTAAATTTAGCAGGGCGGACTTATGCTGCCGGGAGGATTCAAGCAATGGACAGCCGCGAAGTGGCCAGGGCGGCCATAGAGATTTCCATGACTCCCTCGCGCGAGGAAGAAACTCTTTTAAAGCGCAAGCACCAGGAGAAGGGAATTAGTTCCACGGCCGTCGATTACGGCGGGGAATTCCTGAGCTCCCTGCATAAGGTTGTGGAGAGGGCGGTGGTGGCCGCCAGGCGGGAGCAGGTCATTGACGGCACCCACCACGAGGAGGGAGCGGTGGCGGGGGCGGCCCGGGAAGCTCTCTCCCAGGTCATGCCCAAGGCCCTAGGGCTGAACGTGGGCGGAAAGGTGGGCATTGCCCGCGGCGGAGAACATGTTGCCGTGGCCGTATTCTTCGCCATCGGGCTGCTCCACCTCAACGAGGTAGCCATCGGGTTGGGGCACCGGGCCGTTTGATCAAGGGCCGGGAACTCTGCTTTGCTCCTGGTGGTCTAAAAATTAAAGGGGGCAAGGAAATGCCTGGGAAGAGCAAAAAAGTTTATCTATTAATGGCAGCGCTGCTTTGCCTCTGCGCCATGATTTTCGCCGGCTGCAGCGCCTCCAAAGAGAGTGCTGTCGGCAGTGATTACATTGGTGCGGCGCCGCCGGGAGACAGCGAGTGGAGGAGCGAAGAAGGCTACCCCATTGAAGATGAAGGAAAGCGGAGAGGAGAAGAATTAAGCGGCAGCCCGCGCTACGTCATCCGCAAGGGCTCCCTGACGCTCACGGTGGCGGATACCCGCGAGACGGTAGGGGAAATTGAGCGGTTGACCGCCGAGAGCGGCGGCATCGTCAGCGAGTCCCGGGTCTACGAGTATTACGAGGGGCATTATGCCGCCGAGATGATCCTGCGCGTTCCCGAGACCGAGTTTGACCGCTTCATCTCCCGCCTGCAGGAGCTGGGAAAGGCCTCTGATGTACAGAAAAGCAGTGAAGACGTTACCTTTCCTTACCTGGACCTGGAGACGAGGATCAAAAACCTGGAGGCCGAGGAGCAGCGGCTTCGCGAGATCCTGGACCAGGCCAAGACAGTGGATGACATCCTGCAGGTGGAGCGGGAGCTCGCCCGGGTGCGGGGAGAAATCGAGCTTCAGAAGATGAACTTCACCCGCCTGCAGGACCAGGTTGCTCTCTCCACCATCAACCTCTCTGTCCGGGAGGAGGTTATCCGCAGCCAGGCCATATCGCAGAAGCCCTTTGAAAACATTGGCCGGCGGATGAAGGAGGCTTTCTTCCGCAGCATCAACTTTATCGCCTCGGCGGCAGCTTTTATGCTGGTGGCCTTGACGGCACTGCTGCCGTTGCTCATTATCGCTGCCGCCGTTGTCCTTGCCATTCTCTGGATCCTGCGGGCACGCCGGCAGAAGAGGGCAAGCATACCCCCGGGCAGTGAGCCTCCCGCGATGTAAGCAAGCGAGCCAACGCGGGGCTGCTTAAAAGAGCAGCCCCTGTTTTTTAACCATGCCAACCCCCGTAAATGCCCTTTTACAGCAAAGATGCCTGCCCTTCGCGGGCAGGCGCGTCTGCCAGCCTGGGCGCAGCGAAGTATCACCGAGGCGGCAGGTTGTGATAAACTAGGGGCATGAGGAACAGATGAAAGAAAGGTGGGGAGGCCGTGCACGGAGTAAAAAGAAGAACGCTTCTTTACCTGCTGCCCCTGCTTTCCGGGGCGGCGCTAATCCCGGCCTTCCCTCCCCTGGAGCAGGGCTGGCTGGCCTGGTTCGCCCTCATGCCGCTGCTTTACTTCTGCCTGCATGCCGGGCCGCGCCAGGCGCTTGTAGGGGCCTTCCTTTTCGGCCTGCCGCTGCATCTTTACCTGAACCTATACCTGAGCGGCGTCCTCATCACCTACCTGTCGCGAGGCCTGGCCATTCTGGCCATGATCCTGCTCCTGGCTCTCCTCTGCTGCTTCAGCGCCCTCTTCACCGTCCCTGCCAGCTGCCTCCGCCGCCTGCAGAACCCGCTCCTGCTGGCGGCGGCCATCCCGGCCCTGTGGGTGCTGGCGGAATATGTGCGCTCCCTGGGCTTTATCGCTTACAACGTGGGCTACCTGGGCTACACCCAGTGGCGCTACCCGCTCATTCTAAATCTCGCCGCCGCGGCCGGCTACTGGGGCCTCTCCTTCGTCATGGTCTTCTTTCAGAGCCTCCTGCTACTGGCCCTGGCGGGACGGCTGCGCGGCAAGAAGTTGGCGGCGGCAGCGGCCATATTCCTGGCCCTCTTCTGCGGTGGCATACTCCTGCCCGGATTGGCCCTGGTGGAATCAGAGGAGACCCCCCTGCTGACCGCCCTCGTCCAGGGCTGCGGCACCCCGGAGGAAAAGGGCAGCGCCGCCGGGAGGGAGAAAATCCTGCAGCGCTACCTGGAGCTGACCCGGGCGGCGGTGGAGAAAGAGCCGCGCGTGGAGCTCATCCTCTGGCCGGAGACGGTGGTCAACCTGAAAATGAAAGAGGGCGCCCCCCTGCACCGCCGGGAGATGATCCGCCTGGCCGAAGAGCTGGATGTGGCCATCCTCTACGGGGCCCTGCTGGACGCCGGAGAGGCCCTCTACAATTCCTTAATCCTGCTTGTTCCCGGGGAGGCGGAGAGCCAGCTTTACCACAAGCGGCGCCTTGTCCCCATAGCGGAGTATTCCCCCCTGGAGGGCCTGCTGAACAAAATGCTGGATCTCGACATCATTCTCGGCAGTTACACGCCGGGAGAAGAGATCACCATCTTCAACTACCGCGGCCTTCCCCTGGCCGGGGTGATCTGCTTTGAGTCGTACTTCGGCGACTACACGCGTCTCTTTGCCCGCCGCGGCGGGCGGCATCTTTTTGTCGCCACCAACGACGCCTGGTTCGGGAGAAGCATCGGCCTGGAGCAGCATGCCCAGGTTGCTGCGCTGCGGGCGGCGGAGATGGGCATCGGCGTCACGCAGGTGGCCAACAGCGGCATCTCCATCTCCTTTGACTGCCGGGGGCGGGAGCTAATGCGCACGGGGAAGGAGGAGCAGGGTTTCTACCTCCTGCCGCTCGACCTGGCGCACCGCCACACCCTCTACCGCTGGGCGGGGGACTTCATCCCGCCGCTCTGCCTGCTGCTGCTGGCCGGCTGCTCCCTGCAGGCAGTGCGGGGCGCTAGAAGCCCTTTACAATTACCAGGGGCGTGCCGGCGTCGGCAGAGCCGCTGACCAGGTCGGCCAGGCTGGCGATGATGTTCTCCATGAGCCTGGGGGTGGTCCCTTCGCAGGCTTCCTGGCTGCCGATGCAGGTGGGCGTCTCCTTCTCCTGGAGCAGCCTCTCAATCTCCGCCGCGCTTTTCCCCTCTTCGTGGTAGTAGTAGTCAGCGAGGTACTTGTACTTGAACCCCTCGCGGTAGCGGCGCAGCCCCTCCGTACCGGCAAGGGCCGGCCGCGGATCGGCCAGCTCGTAAATGCCGGTGGTGGGATCGCGGTAGGCTCCGTCGCCGTAAATCAAGACCTCCGCCTCCACGCCCAGCCTCTCGCGAACCAGCCGCTGGAGCTCTCCGACGATTTTTGAGCCGTCACGCGGGGCCAGTTTTATCTTCTCCCCGGCGGAGATGTTGCTGCCCAGCAGCCCCCATTCCGAGTAGGCCTCGCCGGAGTTGCACAGATCCTGAAGGGTAATGCAGCGCGGGTGCCGGGCGCCAATTATGGCCCTGGTGCGGACGCGGGAGTGAATGTCGGCGGCCACGACGCCGTCGGGCTCGAAATCCAAGATCCGCAGGGGATCGTTGCAAAGAATGATGCGCGGCGAGGCCCCCGTTTCGCTGATGATATCGCGGTAGAAGCTGATGTAGTCGATGCAGGTGATTGGATGGGGAAATTTCCTCCCCTCCAGGTCCTCCATGGTGATGAGATCTTTGCCCAGCGCCTCGGCAAAGCCGGGATCAATGATCTGGTTGCCCACCTCGTCGCAGGGGAAGGAAAACTGAACGATCACTTCGCCGCGGGGGAGGGCCAGGGCAAAGCCCCGCAAGACCAGGGCAAAGCGGTTGCGGCTGGCGATGGGAAAAACCACGCCGAGCCTGCCGTCGGGCTCAAGTTGCAGCTTTTCCCGGATCTCCGCAGCCACGTCCGCCGTAGTGACGTAATTGTTCTGGGAACGGGCCACCACCGACTCGGTGATGCAGATGATGTCCCCGTCTTCCAGCAGTCCGTCAGCGTGGCAGCGTGCCAGCTGGTCGAAGACGGCCTGCACGATGTCCGTTCCCGGCACAATAACCCCCATTTTTACCCCAAGCGCATGCGGTCCCACGTATTCAGGCAGTCTGGCCACCAATCACAACTCCTTTCCCCAAGGGCAGGCAGAATGCAACTGCAGCCTTTTTAATTCCGGCAGCAGTTTCTGCGCTTCCAGGTAATCGGCCCAGGTATTGATGTTGAAAAAGGAACGTTGGCCGGGATCGAAGCGCGCAATCTCAGCATACCCGATGTAGTGCACCTTAATTTTATCATAAAAGGCGGTCACCTTGCATTCACCCAGCTCATACTGCTCCCGGATGGGATCGATGCAGGAACGGCTGTAGAAGGCGTGCAGCGGCTGGTAGTAGCTGCCGATGCGGGGGACAACGGCATCGTACTGCGGGGCGAAGGAAGACATGTAGCGAACCAGCTCCAGGTTAATGAAGGGCATGTCGCAGGCGGCGACAAACTGGAACGGCAGGTCGGAGAGGCTCAATCCCGCGTGGATGCCCCGCAGGGGGCTTTTTACATCACCGGCGAGCAGATCGCCGGTGAGCTTTACCGGGAGGCCGGCAAAGAGCTCCTGGCGGTCGGTTACCACCGTGATCTGCTCGAAGAGCAGGCTCAGGCGGCGAACCATGATCTCGATGAGGGGTACGCCTTCCAGCTCCAGGAGGGGCTTGGGATAGCCGAGACGGCTGCTGTCGCCTCCCGCCAGGATGATCGCCCCACCCAGCCGGGCGCAGCTTTCCAAGATTAACACCACCGTTATTATTAAATAGTTTTTCCCAGCCTCTATTATACCTTATTATGGCGATGCTATCTCCCGGCAGCGGCTGCGCCAGCCGGCGGCCGCCATGAGGATGCAGAGCTCGTAGAGCAGCAGCAGCGGCAGCGCCAGCAGCAACTGGGTGAAGGGGTCGGGAGGGGTGAGAACTGCCGCCAGGATAAGAACGAGCAGCAGGGCGTACTTGCGCCCGCGCCGCAGCACACCTGCCCTGGCCAGGCCCAGCCGGCCCAGGGTCCAGGCTGCCAGCGGCAACTGGAACAAGATCCCCAAAAAAAGATGGAAGGTGAAAAAAAAGGAGATATAGTCGCCCAGCGCCAGCTTGGGAGAAACACCGCTGCCGGCATAGTCCAGCAAAAAGCGGAGCACCAGGGGGAAAACAAGGAGGTAGGCAAAGGCGGCACCGCCGCAAAAAAGAAGGGCCATCCCGGCCAGGGCCCGCAGGCAAGTTCTTTTTTCAAAAGGCGTGAGGGCTGGATAGATGAAGGCAAAAAGCTCGTAAAGAATCACCGGGGAAGCCAGCACCGCCCCGGCCAGCAGGGCCAGCTTCAGCTGTGCCGTAAACGCCTCCGGCGGCGAGAAATACACCAGGGTCAGCTCTCCTGCGGGACGGAGCATAAAACGGCGTATCGGCTCGGCCGCGGCAAAAGCAGCCACGGAGGCAGCCAGAAAAGCGGCGCCCGCCGCCATGAGGCGGCAGCGCAGCTCGGCCAGATGCTCCAGCACGGTCATGGTGGCGCCATTGTCCCCGCTCACCGATATGTCGCCACCTCCTGCGCACATGCCTGCAGCGGAAAGCTACTTTTTCTCCCGCTCCTCCTCCATGGCCGCGGCGGTGTCTGCGGGCTTTGCCTTGAGACCTTCCTTCAATTCGGTAACGCTCCTGCCGATGGCCCGGGCCAGCTCCGGCAGCCTGTTGGCCCCGAAAAGCATCAGGACAACCAGCAGAATGATGAGCAGTTCTCCCCAACCGAGTCTGAAGGGCATGTGCCTTGACCTCCTTTATGTTTATTCCTGCAGCAGCGCCAGGTCCCGCCCCGGACGGTAGCCTTCGCGCCGGGCAAGGTGGTCCAGTTCCAGAGTATAGATATCTTCCAGCTCCAGGATGACCTCCCGACCAATCTCCTTTACCACCGCCGTCTTCAGGTAGCTCTTGCATCGCTCGCAAAACTGGACCCTTCTCCCGGGATATTCGTCGGCGTAAAAAAAGCCCAGCCGCTGCGGATCCTTGTTCCGGCAGAAGGGGCATTCCAGCCGCGGGAATGGCCAAGTTGTGCGGCAGAAAGAGCAGCGGAGAAAGCGGGCACCCTCCGCATTGAGCATGGCCATGGCCGGGTCCAGCCCGCAGAGGGGGCAGTTGCCTTCGCTCCAGAGGGCCAGGTTAACTTCCTCCCGCACCGCAGCTGCCAGAGCGAGATAAAAAGTGGCCAGGGCCTCGCGCAACACGTATGCGGCCAGGGAAGAGCCTGCCGCTCCGTCATCTTTCCAACCCCACCGGCGAAGCTGCCCTTCCAGCGCGGCGCTGTCCCGCAGGTCCACGCGGGAAAGGAAGCGGGGCAGTTCGCTTTCGGCAAGCTCCGGCTGCCGCATGATTTTCCGGAGAGCTTCCGCACGGGGAAAATGGCGGATCACGGTCTCCACAATTTCACCCAGCACCTTCCTGAAAAGCACGGGATCAATGCCGGGGGAGCGCCCCTTTAGCAGGTAGTGCCCCTGCAAGAGCAGCTCCCGGGCCTGCTCTCTGCTCCAGGAGAGATGGGGTTTTGCCTGCCCGGCATAGCGCTCCTGCAGCTGGAATAAATCAGCGTAGAGGCGGAAAAGAGGCGCCGCCTCCTGCTTCTCTTTCAGGTAGATTTCGATTTCGCGGTTCAGCTTCTCCTTGGGTTCCATGCTCACTCCCCCATGCCACATGCCTTACTGCTTCTTTCCCTCATCTTCTTCCTCATCCAGGGAGAAGGCCTTGCCCATGTCGCCAAGTGCCTGTCTGAACTCCCGCATGCTGCGGCCGATGGTGCGTCCCAGCTCGGGGAGCTTGTTCGGCCCAAAGAGAATCAGGGCGACCACCAGTATGAGTACGATCTCCCAGAAGCCAATTCCACTGCCAAACGGCACCTGGCTTCACTCCCACCCTCGATTTTTTGACCGGGCCTGCTCAGGCGGTAAGACTTAACTATCTATAATTTCTTCACAATTGCAAAATATCCTTTCTTACTACTTATTTAAATTATATAAAGTGATAAAAAAAATAGTCACCTCCGCTTTTTCCCAGAGGTGACTGTAATGCAACTCTAGCCGCCAGGCTTTCTTTTAATCTCCCGCCTCCCGCGGGGTTAGCTTAAGGACGACAAACAGAGCGGGCGCCAGGAGGGTGACCCAAATGCCGCCAAGGGCGTAGCGGAAGAAGCGCAGCGCCGCCTGCAGGGCCGGGTTGTCAGAGGAAAGAAGGGGAGCCAGCCCCATGAGGATGCCGAAGAGCACCGCCAGGCCAAGAACCGCCTTGAGCAGCTGGAGCGCCCAATGAGTCCGGGTAACAGAGCGAACCTTCTCTTTTTCCACCATGTAGCCTGCTGAAGCGCCGGCCAGGAGCCCCATCAGCTTCGGCATATCTCCCTGCGGGCTGATCACCGTCAGGATCACGGGAAGGCCCACGCAAAGGGCCAGGAGAAGCGCCTTGGAAAATCTCCGATCCCAACCCCTTTCCACAAAAAGGCTGCTCAGCCAGGCGATGAGCAGCAGCAGGGGAATGCCCATGGCGTAGCCGCCCAGGATGTCGCCCGGGTAATGGTAAACCAGAACGATCCGGGAGAGGGGGATAAAGATCATGGCCGCAATAGTCCAATACCAGAACCATCTTCTCTTCAGGCGCATGGCCATGTAGCCCCATACCGTTACCGCAGTGAAAGTGTGGCCGCTGGGAAAGGCGAAACTTTCAAGTTGATCTGCCCTGGGAGGCCGCTCCAGGGCAAAAAGATCTTTAGCCGCACCGGAAACCAGGCCGGAGACCAGCAGCACCGCCGCCGACCAGAAGCCGAGCGGCTTGTCAACGCACCAGATCAAAATGCCGAAAAAGATCATGTAGAATTCATCGTTGCCCAGGAAAGTAAAAAACTGAAAGAAATACTCCACCGCCTTGATGGCGCGGAACTGCTGCAGCCAGTTGATCATGCTCATGCTGCGGCTCCAGTCCCAGTAAAAGTAGAGCAGGGCGCAGCAGGCAAGCACCACCGCCCAGCAGAAAAGAAGCCAGAAGAGCTCCCAGCCCCGGCGCGAAGAGAAATAAGGCCGGCTTACAGGAGGGCTGGACATGAAAACTCACTCCCTTCAGTGATTTGCCAAAAAAGGCGATTTTCTCAAGGGCTTATTTCTCCCTCGCTGCAGCCCCTTCCTGCCTCGAATGGCTTGCCTTCTTCAAAGGGGGCATACAGTCATGCAGTTGAAGCAGTAATGGCGGGCGCCCAGCGATGAGGATGATAAAAATAGGCAAAATCCGCCTGCCGGAGCATTTATTTCTGCACTTCAGGCGGACTTTCAATGAACATGTCCTTTGGAGGCAAATTTGGAGGGACATCTTGAAGAAAACGATGCCCCCAAGTTCAGGACAGGCCTCATGCAAAAGGAAGGATAGTTAAGAGCGCGGTCATGTGTCGGGATGCCGCTGCAGGCGGTGGATGTGGATCTGGTAGGAACTGCGAAGGGGATCTTCGGGCACAGACACGGGAATGAGGAAGCGCTCTTCGTGAAAGGCTGCCGCGGCATGCAGCTCCTGGATAAAGGAGAAGGTTACGGGGCGGCCGGGATGAGAAAAGTAGATGCTCCCCCCGGGTTTGATCGCCTCCAGGAGCACCGCCTTCAGGAAAGGCAGCAGGCGGGGCTCGTAGGCAATATCGGAGGCCAGCACGAGATCAAAGCGCTCGCGGCAGCGATAGCGGCGCCAATCGGCCAGCAGCAGGCGGTAGCGGGGCAGCCGGTGCAGCCGGGCGTTGGCCTCGCAAAGGCTGAGCGCCAGGGGTTGGAAATCGGAGAAGGTTACATTGGATCCCTGCAGCCCGCAGGCCACCCCCGGCAGCCCCACCCCCGCACCCAGCTCGAGCACGCTTGTGCCGTCAAGGCGCGGGCCCTGCAGGAAGTAGGCCGCCAGGCCCCGGGCGGCGGGCCAGGCCTCGGCCCAGCAGGGAACCTGGTCAGGATCGGCGGGATCGCCCACGAGTTCCTCCACGTTGGCAGCCACGTAAAGCGGCAGCGCCCTTCCGCTAAGATCGACCCGGATCAGCTTTTTTTCAAGCTTCATGGTTCTTCCTTTTCCGCCGCGGCGAGGAGGGCCTTGGCCCGCGGCAGCATCTGCCGCGGCACCAAAATGTCGATTTCATAAGCCTGGCCCCCAAGTACCCGCATGGCCCCGGTGAGGGGGTCGCTCTCCTTTAAGCGCACGGGGATGGAGTCCTGGCGGAGCAGGCCGCAAGCGATTTCGGCCTCGAGATCGTTGAACGCCCGCATGAGAAAAGCCCATTCTTCTTCCATCTTGAACCGTCCCCCTGGCGGCAGGCTGCTTTTCCTTTCAGCATTAGCCAAATCCACCGCGGCTATGCCGGCGCACCGGTTTGACGGAACGCGGCGATCATTTTATGATCGCCCTAGACCCCCTTTTCGCAAGGGGATTCTCCTGTCCTAGAGGCGGTGCTTATGGTCTACCGGCTGAAAAATCTGGCCGAGATGGCCGCGGAAGCGGGCCTGGAGATGGCGGGAGTCGCCCCCGCTGCCGCTCCTCCCCGCCTGCGAGCACTGCTGCAGCGGCGGCTCGACGAGGGCCGGGTCACCCCCTTCGAGGAAGGCGATCCGGCACGGCGGGTGGATGCAGCCGGGCTGCTGCCGGGCTGCCGCAGCATCATCGTCGTGGCCATGGCCCTTCCATGCACGGGAGAAGAGAGCCCCGCCCCGGCCGCCGGCCCGCGGGGCCTGGTAGCTCGCTGCGCCAGGGGGCCTGACTACCACCTTCTTTTGGCCTCCAGGGCGAAGCGGCTGCTGGCCATGATCGCAGAGAAGCTACCCGCAGCCCCGGCCGCGCGGATCCTCGTTGACCGCAGCCCGCTGGTGGAGCGCGAGCTGGCCCGCCTTGCCGGCCTGGGCTGGATTGGGGAGAACTGCACCCTTATTACCCCCTCTGCCGGCTCGTACGCGGCCCTGGGCACAATCCTGCTTGACCGGGCGCTGGAAGAGAGCGCGCCGCTGCCGCAAGGCTGCCTCGCCTGCGGCCGCTGCCGCGAGGCCTGCCCCACGGGGGCGCTGCGGGAACCCTACATCCTCGACCCCTACCGCTGCCTCTCCTACATCACCCAGGCGCCGGGGATCGTCCCCGCAGAGATGCGGCCACTCATGGGAGCGCGCCTCTACGGCTGCGATCTCTGCCAGGAAGTATGCCCCCACAATGCGGCGCTGCCAGCGGAAGGCGGCACGAAGGAGCAGCCCGCGCCCTTCTCCTTCTTCCCAGCCCAGCCCCTGCTGGAGCCCATTTTGCAGATGACGCGGAAGGAATTCGACTGCACCGTCGGCCTTACGGCGGCCGGCTGGCGGGGCAAGAGCATCCTGCAGCGCAACGCCGTCATTGCCCTCGGCAACAGCGGCGACAGCGACGCCGTCCCGGCACTGGCCCACGTCCTGAAGCGCGATTCCCGCCCCCTGCTGCGGCTGCATGCCGCCTGGGCCCTGGGCCGCATCGGCGGCAGCCGTGCCCGCCGCAGCCTGGAGCTGCAGCTTCAGCGCGAAACCGAGCCGGCCGTCATAGCCGAACTGCGGCAGGCGCTGAAGCAGCCGGGCCCCTAGTTGAGCCCGCGCTCCTGCATGAGCTCCCGCAGCAGGTCGGGCTGATCTGTAATGATGCCGTCCACCCCCAGGTCCAGCATGCGCTTGAGATCGGCGGCCTCATTCACCGTCCAGACGTTGACCCGGTATCCTTTCCGCCGCGCCCAGGCCATGTATTTTTCGTCCACCATCCTGATCTCGGGATGCAGCGCCTCGGGCCTCAAGAGGGGGATGAACCAGCCCTCGCTCAGGAAGCGCGGCAAATCTGGCGCATAGAGCAACCCCACGGGAATCTTCTTGTCGGCCCACTTTACCCGCATCAGGGCAATGGGATTAAAGGAAGAGACCAGGACCCGGTCATAAAGATTATAGTCCTGGATCACTTTCACTACCGCCTGCTCCAGCCCGTCGGTGGCAGGGCTTTCCGTTTTCAATTCAATGTTGAGCCGCGTCTGGGGATCAATTGCTTCAACGACCTCCTGGAGGGTGGGAATGCGCTCCCCAGCGAAAGCCTCGTGAAACCAGGAGCCGGCATCCAGCTTCTGCAGCTCGGCCATGGTGTAATTCTTCACCGGGCCCGTGCCATTGGTGGTGGCATCAACTTCGTAATCGTGAATCACGGCAATTTGCCCGTCGCGCGAGAGCATCACGTCAAGCTCAATGGCATGGGCGCCCAGCGCTTCGGCGGCGAGGAAGGAGGAGATGGTATTTTCAGGAGCCGCCTCCGGCGCGCCGCGGTGGCCTATATTTAAAAGGTCGCGGCCGCCATAGAAGCTGGCCACGGGATCCGGAGTCCAGGTCCAGTAGCGCACGGCAATGACCGCCACAGCCAGGACAATTAAGCAGATCACAGCCGTAAGCAGCCACAAGATGACTTTGCCGATAAATTGAATAATCTTCAAGGAAACCCTCTCCCTTCGTAAAAGGCTTGCTTATTGTCCAGGGACTTGGCCGTCCCTGCCCCCGAAATTCTGCATATATCTTTCCAAGATGCCCTCCCTGAAGCGATGTATTATAAAAAAATTCTTGATCCATGGGAAGAATCCTTTTTTGGGCAGCAAAAGGCGGCAACCCTTTCCCGCGGGAATTCACTTTTTCCCCTCCCCCGGCAGCAGGTAAACAGGGCGCTCCATGGAAGAGATATAAGAGATATAGAAGAAATCATATGAGAAGGAAGGAGTCTTCCGGTGTCCAATCTCATCATACCAATCAAGTCAGGATTAACAAAAAGCCTGCAGACGCTCTGGTTCCTGGCCAAGATCATCTTCCCGGTAACCTGCGCCGTGCAGCTGCTGGAGCATTATCACCTCCTGGAGCGCGCCGCCGCCTACTGCAGCCCGGCCACCTCCTGGATCGGGCTGCCCGGGGACGCGGTGCTGCCGCTCCTGCTCGGCTTCTTCAGCAATTTCTACGCTTCCCTGGGCATAATGGGCACCATGTCTCTCAGCTCCCAGGAGGTGACCATCATGGCGCTCATGCTCTGCATCTGCCACGAGCTGCCCATAGAGTCGACTATCTGCCGCAGCACCGGGCTTAAAATCTCCCACTCGGTCCTGCTGCGGCTGATCACCGCCTTCCTGGCCGCTTTTCTGCTCAAGGCCCTGTATACCGCCATAGGAGGATAACGAAGATGGAAACAGCGCTGGAAATAATCAAGGAAGGCCTGGCTGGCGGAGCCATCACCATGCTGCGCCTGGCCCTCTTTCTCATACCCATCATGGTGCTGACGGAAATTGCCCGCCACTACAACCTTCTCCAATTGCTGGCGCGGAAAATTAAAATGGTGCTTGATTTTCTGACCCTCCCCCTGGAGGCGGCCTTCCCGCTTCTGGTGGGGGTCTGCTTTGGCATTGTCTACGGATCGGCGCTGATTATCGACTACGCCCGCGAGGGCTTCCTGCAGAAAAGGGATCTCCTGCTCATCGGCATTTTTTTGAGCATTGGCCACTCCCTCATTGAAGACACCTTTATCTTCGTTCCCTTCGGCGCCAACCCGCTGCTCATCATCCTGGTGCGCTTCTCCCTGGCCTTCCTCATTACCAGGCTGGCCGCGGAGGCCATGGACCTGGTTGCCAGGCGGCGGGAAGCCAGGGAGCGGCAAAAAGCCTAACCATATCCAGAAAACAGGATTTTGTATAAAGTTATAGAAGATAGAATCAGCTTAAGAAACTGCTGCCAGGTGACATTATTATTCCAAGGAGGTATGGCCAATGCAGTTCAAGGGTCTTGTTTTCGGCATCCCCAAGGAGATAATGCCCGGAGAAAGACGCGTTGCCGCCATTCCTGAAACCGTGGAGAAGCTGGTGTCTGGAGGAGCAGCGGTACTGGTGGAGAAGGGGGCCGGCGAGGGAGCCTTTATCATGGACGATGACTACCGTAAAGCCGGCGCCCGCATCGTCGAGGACGTAGCCGAGATCTACGCCCAGTCCGACGTGATCTTGAAAGCCAAGGAGCCGCTGTTTAACCCTGAGAAGAATAAACATGAAGTGGAAATGATGCCGCGGGGCCAGGTCCTGGTGGCATTCCTCCATCCCGCCGCTCCCGACAACCACGAGATGGTGCGGAAGCTGGCGGATCAAGGAATCACCGCCCTCACGCTGGACGGCATTCCCCGCATTTCGCGGGCGCAGGCCATGGATGCCCTCACTTCCATGAGCACCGTCGCCGGCTACAAGGCCGTGCTCATGGCCGCCAACCGGGTGCCCAAGTTCCTGCCCATGATAGCTTCGGCGGTGGGGATGATCCAGCCGGCAAACGTCCTGGTTATCGGCACCGGCGTGGCCGGCCTGCAGGCGGTGGCTACGGCCAGGAGGCTGGGCGCCGTGGTTTACGCCGTGGACATCCGCCCCGAGGCGGCGGAGCACGCCAAGAGCCTGGGTGCGAAGATCATTGAGACGGGTGTTCCTCCCGAGGTGGCCATCGGCGAGGGGGGCTATGCAAAGCACCTGCCCCAGGAATGGCTGCTCAAGGAGCGGGAGGCCATCGCCGAGGCCGTCGCCAAGGCCGACATTATCATCTCCACGGCGCTGGTTCCCGGCAGGCTGGCCCCCGTACTGCTCACCGAAGAGATGGTCCGCTCCATGGCCCCGGGTTCGGCCATTGTCGATGTGGCCGTCGACCAGGGCGGCAACTGCGAGCTCACCGTGGGCGGCGAAGTCATTGAGAAGTACGGCGTGAGCATTGACGGGACTAAGAACATCCCCGGCCTCGTCCCGGCCAGCTCCACGTACATGCTGTCCAAGAACATCTTTAACTATGTCTCCTATTTCATCAAGGAAGGCAAAATTGAACTGGACCTGGGGGACGAGATCATCGCCTCCTCCATAGTCACCAGGGACGGGGAACTCCTGCACGCCGGGGCCAGGGAGGCCATGGGGCTTGCTTAGCCCCCCTTCGAGAAAAAAGAAAGCGTAGGAGGTTAAAATGAACCCGCTTTTATTGATCGCCCTTTTTGTGCTGGCCGCTGTGCTGGGATACAGGATCATAAGAGAGGTGCCCTCGTTGCTGCACACTCCCCTGATGTCAGGGACCAACGCCATCTCGGGGGTCACCATCCTCGGTTCGCTGGTCGCCACCGCCGCCGCGGCAGCCAGCGGAAGCCGCCTGCTGGGCTTTATCGCCATTGTCATGGCTTCCATCAACCTGGTGGGCGGCTTTGTCGTCACCGACCGGATGCTGAAAATGTTCAAGCAGTAGGAGGGAGCATGGCCCATGGAGCGAACAATTTATATTGCCGTTTCCATCGTTCTCTGCGCGCTGGTTCTCCTGGGAATCAGGTGGATGAGCTCGCCCCGGACCGCCGTCCGGGGAAACCGCCTCAGCGCCGTGAGCATGCTTGCCGCCGTGCTGCTCGTTCTCTGGACTGAAAAAATTATCAGCCTCCCCCTGCTCTGGGCGGGCATAGTCATTGGCGGCGCCATCGGCTACTACCTCGCCGTCAGGGCCACGATGCTGCAGATGCCCCAGATGGTAGCCCTGCTCAACGGGCTGGGCGGCGGCGCCTCGGCCCTGGTGGCACTGATTGAGATCGTGGAAAAATACGCGGCCATGGCTCCTTTCAACCGCGTTAGCAGCCAGCTGGCCCTCATCGTCGGCGGGGTGACCCTGAGCGGCAGCATCGTCGCCGCCCTGAAGCTGGACCGGCGCATCGCCCAGCGGCCGGTGGTCTTAAGGGGACACTCCTTCCTGGCCGGCGGCTCCATCGCCCTTATGCTGGCGCTGGCCGCGGCCGCTCTTTTTGCCGGAAACTCCCCGGCCACGGCCTTCTCCGTCGCCGTGGTCCTCGTTGCCCTCATCTACGGCATCCTCATGGCCATTCGCGTGGGCGGCGCGGACATGCCCATAACCATCTCCCTGCTGAACTCCTTTTCCGGCCTTGCCGGGGCCATCTGCGGCTTCACCATCGAGGAGCCCCTGCTGGTGGCCGTAGGCGCCATCGTGGGTGCCTCGGGGCTTATCCTCACGCAGATCATGTGCCGCGCCATGAACCGCTCGCTGGCCCATGTTCTTAGCGGCTCCATTGCCGCCTACCAGCCTGGAGCCGGCGAAGCAGCGCCGGAAAGCGAAGAGAAGCCGGAGACCGGAGAAGAGATCTCTTACAAGCAGATCCTGGCCCAGGCGCGCAAGGTCATCATCGTGCCCGGCTACGGCATGGCCCTGGCCCAGGCCCAGGGCAAGGTGAAGGAGCTTTTCGATTTCTGGGAAGCCAGGGGGGTGGAGGTGAAGTTCGCCATCCATCCCGTCGCCGGCAGGATGCCCGGGCACATGAATGTCCTCCTGGCGGAGGTGGACATTCCCTACGACAGGCTTTGCGAAATGGAGCAAATCAACCCCGAGTTTGCCACCGCCGACCTGGCCGTGGTCGTCGGCGCCTGTGACGTGGTCAACCCGGCGGCGAACACGGTGGAGGGAACGCCCATTTACGGGATGCCTGTGCTCAAGGTGGAGGAGGCAAAGCATGTGTTCGTCTACAACCTTGATCTCAAGCCGGGCTACTCGGGGGTGGATAACCCCCTCTACAAGATGAAGCATGTGCGCCTCTGCCTGGGCGACGCCAAGGAGACGCTGGCCGGCCTGCTGGAGGAGCTGGCGGAGGCGCTTGCCTAATACTAGAATATAGCATAAAAAAAAAGGGCTTCGGCGCAAGCTGAAGCCCTTTTTTTACCAAGGCCGCTTTGTTAGGCAGGCTTACTTAAGCAGGCTGCCGAGCAGGCCCCCCAAGAGATCCCCCAGGTCGCCGGCTGAACTTTTTTCTTTCTCTTTCTTCTTCTTCTCATTGCCCAGCGCTCCCAGCACGAGAGGCGCCAGCTGGGTTAGCACTGCTACCACCTGTTCGACAGTCAACCCCGTTTTCCCGGCCAGGTCCTTCTGAACCTGCTCCTTTTTACTGGAGAATATGTGCCCCAGGATCTTGGCCCCGTCTTCGATATCCACGCCCTGCAAGAAATTGAACACGTCTTCTACCGGATCGTCCTGGTGATCCCGGAGAGCTTTTTCCAGGGATTTGGCGCCCTCGGGGGTGCTGGCATTTTGCTGCATCGTCTTCAGCAAAAGCGGCAGGGCATTTTGAGCAAGCTTGCCGACCTGGTCAGGCCTGGCTCCCGCTTTTTTGCCCAGCTGTTCCATCACCGTGGGATCCTTTAACTTATCGGCAACCGTCGACAGAATGTCCATGCTTCACCGCTTCCCATTTAAATTTGTAAAATCATTATACCATGAAAGGTATGGACTTATCAAAAATATATCAATAATTGTTGACATTTTCAATCACTGATGCCTATAATTGTGATCGGACAGTGATATTGTCACCATATAAGCGGTCTGAGATAATGTCACCATTATGGGAGGAGACATTTTCTTGAAGCCGAAGGAAGCCAGGAGAGTTAACGTAGTGGAACAGTTGGTAAAA
>JAAZIN010000087.1 GCA_012800855.1 Bacillota bacterium
AAAAGCTTCTGCTAAAAAGCCGCAAAGAGGCTTTAATGGTATAATACATAAAAAACATTAACCTTTTCCATGCTTGGGAGGCCCGCAATGAATTGTCCAGCCCTTGACGAATTAAGGCACAAACTGCTCCTGTGGACGTACATATACTCCTACCGCAGGGGCAGCTTTATCCTCTCATCAGGCCGCCGCAGCAGCTACTACATCGACGGCAAGCAGGTGACCATGGCTCCAGAGGGGCTTGGCCTTACGGCGCAGTATATCCTCACCTCCCTGCAGCAGCGCCACATCCAGGCCGAGGCCATAGGCGGACTGACCCTGGGCGCCGATCCCATCGCCGCCGGCGCAGCGGTGCTTAGCCACGTGTGGGCCCAAAGAAAGGAGGCCCCGCCCTCGTTCACTCCCTTGGCCTCGTTCATCGTGCGCAAGGAGGCGAAAGGCCACGGGACCAGGTCGCGCATTGAAGGCCCCTTTTACCGCGGTATGCGGGCGGTAATCGTCGATGACGTCTTGACCACGGGAGCATCGGTCCTGGCGGCCGCCTCCGCCGTGGAGGAGGCCGGGGGCAGCGTCAGCGCTATTTACGTTCTGGTGGACCGCCTGGAGGGCGGGCGAGAGAACATCGAAAAGGCCGGCTACCTCCTTGACGCGGCCATGAGCCGGCATGCACTGGAGGAACTCCAGGAGGAAATGGAGCGGCGCTACCCGGCGCTGAGCGGCGCCCTGCAGGCGGAAGAAGTGCCCTGGGAAAAGCTACCCTGGGAGGAGCTGCAGCCCCATTTCCCCTCCCTTGCCCCCCTTTTGAAGGAGGTCTCGCAAAAGGCTGCGGCCGCTGGGAAAGAGAATCGCCTTAGCCGTGCGGAACTCGAAAAAACAGCCGGCCGCATCTTCAGCGCCGTGAAAGCTGCCGTTTATCATCCTAACGGAGAGGCAGAGGCCATGCGCCTGGCCCGGCTGCTGCAGAAGAGCCTTGACTGAAGAAAGTGGAACAAGATTGGGACGCACACGGTTTCTCACACCAGGATCGTAGGGGGCGGCTCATGAGCCGCTACTACAAGCCCTGGGGGTAATTGGTTTCGCAAAAGGCGCAGGGGCGAGGCACCGCCCCGCCCGCCCCATGTAGAAGGAGGCACGCCCCTCCCTTCACGGTACGCCTTGGAGGCGCGCATGGCCGCCCAAAATACATGCCATCAGCTGTCCCCAGGGCAGCCCCTGTTCCCTCAAACGTCAAAGCACCGGCCCCATTGGCTGGAAAATACTTAAATCTCCCCGTCCCCCTTTTCCAAGGGGGATTTTTTTTAGGGCCGGGCAGGCACGGCCTGAAACCAAAGTGGGAGAAGAAGGTACGTACCTATTGTCCTATTCGGGGGTATGGTTAGAGGTTTACCCGCACCAGTTCCATGACCCGGCGGGCGGTGCTTTCCAGCAGCTCTGCGGTCCGCGCCATGGCCTCATCCAGGGACATGGGACCGTCGGTAATGGAGAGCATGGTGGTTATTCCCTCGCGGCGGGCCGCCTCCAGGTCCAGCTTCACGCCACCGGCCAGGACGAGGACGGGCACGCCAAAGCGCTTCGCCATGCGCGAGACGGCCACGGGCACCTTCCCGTAAAGGGTCTGGGCGTTGATTTCGCCCTCGCCGGTAATCACCAGGCCCACCTCGCCTGACTCAAGCAGCGCGCGCAGGCCCACAATTTCCATGATCTCCTCCGCCCCCGGGACCAGCTTCGCCCCGAGAACGCCGGCCAGCCCCGCGCCGATGCCGCCGGCGGCGCCGCCGCCGCGAAGGGTGCCGATATCAGCGCCCAGCTCCTTCTTCACCACGTCGGCAAAATGGCGCAGCCCCTCGTCCAGCAGAGGCAGCTGCTCCGGCCGAGCCCCCTTCTGCGGCGCGTAGACGTAAGCGGCCCCTTCGGGGCCGTAAAGGGTGTTGGCCACGTCATAGCCCACGATGAGCTCCACCCCGCGCAGGCGCGGCGAGAGCCGCTCATGCGAAATGGTGGCGAGCTCCTTCAAGGAGCCGCCGCCCCGGGGCAGCGGTCTTCCCGCTCCATCCAGCAGCTCCACGCCCAGCGCCTGGAGAATGCCGGCCCCGGCGTCGCAGGTGGCGCTGCCGCCCAGGCCCAGGAAAAGCCTGCGGCAGCCGCTTTCAAGGGCGGCCAGGATGAGCTCTCCCGTGCCGTAGCTGGTCGCGCGCATGGGATCGAGACTCTTCCGGGGGAGGCGAGCCATCCCCGAGGCTGCGGCCACTTCCACCACGGCGGTGGAGCCGTCGCCGGCAAGGCCCCAGAAGGCCTCCACCGGCTCGCCCAGGGGGCCGGTGACCGTCTTCTTGAACATCTTTCCTCCCGTGGCGCTGACAATGCAGGCCGTGGTCCCGTCGCCCCCGTCGGCCAGGGGCAGCGGCACCACCTCCCAGCCGCCGCCGGCCGCCCTCACTCCCCTGGCCAGGGCGGCGGCGACTCCGGGAGCATCGAGCGAGCCCTTAAAGGCATTGGGTGCGACAACTATTTTTTTCCTGCCGCTCTTGCCGCAGCCGGTGCGCATCCTTTCACCCTCCCTCTTCCCCACCGGTGCCTGCAGCCCATGGCTGCCACTACCCTTTTCTCTTACTGGGCATCGGCATCGGGAAGGAACTTTTTCAGCACATCCCAGAGCTCTTGGGGCCGGAAGGGCTTGGTCATGTAGGCAGCCGCGCCCAGGCCCATGGCTCTTTCGCGGTCCTCTTCCCCTGCCTTTGCGGTAAGGACAACCACGGGAATATCGCTGGTCCCGGGATCGCTCTTCAAATGTTCAAGCACCTCAAAACCATCGCACTTGGGCATAACCAGGTCCAGCAGGATGAGATCCGGCTTCTTCCGGCGCACTGCTTCCAGGGCCGTCTCCCCGTTCTCGGCCACCTCGACCTCGTAGCCCACCGCATCGAGGCAGGTGCGCACACCAAGGATGATATTTTTTTCATCTTCGACGAGTAGTATGTTTTTACCCATGTCACTGCCTCCTTTTCCAGCGCCGCTTTCAACCTAGCGTTCCTTCGCGGCGAAAAATGGGAAATGTAAAGGTAAACGTAGAACCCTTGCCCACTTCGCTTTCCACCCAAATCTCCCCGCCATGGGCGGTGACAATCTCCTTGGCGATGGCCAGGCCCAGGCCGGCCCCGCCCCTTCTCTTCTCGGGATCGCGTACCTGGATAA
The DNA here is from genome assembly GCA_012800855.1 of Bacillota bacterium. Lineage (GTDB taxonomy): Bacteria > Bacillota > Dethiobacteria > DTU022 > DTU022 > JAAZIN01. The sequence goes on from JAAZIN010000087.1 coordinate 3,190, forward strand.
ACTTCTCGAAGATGCGGTCGCGGTATTCCCCGGGGATGCCGCAGCCCGTATCCCGGACGGAGAAGTAGAGCCGCCGCATGCCCCTCCTCACTTGAACAGTGATCGTCCCCCCGGGCTCGGTATAGCGCAGGGCGTTGCCGATGAGGTTGGTGAGAACCCAGACCGCCTTGTTAAAATCGGCGGCAACGGGGGGCAGCGTGGCGGGGATGTCCGTAACCAGGGCGATCCCCTTCTTCTCAGCCTGGAGCCGCAACGGCCGCACCGCCTCGCGAACCAGGTCCGCCGCATCGACGGGCTCGGCCTGGATGTAGATGGTCCCCGACTCGATGCGCGAGAGCTCCAGCAAGTTGTCCACCAGCTTGGTCAGGCGGTGGCAGTCTTCGCCGATGGCGTCAAAGATCTCCCGGCCGCGGGGATTAAGCTCTCCCAAAAGGCCGCTTCGCAGCATCTCCACGCCCAGGACGATGGAAGTCAGGGGGGTGCGGAACTCGTGCGAGATAATGGAGATGTAATCATCCTTGAATTTCTCCATCTCGTGGAAACGGGTTATGTCCGTAAGCTGCACCAGGGCCCCGTCAAAGCCGCCGGGAGCTTGCAGGCGGGACACCGTTACCTTGAAATAATAGCGCCTGCCGCTGGGCTTAATTGCGGCCTCGGCCTTCTCGGCGAGAGGTTCAAGGTGGTCTTCCCGTTCAAAATGATCATCCAGCAGGGAAGAGAGCTGCTCTATGCCCGTGACCTCGGCCAGGGGCTTGCCGCGGGCCTCCTCCAGGGTTGTTCCAAAGAGCTCCTCGGCATTGCGGTTCAACCAGGCCACCTTATGGGAGCGGTCGGCAATGAAAAGGGCATCGGCAAGGTGTTGGAGCGCTACTTCGGGCCAGTTTTCCATGGGGCCACCCTCCTCTCCCGCTGCTTGCTTATCTGCTTAATTATACTATATTAACTGCCATATTTTAAAGCCTCCGCCTCCCCCACCAATCCCAGCTTCCTCCGGCAGCGGGCACCGCCTTTACCGGTGCGATGCACTTTACTACTCCTCGAGAAGCCTTTCGCGAAGATACCATTTTCCCCCTTTTTGCACCACCTTGACGCTGTCCGTGAGCGCCTTCTCCTGCTCCATCAGCCGCAGGGACAGGGAAATGGTGACAGCCGCCTCGCTTTTTGAAAGATAGTCCACCCTGTCGATGCTGTAGCTCTCCACTTCCATCATCTCGATGAATTTTTGCAAGAAAGCCAGCTCCTCTTCGTTCTCCTCCGGTTCGGCGGCCAGGCGCAGCATGGTCTCAAGATCATCATTTTTTAGAGCCTCCAGGTAGGTCTCCATCAATTTTTCGGGGCTGGACTGCGGCCCCAGCTCCAGTAGAGAGCAGCCGCAAAAAAATAACAGCAAAAAAAGGATCAACCCCGCCGCCCCCGGCAGGCGTCTCTTCATGGCCCCTCCCCCCTAAAAAAATTTAAGCCCATAGTGAAATATATGTTATGATAAAAGCCAATCAGACATTTAATTAACCGAGGTGACTTAAATGGTCATCGCCGCCTTTGTCATCGCCTCCCTCTTCTTTGCGGTCGGCATCGTGGGCACTTTCGCCCCCGTGCTGCCCGGGGCGCCGCTCATCTGGCTGGGGATGCTCATCTTCGGGATCATGACCGGCTTCGAAAAGCTGGGCTGGCTTTTCTATCTCCTGCAGGGGCTGCTTGCTGTTGCGGTCCTAGGAGTGGACTACCTGGCCACGGCCCTGGGCAGCCGCTACTTCGGCGCCTCCAAGGCCGCCGCCCTGGGCGCTCTCCTGGGACTGGTGGTGGGGCTGTTTTTCTTCCCCATCGGCCTGCTGGTGGGACCCTTTGCCGGCGCGGTGCTCTTCGAGCTTATCCTTACGCGACAGCCCGAAAACGCCCTGCGCTCCGGGCTGGGCGCGGTGATCGGCTTCTGGAGCGGCGCCGCGATTAAACTAATCCTGGAGATAGGCATGATTGTGTGGTTTTTTATAGAAGTGTTGTAAGAATTATTTTTTTAAATTTTATCTTCGGAAAATATTCTTTTGCAGGAATAATGTGAATGATGCCGAATATTATATTTTAGCGGCAACCCGGCCCCCTTGCGGCCGCTGCCGCCGGGGCATAAAAGTTTATTTTATTCATTTTAAGGAGGTGCATATTTCCACGCTGCTCCTTTGATTGTGTACCATTCATCTTCAAGAAAGGAGGCTGAAAGGTGGAGAAAGTCTGGTTAAAGAATTATGAACCCGGCGTGCCCCATACCATTGATTATCCCAAGGTGTCCCTCTACCAGATGTTCAAGCAGGCTGCCGAGCGCTATGCCTCCAACCCCGCCGTATCCTTCATGGGGCGCGTCCTCACCTACCGCGAACTCCTAGCGCAGGTCGACGCCTTCGCCGCCGCCCTCCAGGGGCTGGGCGTGAAAAAGGGCGACCGGGTGGCCATTCACCTGCCCAACTGCATCCAGTTCCCCATCGCTTACTACGGAGCGCTGGCCATCGGGGCCATCGTCGTCCCCTGCAACCCCATGTACGTGGCCCGCGAGCTCAGCTACCAGCTCAATGACTCCGGGGCGGAAACAATTGTTACCATGACTCGCTTTTACAATACCATCAAGGAGATCCAGCCCCAGACAGGCCTGAAAAATATTATTGTCACCAATATCAAGGACTTCTTCCCCGGCATGCTGCGCTTTCTCTACACTGTCGCCAAAGAGAAAAAGGAAGGCGACCGGGTGAAGCTGGCCCCGGAAGATCACTCCTTCCTCGACCTGCTCAAGGCCCGGAAAGGCGAATCGCCCAAGCCGGTGGAGGTGCTTCCCGAGGACAGGGCGTTGTTCATGTACACCGGGGGCTCCACCGGGGTATCCAAGGGCGCCGTCCTGCAGCACCGCAACCTCCTGGCCAATGCCATGCAGGTAAGGTACTGGTGCTCCGATCTCCAGGAGGGCAAAGAGATCGTCCTGGCTGTGCTCCCCTTCTTCCACAGCTACGGGATGACCACCGCGCTGAACATGCCGCTCTTTTTTGGCTGCAAAGCGGTTCTGCTGCCCCGCTTTGTTCTTGAAGATGTGCTCAAGACCATCGACAAGGAGAAGCCCACGCTCTTCCCCGGCGTGCCGACCATGTACGTGGCCATCAACAACGCTCCCAACCTCCATAAACACGACATCAAGTCCATCCGCATCTGCATCAGCGGCGCGGCGCCGCTGCCGGTGGAAGTGCAGAAGCAGTTTGAAGCGAACACCGGCGGCAAGCTGGTGGAAGGCTACGGTCTCTCGGAAGCTTCGCCGGTGACCCATTGCAACCCCATCTACGGCAAGAACGTTATCGGCAGCATCGGCCTCCCCTTCCCCGACACGGAGATAAAAATTGTGGACGTGGAAACAGGCGAACGGGAGCTGCCCGTCGGCGAAGTGGGCGAGCTGTGCATCCGCGGCCCGCAGGTGATGGAAGGTTATCACAACATGCCCGAGGAAACCAAGAACAGCCTGCGCGACGGCTGGCTCTACACCGGGGATATCGCCAAGGTAGACGAAGAGGGCTACACCTACATCGTGGACCGGAAGAAAGACATGGTTATCGCCGGCGGTTACAACATCTACCCGCGCGATATCGAGGAAGTCCTCTTCACCCACCCGAAGATTTTGGAGGCCGCCGTGGCCGGGATCAAGGACCCCTATCGCGGAGAAACCCTGAAAGCTTACGTTGTCGTCAAAGAGGGGGAAAAGCTTACCGAGGAAGAAGTCATCGAGTTCTGCAAGGCCAACCTGGCCGCCTACAAGGTGCCTAAGCTGGTGGAGTTCCGCGACGAGCTGCCGAAGACGATGGTGGGCAAAATCCTGCGCCGCGTCCTGCGGGAAGAGGAGGAGAAGAAAGCCGCCCAGCAGGCCGGGCAGCAGTGAGCATGGGCGGATTGCCAGGGGCTGCTCCCTTGCCCTGAGGAACAGCCCCTTTACCCCCTTCCCCGGGCCGCCGGGGGAGGGGGTTCTTGCGTTGGGGTCGAATCTTCCGCCGCAGGCTTCAGCAGCCTAAGCCTGCAGGATATCTTCGGGAAGCGGCCGCCCTTTCACCACCAGGTCTCGCATGACCTGCTCTTTTTTTACCGGCTCAATGACCACATCTTCTTCCAGCATGGTCGTGCAGGTGCGCACCACTTTCCCGTTGACCCGCGCCAGGCAGCCCATGCAGGCGCCGATGCGGCAGGAGGCGTAAAAAGCCAGGGTGGGGTCAAGGTTTTCCACGATGTATTCCAGGGCGTTGTAAATGCTGAATCCCTTCTGCGCCTCCAGCTCAAAGGTATCGTAGTGCGGCTCCCTGTCCGCCGCGGGGTCGAATCTAAACACCTTAACTCTGACCGTTTTTTTCTCACCCATGGTTCGCATCCTCCCCTGGCGGAGCCACCCGCGTGGCCACCACCGGCTCAAAGCGGGCGGCAACCCGCCCCTCTTTGTTCTCCAGGATGTTGTTCATGGTAAAGGCCCCGTAGTTGGCCGCGGGAAAATCGCGCCGGTAATGCACTCCCCTGCTTTCCCGGCGCTGCAGTGCGCTCATGGCCACCAGTTCGGCCAGGGTGATGAGATTTTCCAGCTGCAGCGCCTCCATCCATTCCCGGTTGTAGACCCTGTTCTTCGCCCTGCAGCCCACATGGGGCAGCTCCTTTTTATAGGCCGCGAGCTGCTCCAGGAGGCATTGCAGCGACTGCTCCGTGCGCACAACGCCCAGCTTCTCCCAGCATAGTTTCTGCAAGGCCTTTCGCATTTCAAAGGGGGAGATGCCCCGGCGCTCCAACGGCGCATAGACTCGCCCGGCAAAGCCGCTCAGGCCCCGGGGAAAGTCACCAAAGCCAACGGTCCTGGCAAAAGCGGCCGCGGCGGTGCCGGCGGCCCGCCCCTGGACCAGGACCTGCGTCAGCGCGTTGCCGCTGAGCCTGTTCCCCCCCTGCGTCCCGCCGGTAACCTCGCCGGCGGCGTAGAGGCCGGGGATTCCCGTGAAGCCGTTTTCGTCCACCCTGACCCCGCCGCAGAAGAAGTGGCTGGCCACGCCTATCTCCAGCGCCTGGCCGGCCTTGGCTTCTTCCATGATCTGCTTGAAGCTGAAGCCGTACATCTCCCAGTCGGGGGAAAGCCAGGGGACATTCTTGTGCTGGGGGTAGTTGTCCACCACCTGACGGGGGAGATGCGACACGGAGAGGTAGACGCCGCCGCGCTCCGTGCCCCTTCCCTCAAACACCTCCGTGGCGATGGCAAGGGCCAGCTTGTCCCGGGTCACGAATTCCTTGTGCAGGGGATCGACGGCTTCCATGAAGCGCACCCCGAACTTGTTGAGCAGCCAGCAGCCCAGGGGGTTTACATCGGCGCAAAGGGTGAAGCCGAAGCAGATGCCTTCCACGGCCGGCGGGGCCAGCATGACCCCGCCCATGAACTGGATCATCTCCAGGTCGACGAAGGTGGCGCCGGCGCGGAAGGCCATGGCGTGGCCGTCGCCGGTGAGCTCATCGGGGGCCGTGGTATAGCGGTACATCTGCATGCCCCCGCCGGTGGCCAGGATCACCGCCCTGGCGGCAATCTCCACGAACTGGCCGGTGGAGAGGTCGAGCCCCACCACGCCCACCACCCGGTCGTCCTTTTTCACCAGGTCGGTGGCCATGAAATGCTCGTAAACGGCCACCTTTGCCTCGCGGCACATCTTGTGGAGCACCCGCACGAGCCTGGCGCCGGTAGTAATAACGCTCCTGGGGTAGCTCTGGCCAGGGGCCTGCGACAGCTCCGGGGCCACCTTCAGGCCCTGCTCCAGCAATTCCCGGGCAATTTCGGGAATCTCGTTGACATGACGCTCCAGGATTTTCTGGTTGTTAAGGTAGCCGCCGGCGGCGAGGGTGTCTTCAAAAAACTTTTCCTTGCTGTCCCTGGGGTCGCCCCTCAAGCCGAGGATTTCCGTGGCGCTCCTGGAGTCCACCTCAAAGTCGGCGATGGCCGCCACGGTGGCGCCGCTTCGCCCCATTTTGCCCTTGGTGAGGATGAGCGGCTTCAAGCCCCGCCGGGCCACCTCCACCGCGGCGCGCGCCCCGGCGCCGCCGCTGCCAATGATCACCACGTCCGCTTTAAGCATGCTGTCTACCTTCTTTTATCATTTCTATTATTCTAGGCCTGGCCCGCCGGCCCTGTCCCGCCGCCGGCCGGCAAAGACCTAAACGCCTGCAGCCACGCGGGCGGCGATGACAGTAAAGATGATCTGGGCCGCCAGGCTGCTGGTAACATCCCGCCGGTCAATGAGCGGGTTCACCTCGACAATGTCCATGGCTCCAATGTGCGGCGCCACCTCGCGCAGAAACTGCAGCACCTGGGCGGAGATGAGCCCGCCAGCCTCGTCGGCGCCCGCTCCCGGGGCGAAGGGGTAGTCAAATACATCGATGTCCAGGCTTAGATAGACCCTGGCCCCGCCGGCTGCCGCTTTTTCCAGGGCCAGCTGCGCCGCCTCCTTGGCGCCGATCTCATGGAAGCGGGAGGCGGTAACATGGTGGATGCCCATGCGCTGGATGTAGTCGTATTGATGGGCGTAGTTGAAGCCGCGCACGCCCACCTGGACCAGGCGCTGCGGGCTGTAGCGGCCCATCTCCAGGGCGCGCCGCATGGGGCTGGAGCCCGAGTGGCGGCCCTGGCGCGGATTCTCATCCACCAGGTCAAGATGGGCATCCACGTGGATGATGCCCAGCGGACCCTCGGTGCAGTCGTGAAAAGCCTGCAGCAGGGGAATGGAGACTTCGTGGGCGCCACCGAGGGCAATGGGAAAGGCGCCCGCCTGAAGCGCAGCGGCCATGAGCTGCCGGGCATTTTCCAGCGTCTTCAGGTGATCGGCGCCGTGGACAAAACAGTCGCCGTAGTCGACGACGGCATAATCGTTCATGCAGATAACTCGCCCGGCGTCCACATCATAGAAGGCTCCGTCCTGCACCCGGTTAAGATTCCAACCCAGGGCCGTGCGGATGCGGGCCGGGGCGTAGCGCGCGCCGGGCCAGCCCAGGGTGGAGGCGCTGTCGAAGGGGACGCCCAGGATGGCGATGCGCTTAGGGGCATCGGCGGCGCCAAAAAAGATCTTGGGCTCGTTCACCGCAACTACCTTCTTTCCTTTCTTTATTTTCTCTACTTGGGGCCATGGCGAACCTGGCAGGCTCTGCAGCCTGCCAGGTTCACGGCAAAAGAACAGCCCTTTGACACAAACGTTAATTGCTCTTCTCCACGTAGACGAACTTGCCGTTCTCCACCTTGAGGACCACGCTCCAGCCCACGGCCCGGTCGCGGTTCTTAAAGGAGATGACGCCCGTCACGCCGTCAGGATAGTTTACCTGCTCCAGGGCGTCGCGGATGGCTTCCCGGTCGGTGCTGTTGGCTATCTTGATGGCCTCGGCAATGGCCATCATGGCGTCGTAGGCATAAGGCACATAGGTGAGAATCTCCCGGCCGTACTTGTTCCGATATTTCTCCATTAACACAGCAATTTTCGGGTCATCGATGGTGGGATCGAAGTAGGAGAAGGCGATGGTGCCCTCGGCCGCTTCCCCAGCCAGTTCGATAAAGGTGGGTTCGGTCGCGCCGTCCGGGATTATAAGCGGAGTATCAATCCCCAGGGTGGCCTTCTGCTGGGCAATAAGGGCAGCATCGGCCGCCAAGGTGTCCGCAAAAATAAGATCGGGGTTGACCTTTTTGATATTGGTTAACATTACCGAAAAATCCTTATCTTGCCCGGCAACAAATTTCTGATCTGAAACGATAGTTGCACCAAGCTCTTCTGCCCTAGCCTTGAAGGCTTCAAAGACCCCCTGGGCATATTCATCCTGGCTGCGCAACACGGCAATTTTCTTTTTGCCCAGCTTACCCACGACATAGCTGGCCATGTCGGCACCGGCCGTGGCATCGCTCATATTGATGCGAAATACATATTCACCGCCTTCTTCGACGACCTTGGGATTGGTAGCGGCAACAGCCATCAGCGGCACTTTTCCCTTGGTGTAAATGGGACCGGCGGCAATAGTGGAACCGCTTAACAGGTGACCAATTACCGCCGAAATGCTGGGATCATCGACGATGCGCTGGGCCACGCTGACGGCTTCCTTGGGGTCGCCCTTATCATCCAGTGGAACCAGCTCCACCTGCTTGCCCAACAGCCCACCGTTGGCATTGATGTCGTCGATAGCCAGTTCCACCCCCTGCTGCTGCTGGGTTCCCCAAACAGCCGCATCACCGGTAATGGGGCCCACCGTGGCGATCTTAATCGTATCGCCGGAAGCTTCTTCCGCCGGCGCGCAGCTGCCCAAAACCAGGCAGATGGCCGAAAGCAAGGAAAGGTAAATAAGCATCTTCTTCATCTTTTTAAGCATCATGTTTCCTCCTCCGGATAGACTGGAATTGCGTTTGCCACAATCGCACGGGATAGATTGTTGTACTTTGCTTCGCCATCACGCTCCTTCATGGAAGAGAAATATCCCGGGGCCGGCTAGGCCTCCCCCAGGTAGATCTTGCGAACGCGATCATCCCTGGCCAGCTCCTCCGCCGGGCCGCCCAGGGCCAGTCTTCCATTTTCAAGAACGTAAGCCTGCTGGGCCACCTTGAGGGCCATGCGGGCATTCTGCTCCACCAGCAGCACCGTGGTCCCCTGCTTGTGAATGGTGGCAATGATGCGGTAAATCTGGGTGACCAGCTTGGGAGCCAGCCCCATGGAGGGTTCATCGAGAAGCAGCAGCCTGGGGCGGCTCATGAGGGCGCGGCCGATGGCCAGCATCTGCTGCTCCCCCCCGCTGAGCGAGCCCGCGGGCTGCATCAGGCGCTCTTTAAGCACCGGAAACAGCTCCAGGACCTGCTCCAGGTCGGACTGGACCTGCGCCTTGCTTTTTTCCAGGTAGGCGCCCAGGCGCAGGTTTTCCAGCACGTTTAAGCGCGAAAACACCTGGCGTCCTTCCGGGATCATGGAGATGCCCCGCTTGACAATCTCGTGCGCAGGTAGATGCGAGATCTTCTCTCCCTGGAAGAGAATCCTCCCCCGGCCCGGGTGCAGCAGGCCCATGATTGTGCGCAGCAGGGTGGTTTTGCCGGCGCCGTTGGCCCCCAGGACTGCAGCGATGCTGCCCTCCTCGACATGGAGGCTTAAATCTTTCAACACGGGCCGCTCGGTGTAGCCAACTTCGATGCTTTCGACTCTAAGCATAGTCCATCTCCTCGCCAAGGTAAGCTTCGATGACCAGGGGATGGCGCTGCACCTCTGCCGGGGTGCCCTCGGCTATTTTTTTACCGCTGCTGAGAACAATAATCCTCTGGGAGAAGCTCATGACAAACTTCATGTCATGCTCGATGAGGAAAACGGTAAGGCCAAACTGCCGGCGGATGTTCTGGATAAAGTCAACGAGCTCCATCGTCTCCTGGTCGTTCATTCCCGCGGAAGGCTCATCGATCAGCAGCAGGCGCGGCCGGGTAGCCAGGGCCCGGGCAATCTCCAGCCGGCGCTGCAAGCCATAGGGCAGGCTGCGGGCCGGATCGTGAGCATACCGGGCCAGGCCCAGAAGCTCCAGCAGCTCCATGGCCTCGGCAGTCCTCTTCCTTTCTTCCTCGCGGTAGGCGCGCTGCCCAAGCATGATGGAAATGGCGGGCTGCCGGTAGCGCCAGTGGCCGCCCACGAGCACATTCTCCAGCACGGTCATGCGCTTGAAGATGCGGATATTCTGAAAGGTGCGAGCGATGCCGATCCTGGTCATGTCGTGTGCCTGGAGGCGGGTCAGGTCGATCTTCCCCTCCGGCCCCCTGAAGGTCAGCGAGCCTTCGGAGAGGGGCACCTGCGCCGAGATGGCGTTGAAGAGGGTGGTCTTGCCCGCGCCGTTGGGTCCGATTAAGCCCACAATCTCGTTTTCGTGCAACTGGAAGCTGACCTTGTTCACCGCCACAAGGCCGCCGAAACGGATGGTGACCTCCCTGGCGTCAAGGAGCAGCGGCGAGGCCGCTTCCGGGGTCGATGAAGGCAGGTTCGTTTCCTTGTTCTCCATGGTCTTAATCTGCTGCACCTCCAGGCCAGAGTTCATTCTCTTCCAAGCAGGCCGCGCGGCTTCAAGAACATGAGCACCATCATCAGGACGCCGATGATGAGCATGCGGTACTGCTCAAAGGGCCGCAGGACTTCATTAAAGCCCGTCATGAGGAAGGCGCCAAAGAGGGCCCCGTATATCAGCCCTGAGCCGCCAAGAAGCACCATCACCAGGATCATGATGCTTTCCAGGGCCAGGAAATTGGAGGGAGCCAGGAAATTCAGGTAGCTTCCCAGCAGCCCGCCGCCGATCCCGGCAAAGAAAGAGGAGATGGAAAAAGCAAGAACCTTGTAATAGGTGAGGCGGATGCCCATGGCCTCGGCGGCCAGTTCATCTTCGCGGATGGCAATCCAGGCCCGCCCGATGTAGGAGTAGCGCAGGAAAGATATGGTTATAATCATGAGCAGCAATATAACCAAGAACAGGTAGTAATAGTGGAAGCGCTCCGTGAAGACGAAGTTCCCGATAGAAGGTGAGGGAATGGAGGTAATCCCAAAGGCGCCGTTGGTCACCGACTGCCAGTTTAACAGGATGAAGCGGATGATTTCACCAAAGCCCATCGTCACCACGAAAAAGTACTGGCCGCTGATGCGCATGGCCGGGATGCCGACGACAACCCCGGCCAGGGCCGCCAGCAGACCCCCGGCCAGCAGGGCAATCCAGAAGCTGATCCAGCTGTCCGGGAGAACGCGCATGTTGAGGATGGTGGTGGTATAGGCGCCCACGGCAATAAAGCCGGCGTGCCCGAAGCTGATTTCGCCAAGAAAGCCGGCGACAATGTCCAAGCTAACGGCGACAATGCTATAGTAAAGTGCCAGGTTGGCCACGTGAACCAGGTAGCTGCTCTGCACGCAGAAGGGGAAAACCGCCGCCACGGCAAGAAGAGCGCCAACGAGCAGCCACTTTCTACGCTTGTCCAGAAATTTCAGGGCTTTTGTTTCAGCTAAGACTTTCACCATTGCCTAAACCTTCTCTCTCGTGAATGTGCCCAGTAAGCCGTTGGGCCGCAGCATGAGCACCAGGATCATCACCACGAAGGCGAAGGCATCCTTGTAGCCGGTGGAGACGTAGGCGGCGCCAAGCCCTTCGATCTGCCCCAGTACCAGGCCGCCTACCACCGCCCCGGATATGTTGCCGATGCCGCCCAGAATGGAAACGACAAAAGCTTTAATCACGGTGCTCAGGCCCAGGTTGTAGGAGATAATTTTGTAATAGGCGCCGATCATGGTGCCAGAAGCCGCCGCCAGCATGGCGCTTAAAATGAAGGTTTGCAGGCGCAGCCGCCCGATGTTGATGCCCATGAGGCTGGCTGCTTCCGGGTTGAGGGCAATGGCCCGCATGGCCAGTCCGGTCTTGGTCTTGTAGACCAGCAGGTACAACACCAGCAGGATGACAAGGGTTAACAGCAGGATGATGGCCTGCATGGGCGAAAACTTGGCTACACCCACGCTGACCCAGTCGGGAACAATGTCGGAGGGGAAGGACTTGGGTACCGTCCCCCAAATCAACATGATCAGGTTGTCCAGCACAATGGAAAGACCGAAGATGCAGATAATCTGGTTTTCCACCGTGGCCTGGCGCAGCGGGTAGTAGCCGGTCCGCTCCACGATGACGCCCACCAGCACGCTGCAGGCCAGCGAGAAGAGGAACGCCAAGGGCAGGGAAAAGCCCAGGCGAGCCACAGCGGTCCAGGCAAAGTAGGCGCCAAGGGTGTAGATGGAGCCATGGGCGAAATTGATCATCCCCAGGACCCCGTACACCAGGGTGTAGCCGATCGCCACCAGTGCATATACTCCGCCTATGGTTAAGCCGTTCATTACCTGTTGAATAAACATAAGTGGCCTCCTACGCCATACATACTTATTGATAAAGTGTTTCGCATGTCATCAACTATCTACAGCTAATTGGCCCGCCCTCCCCGGAGATTTTCCCGGTCTACCACCAACTCTTCAAGATATTGCCGCCGTCAAATCTGTCAAATCTTTGCTTTACCATTGCCCCGTAAACATAGTTAATCATGGTGACGAAGTCAAACACCGGCAGGCCGGTTGCTCGCTGGACCGCATCACCGTAAGGCGGCAGAACGCTGCATTCAAGCAGCAGAAGATTGACTTTCGGATCCTCTTCAACCAGATTTAAGGCGGCTGCTACGACTTCTTCTTCCACCTTTTCATATTCAAACCGGATATCCTCGGGTGTTTTTGCCTTAAGAAATGCCGCGGCAAAATGAGGGCTGTTTTCCAGGCCTTGAATCGCCAGCCTGCCCATGAGATCGTCGCTGCAGCAAAGGCGAAGCACGCTGTCGTCGAGGGCCTTCGCGCTGGCTGTAATGATGCCAATTTTCCCGTCATCGGGTATTAAGTGCTGCATAAAGGAGATTTGAAGCAGGCTGGAAAGAAAAACAGGCAGTCCAAGCCGGTTGGCCAGGTATCTTTGATAAATGATCAAAAAGCCGCAATCGCCGGTTACAGCGCTGACCCCGTTTTTCTTAAGCTCAACCGCGGCCTCATAAACAGCTTCCTTTAATGTCAAGTCATGATTAAATATTCGCTCTACCGTTAACCCCGGCACCTTTTGGAATCTGACTGGGAAATTGTACGTGGCGGCATTGCCCACGTCCCCTGGTATATAAGGCTGGCAGGTGTCAAGCAACATGATTCCGATTGGTTCACCGTGACCGGTGTAAGCAAACTTTGATCGACAAGTCATGACAACTGCTTACCTCTCTTTTCTCTTTGCTACCGGCTATGTATATTGACTCATCTGCAATTATCTGTCCACACTTCAAATATAATCAAAATTAAGTATTTCAAGACATCCTTTCCTTCTCCGATTCTTACCATCACCTCCATGGGACATCATCTCCGGGCAGTCCGTGCCGCATTCCGGGCTCGTCCCGCTTTACAGCCCCCATCCGGCCGGCTAAACCTGGCCGGAGAGCACTTCCTCCAGGATGGCCAGGGCCTGCTCCAGCTCCGCCTCGCCGGCGATGAGGGGCGGCAGAAAGCGCAGGATGTGATCGCCAATGGCATTGACCAGCAGCCCCCGGTCCTGGCAGCGCTGCTGCACCGCCCCCGCCAGCGGCTCGTGCAGCTCCAGGGCGGCCATGAACCCCAGGCCGCGCGCCTCCTTCACCAGGGCGGGAAAGAGGGAGGCCAGGCGCTGCAGGCCGGCCATGAACAGGCCGCCTTTCTGGCGGACCTCCTCCAGGAAGGAATCCTCCAGGAGCACCTCCAGCACCGCCAGCGCCGCCTGGGAGGCGACGGGGTTCCCGCCAAAGGTGGAAGCGTGGTCACCCGGCTTGAAAGCCGCTGCCACCTCGGAGCGGGCCAGCATGGCCCCTATGGGCAGCCCGCCCCCCAGCCCCTTGGCGGCGGTGAGGATGTCCGGCGAGACGCCCCAGTGCTCGTAAGCCCACAGCTTCCCCGTGCGCCCCAGCCCGCACTGCACCTCGTCAAAGATGAGCAGGGCGCCGCTGCGGTCGCAGAGCTCCCGCAGGCCGCGGATGAAGGAGGGTGCGGCCACGTGGACCCCGCCCTCGCCCTGCACCGGCTCGATCATGATCGCCGCCGTCTCGCCGTCCACCAGTTGCTCGAAGGAGGCCAGGTCGTTGAAGCAAGCGTGCAGGAAGCCCTCCGGCAGCGGCGCAAAGCCCTGCTGGTACTTGGGCTGGCCCGTGGCCGTCACCGTGGCCAGGGTGCGCCCGTGAAAAGAGCGCTGCGCCGTGATGATCTTGTAGCGCCGCGGATGGTGGTACTTGCGGGCAAGCTTGATCGCCGCCTCGTTGGCCTCGGCGCCGCTGTTGGCGAAGAAGGCCCGGCCGGCCGCGGAATGCTCCACCAGCACTTGCGCCAGCTCGGCCTGCGGCCGGGTATAGTAGAGGTTGGAGGCATGGAGGAGCTCTCCGGCCTGCCGGCGGATTGCCTCCACCACGCGGGGGTGGCAGTGGCCCAGGAGGTTGACGGCAAGGCCGCCAACAAAATCGAGGTACTCCCTGCCGCGGTCGTCCCAGACGCGGCAGCCGACCCCCCGCACCAGGACAGGGGTACGGTCCTGCTGCCGGTTGTAGGTGTTTATCATGTACTTGGCTTCCAGTTCTTCCACTGAGGTCATCGCTTTTCTCTTCCCGTTCAATTCAATGTAACCCAACCCTGCTTCGCGGCGCACGGCCGCCGCACCGGGCGCCGCGCGGCGTCCTTGCGCCTCCGCCCCCACCGGCCCTGCTTTACGAGGCCTGCAGGGTGACCATGGTGCCTATGCCCGCGTCCGTGAATATCTCCAGGATCAGGGCATGCTCCCGGCGGCCATTGATGATGTGCGTGCGGTTAACGCCCTTGCTCAGGGCCTTCAGGCAGGCTTCCACCTTGGGGATCATCCCCCCGTTGATCTGCCCCGCCGCCACCAGCTCGCGGATCTCCTTCTCCGTGATGCGGGAGATAAATTCCCGCCGCCCTTCCTCCGTCTCGCGGTAGATTCCTTCCACGTCGGTGAGGATGATGAGCTTCTCCGCCGGCAGCGCCCCGGCCAGCTCGCCGGCGGCATGATCGGCATTGACATTGAGGCTTTCCCAGGAGGGCCCTGAGGCGATGGGCGAAACCACCGGGATGTAGCCGCTCTCGCTGAGGATTTGGATCAGCGACGTATCCACCCGCACAATCTCCCCTACCCGCCCCAGATCCACCACTTCCCCCGGGGAAGCAACGGAGGCAACGGGCGCCTTGCGCACGGCCTGGAAGAGGCCGGCATCGGCTCCGCTCAAGCCGACGGCGCGGGCGCCGCAGCGGTTGAGCAGGCTGACAATGCGGCTATTCACGTGGCCCAGGAGCACCATCTCGGCCACTTCCATGGTCTCGTCGTCGGTAACCCGCAGGCCGCCGACGAAGCGGGGCTTCTTCCCCATCTTCTCCATCATGGCGCTGACCTCTTTCCCCCCGCCGTGCACCAGGATGGGCTTGATCCCGATATGCTTCAGCAAAACGATGTTGGCAACCACCGAGGCTGTAAGCTCTTCGCTGACCATGGCCTGGCCCCCGTACTTGATGACAAAGTATTTTCCCGAAAAGGCCTGCATGTAGGGGAGGGCTTCAATCAGCACTTCCGCCTTGGAGATGAGGTTGTCGAAAACTTCCGCGTTCACCGGGCCACCCCCCTTCAGCTGCGATAGCTGCTGTTGATGGTAACGTAATTATGGCTCAGGTCCGAACCCCAGGCCGTGAGGGAGCAACTCCCGGCATTGAGGCGCACAAGGACCGGGACCTCTTTTTGCTGCAGGACGGCGCGGGCCTCGCTTTCCGAGAAGGGCACCGCCTCTCCCCCTGCCGCCACCTGCACCGGGCCCAGGTAGATATCCACCCGGGAGGGATCAAAGTCCACCCCGGCATAGCCCAGGGCAGCCAGGATGCGTCCCCAGTTGGCGTCTTCGCCGTAGAAGGCGGTCTTTACCAGGGGCGAATTGAGCACCGCGCGGGCCAGGATTCGGGCGGAGAGGGGGTCGGGCGCCCCCTGCAGGGTCAGGGTGATCACCTTGGTCACGCCCTCGCCGTCGGCCACGATCTGGTAGGCCAGGTCGCGGCAGGCCTCTTCCAGCAGCTCGGCAAAGGCGCGGCAGGCCTCGCTCCCGGGGGTTATCTCCGGCGCACCCGCGGCGCCGTTGGCCAGGATCAGCGCCGTATCGTTGGTGGAGGTGTCGCCGTCCACGGTGATGAGGTTGAAGCTGCGGTCCACCGCCTCCCGGAAGAGGCGCTGCAGCAGCGGGCGCGGTATGGCGAGATCGGTGAACAGAAAGGCCAGCATCGTGGCCATGTCGGGGCAGATCATCCCCGATCCCTTGGCCATGCCCGCCAGGTGGAAGGTCGCCCCGCCGTAAGTGCCGCGGTAGGCCACCTCCTTGGCCACGGTGTCGGTGGTGAGGATGGCGCGGGCCGCCGCGCGGCCGGCCTTCCGCTCGCCGGAGAGCGCCTCCGCCGCCCTGGCAATGCCCCTCTCCACCAGCTCCATGGGCAGCTGCTGCCCGATGACGCCCGTGGAGCAGACGAGCACCTGCGCGGGAGAAAGCCCCAGGGAGGCGGCAGCCAGCGCGGCCATGCGGCGGGCGTTTTGCATCCCCGCTTCACCGGTGCAGGCGTTGGCGTTGCCGCTGTTCACCACCAGGGCGCGGATGGGGCCGGCTATGGCCTTGCGGCAAAGCCTGACCGGGGCCGCCTGGACGCGGTTGCGGGTAAAAACCCCCGCCGCGGCGCAATCGCGCGAGCTGTAGACGAGGGCCAGGTCGAGCTTCCTTTTCTTCAGGCCGCAGTGGACGGCCGCGGCCTGGATGCCCTGCACCAGGGTAATGCCCGCGTTCTCTATTTTCCGATAAGCCAGCTTTTCGCTCATCCAATCACCCCTGCGAGGCGATCTTTCTTTTATTGAACCGGTCAGCCGAGGGGCGGCTGGGTTAGCCCCGTCTCCTCGGGCAGGCCGCACAGGAGGTTCATGTTTTGCACCGCCTGCCCGGCAGCCCCCTTGACCAGGTTGTCTATGGCCGAGAGGATAATGAGCCTGCCGCTGCGCTCGTCGAAGCGCAGGGCCAGGTCGCAGTAGTTGCTTCCCCGCACCAGCCTGGTTTCGGGAAGAAGCGGCGGCGGCAGGAGCCTGACGAAAGGATGCCCGCGGTAGTAGTCACGGTACAGCCGCTCCAGCTGCTCCTCGCCGCAGCGGCGGCGCAGGCGCAGGTAGACGGTGCAGAAAATTCCCCGGGCCATGGGGACCAGGTGGGGCGTAAAGGTAATCGCCGCCTCCTCGCCGCTCAACCGGCTCAAGCACTGTTCTATCTCCGGGGTATGCTGGTGCCCGGCGACGCGGTAGGCGCGAAAATTTTCGGTGCACTCGGGGAAATGATAGGGCTGCCGCGGGGTGCGGCCGGCTCCCGAGACCCCCGACTTGGCGTCTATGACCAGGCTCTCCCACTGGATTAATTTTTCCGCCGCCAGGGGGGCCAGGGCCAGCAGTGCCGCCGTGGGGTAGCAGCCCGGGTTGGCAATGAGCTCCGCCCCAGCGATGGCCGCGCGGTTGATCTCGGGCAGCCCGTAGACGGCCTTATCCAGCAGCTCCGGCGCGGGATGAACCTGGCCGTACCAGCTTTCATAAAGCGACGCCTCGCGCAGCCGGAAATCGGCGCTCAAGTCGATGACCCGCTTGCCCGCCGCCAGGAGCGCGGGCACCAGGGAGGCGGAGCGGCCGTGCGGCAGGGCGCAGAAAACCAGCTCCACCGATGCGGGTATGTCCGAAAGGCGCAGCGGCTGCAGCTCCAGCTCGCACAGCCGGTAAAACTGGGGATGCACCTGCGACAGGGATGAGCCGGCGCTGCTTTCCGAGCTGGCAAAAGTTATCTCCACCGCGGGATGCCGGCAGAGCAGCCGCACCAGTTCGCACCCGGTATAGCCGGTAGCGCCTAAAATGGCAACTTCCACCTGAAAAGCCTCCTTATAAGGAAAGGCCTCCCGTAAAGGACGGGAGGCCCGCGGTACCACCTTTATTGGTTAACTTTCACAGTTAACCCCCTCACCCCGCTCTTTGTCTCGAGCGGCCCCGGTAACGGCGGGTCACCGGGGTGGCCTACACACCGGCAGGAAGCCGGCTTCAACCACCGTCTCCAGGGTGCGCTTCGCCAACCGCTTCAGCACCGGACTCCCACCAGCTTCCGGCTCGCTGGGCCTCCGCGGAAGGTTACTCTCCCCTTCATGGACTTTTTAATATTGGCTCATGGCCTTTAAATATTGATATACATGATACCAAAGAAAAATGACTTGTCAAGTGCCGGAGAGGGCATTTTCCCGCTCCAATTTTTGACGCCTTTTCAACCCAGCTGCCGCTCGGCCAAGTCCCCCGCCAGGGGGAGCTTGTACATTTCGCCCTGGCCGGCCTTGACGATGAGGACAACCCAGAGCAGGAGAGCGCCGATAAACAGCAGCGGCATAAGAAGGCCGAGCAGGCTCAGCAGGGAGCCCGCCAGCGCGCTGCCGGTGCGGAGAAGGAGCAGCCGCAGGAGGCGGCGCAAGAGTGAGAGGAGCAGCAAAAGCAGGTTGATGCCGCCAAAAGTGTAGATGGATTGCAGGGCATGAAACCTGACAAAGCGATCCCGTTCCAGGAAATAAAAGATCAGTCCGGTAATCCACCACCCCAGGTATGAAAGCAGGGCCGATGTTGTCTGCGGCAGCCCTGTGGAGCTCCCGCCGCCGGTGGCGCAGAAGCGCTTGAGAACGGTGCCGCAATTCATGCAATATTCCTTTCTACTCCCGTTTTCCTCGCCACAACGGAAACATAGCACTGCCCATTCCTCCTCCTTTTTTATAGACCGGGATTGCGCACAAGGACCCGGCGGCCGCGGCCGGCTCCCCCTAAAGGGGGATATTGCCGTGCTTCCGCGGAGGCCGCTGCACCCTCTTCTGACTCACCATGCCCATGGCGCGGCAGAGATACTCCCTGGTCTGCCGCGGGTCGATGACCTCTTCAATCCAGCCCCGCGCGGCAGCGATGTAGGGGTTGGCAAAGCGCCGGCGGTAGCCCTGCGCCAGCTCGCGTTGCAGCTTTTCAGGCTCCGCAGCGCTCTCCAGCTCGCGGCGGTGGATAATTTGCACCGCCGCCTCGGGCCCCATCACCGCGATCTCCGCGCTGGGCCAGGCCAGGCAGAGGTCCGCGCCCAGGGCGCGGGAGCCCATGGCGATGTAAGCGCCCCCGTAGGCCTTGCGCAAAACCAACGTTATCTTGGGGACGGTGGCCTCGGCGTAGGCGTAGAGGATCTTGGCGCCGTGCCGGATAATGCCGCCCCACTCCTGCTCCACCCCGGGCAGGAAGCCGGGAACATCCACCAATGTGACCAGGGGCAGGTTGAAGGCGTCGCAGAAGCGGACAAAGCGCGCGATCTTGTCCGAGGCGTCGATATCGAGGCAGCCGGCCTTCACCCGGGGCTGGTTGGCCACAATACCCACGGCCATGCCGGTGAGGCGGGCAAAGCCGACCACGGCATTGCGGGCATAGTGAGCGTGCACCTCGAAAAAGTCGCTCCCGTCGACAACGCGGCGGATGACCTCGCGGACATCGTAGGGCTTGTCGCTGTCGCCGGGGATGATACCCAGGAGCTCCTCCCCGTCCAGCTCGGGGTCGCGGGGCGCCGCCAGCGGGGGATCGTCCAGGTTGTTTGGCGGCAGGTAGCCCAGGAGGGCGCGGACCTGCTTCAGCCCCTCCTCCTCGGAGGCGGCAAGAAAATGGGCTACCCCGCTGGTGGAGTTGTGGGTTACCGCGCCGCCGAGCTCCTCCATGGTGATGCTCTCCCCCGTTGCCGCCTTGATTACCTGGGGCCCGGTAATGAACATGTGGCTCTTCTGCTTGATCATGAAAACGAAGTCGGTCAAAGCCGGCGAGTAGGCCGCCCCGCCGGCGCAGGGTCCCATAATCACCGATATCTGCGGCACCACCCCGGAATAGAGCATGTTCCGGTAGAAGATCTCCCCGTAGCCGTTGAGAGCGCATACCCCTTCCTGGATGCGCGCTCCCCCGGAATCGTTCAGCCCGATCACGGGGACCCCGTTCTGCCCCGCCAGGTCCAGCACGCGGCAGATTTTCCGGGCGTGCGCCTCGCCCAGCGAGCCGCCGGCCACGGTAAAATCCTGGGCAAAGAGGTAAACGCGGCGCCCGTCAATGGTGCCGCTTCCGGCAACCACTCCCTCGCCCGGGTTTTTGATATCCAGGTTCCCGGCGTCATCCAGGCCGCCCTGCACAAAGGTGCCCAGCTCCACGAAACTGCCTTCGTCCAGGAGCAAATCGATGCGCTCGCGGGCGGTAAGCTTGCCCTTTTGATGCTGCTCCGCAATCTTCTTTTCCCCGCCGCCGGAGAGAACCAGGCGGCGCCGCTCCTGCAGAAGCTGCAATTTCTCCTTCATCAACGTTGCACCACTTTCCGAGGACGTTCACCGCCTGCGGCGGCTAAAAAAATCCCCGGCGCCCGAACCTTTCCGCCGGACGAAGCTCCTTCCTTGTGCATTCTATTTTTACCAAATGTGGCTCGCTAATTGCAAGCTCTACCATTAACCTCTCCCCGGCTGCCGCAGCTCACGAACTTAATCAGGCAGAAATACGAGTTGAAAAAAGGTAGAAAAGAATTATAATAAGGGAAGCAAAGCAATTCCCCTGGGCTTTCAAACCCAGGGGACTGAAAGATGCCTCCACTAAAGTCACAAAAACGTGCGGGCGTGGCGGAACTGGCAGACGCGCTGGACTTAGGATCCAGTGGGAGCATTCCCTTGGAGGTTCAAATCCTCTCGCCCGCACCATTGATGTACAAGGCTTTTCGTCTCCCCGGTCCTTCTTGGTAAAGCATTGAAATCCCAAAGTACTGCCAAT
>JAAZIN010000012.1 GCA_012800855.1 Bacillota bacterium
CCCGGCGAACCCTCCGTGGACGATCCGAGCGGCAAGAGCGAGAACGGTACGGGAGAAGCTCGCAGGGTAAAGATTACGCTATATTTCGGCGATCAGAAGGCGATCGAAGATGGCATCCCCTGTGAGACCGGCTATGTCAGGCCGGTAGTGCGCGAGTTTCCTAATACCACCACGGTGCTGCGCCTGGCCTTGCAGGAGCTGATCCGGGGGCCTCTGCCCGGGGAGGGCAACCTGGCAAGAACCCTGCCGGCAACGGTGAAGGTGCTCAACATAAAGATTGAAAATGATGTTGCCTACATCGATTTTTCCGAGGAACTCCTCACCGCCCCGGACAGCCCGGGCGGCACCCTGGGAAGCTCTCTCCTGGTGCAGTCAGTTGTTTATACCGCTACCCAGTTTTCCACGGTAAAATCGGTCCTGGTAACGGTAAACGGCCAAACGTATTCCGATGGCCATTTTATCTGGGAAGTACCCCTCGGGCGGGAATCCTTTACTTCTTCCGGGTGATAACACCTCCGGTTCCCGGGGGGGACCGAGCCTTTTTTGATTAAGTGACGGAGAGGACATTCCTTACAGCGTACCTCTCCATTCGTTTTATTGAATGTAATAATAACAAGAAAATGACTCCTTTTTGACTTTTTTTATAAAGGTATGTAATGACTTTAGCGAGAATATTAACCATCAGCAAAACAGCCAGTGCAATAACATTGCCCAATTTTTTGACGCCTCGAGGAGTGAAACAGAGATGGAACTCAGCGAAAATGCCAGGATCACTTACGAGAAAAGATATTTAAAGAAAGACGAGGCGGGCCGTCCCCTGGAAACGCCTGAAGATCTGCTCAGGCGGGTGGCCTCAAACATCGCCGAGGTTGACCTGGCCTACGGCAAAGATGAAGCGGCAGTCAAGGAGACCGAGGAAGATTTTTTCCAGGTCATGGCCGAGGCATACTTCATGCCCAATTCCCCCACGCTGATGAATGCCGGCCGCGATCTGCAGCAGCTCAGCGCCTGCTTCGTCCTGCCGCTGGAGGACAGCATGGAGGGCATCTTTGACACGCTGAAACACATGGCCCTGGTGCAGAAGACGGGAGGCGGCACCGGTTTTGCCTTTGACCGGCTGCGGCCGCGCGGCGACAGGGTGCGCACCACCAACGGAGTGGCCAGCGGGCCGGTTTCCTTTTTAAAGATTTTCGATGCGGCCACGGAGGCGGTAAAGCAGGGCGGGACCCGCCGGGGCGCGAACATGGGCTCGCTCATCTACAATCATCCCGATATTCTGGAGTTCATCTGCTGCAAGGAAAAAGAGGACGAAATCAACAATTTCAACCTTTCCGTATCCGTTTCGGACGAATTCATGCGCAAGGCGACGGGCGAGGATCCCGATCCCTATTATACCCTCATCAATCCCCGGACGGGCCGGCCACAGCCCGACCCGGAGACGGGCGAGGACATGCGGCTCAATGCGCGGGAAGTCTTTGACTTAATCGTGGAGAAGGCCTGGGCCAAGGGTGATCCCGGACTCATCTTCATCGACCAGATGAACCGCTTTAATCCCACCCCCCACATTGGCAAGTTTGAGACCACCAACCCCTGCGGCGAGCAGCCGCTGCTGCCCTATGAAGCCTGCTGTCTCGGCTCTCTCAACCTGGGCAAGTTTGTCAACGCCTCCGGCGAGGTGGACTGGGAGAAGCTGCGCCGGGTTGTCCGGACCGCGGTCCACTTTCTCGACAATGTCATCGACAGCAGCAATTATGTCATAGAAGAGATCGCCAGGATGCACAAGGAGGGCAACCGCAAAATCGGCCTGGGGGTCATGGGCTGGCACGACATGCTGGTGCGCCTGGGCATCCCCTACGACAGCGAAGAGGCCCTGGAGATGGCGGAGAAGGTTATGCGCTTCATTAGCGAAGAGGCGAAGAAGCGCTCCGTGGAGCTGGCCGCCGAGCGGGGCGTCTTCCCCAATTTCCCCGGCAGCATCTACGACACCGGCAGGCCCGAGGATCGCGTCCGCAATGCCACCCGCACCACCATAGCCCCTACCGGGACCATCTCCATCCTGGCCGGCGCCAGCAGCGGCATTGAGCCTTATTTCAGCATCGCTTTCCTACGCAAAGATGTGCTGGGCGGTGTGGACCTGCCCGAGGTAAATCCCCTCTTCCTGGAGCTGGCCAAGCAAGAGGGCTTTTACTCCGAGGAGCTCATGGCGAAGATTGCCCGCACCGGCTGCATCCCGGACGACGAGGCAGCGGTGCCTCCCCGGATAAAGAGGCTCTTTAAAACGGCCCTGGAGATTGATCCCGAATGGCATATCCGCCACCAGGCTGTGTTTCAAAAATACACCGACAACGCTGTCAGCAAGACCATAAACCTGAGGCGGGAAGCAACTCCGGAAGAGGTGAAAAGGGCATACATCCTCGCCTGGAAGATGGGCTGCAAGGGCATCACCGTCTACCGGGACGGCTCTCGCGAAAAACAGGTCTTGAACGTGGGCACTCTCGGGGAAAAAGAGAGCCTCAAGCCGAGCGAGCGCCCGGCAACCCTAAGCGGGCAGACCACCTGCATCAAGACCTCGCTGGGCAACCTCTTTGTCACGGTTAATTTCGCCGATGAGAAGCCCTTCGAGCTCTTTGCCCAGATCGGCAAGGCCGGAAGCGACGTGGTGGCCTTTACCGAGGCCATAGCCAGGCTCATTTCGCTGGCCCTGCGCTGCGGCGTCAGCGTGGAGGAGATCGTGGCCCAGCTGGAGGGGATTGGCGGCTACCGCGCCGTGGGCTTCGGTCCCAACCGCATCAAGAGCGTCCCCGATGCCATCGGCCGGGCCCTGGCCCAGCTGGCGAAGATAAAGCCCGGGGCCAACGGCAACGACTGCGACTCCCGGGAAATCTGCCCCGACTGCGGCAGCGGGGCCCTCATCCGGGTGGAAGGCTGCGCCAAGTGCGAAGCCTGCGGCTACAGTGAATGTTAACCCGGGTGGCATCGAACCCCGGGAATTACATTCAGGAGGTAGTCATGGAACCATACCAAGTTGTCTATGAATCCCTGGCAAGAATGGGCATTCCATACGAGGTTGTGGAGCATCCGCCAGCCTTAACCACAGAGGAGGCGGACAGCTATATCGTGGGCAAAGAAGGCGTCCGGACGAAAACACTTTTTTTGTGCAACCGCAAGCGGACAGCCTTTTTCCTGGTGATCATGGATGACCGCAAGCGATTGGATATGAAGAAGCTAAGCGAGCTCATAAACGAAAAAGGGATTAGTTTTTGCTCCCCTGAGAAGTTGAAGGAAAAAATGGGGCTGCCGCCCGGTGTAGTCTCCATATTTGGCTTGCTGAACAACCATGAGCGGGATATCCGGGTCTACCTGGATAAAGAGATGCTTTCTGAAAAAATCGTGACCTTTCATGCCAATGACAATACGAAGACCGTTTTCATCTCCACGGAAGATATGTACAAGTTTCTTGAGGAACTGGGTTATGAATACTTTATTTTAGATTTGTAGAAGGCACCTAAAGGGTAAACATCCGTCAGTACAATAGGGCAACTGTTTCCCCCGTGTTTACATCTCGGGTACTTGTGAGGGCCTGCTTATCAACCGGAGGCGATAAATGACGCCTGGCGCTGGCCAGTAGGTCCTCTTTATCTGCATAGAGTTCCGGAATGGCAGCCTTCTTTTTTTCATCGTTGTAGTGATGTCCCTCTCTTCTGTGCTGTAATCAACCTTTGCGGCTTTTCTCTGCTTTTCCCTCCCGGTTGAACAGGCGGGGCTCTTCGGATATGATCAAAGCATAAGATAAAGAAAGCCAATCCTGCCTTAGGGCGGAAAGAGGGATAACATGAGCGCCGGTCCGCTTTCCGATAAAATTCACGTTTTGCTTCCACGAGGCGAGTCCCGGCCCGTGGAGGGCGGCCGCAGCCTGCTGGAGATAGGCGCAGAGCTGCAGCCCTATTACGCGGCGCCCATCGTGGCCGCGGTAGTGGACAACGTGCTTTACGAGTTAACCGCCGCGGTGGAGCCGCCGGCGACGGTGCGCTTCCTCGATTTAACCGACCCGGAGGGGCGGCGGATTTACCAGCGCAGCCTCACCTTTCTGCTCATCGCCGCCGCCTCTGAGCTTTTCCCTGGCGCCGCCGTTGCCGTGGAGCATTCCCTGGGCAAGGGCCTTTACTGCGAGATCAAGAAGGCGCCCCCGCTGAGCGCCGCCGACGTAGCCGCCATCGAACGGCGCATGCGGCAGCTGGTGGAGATGGACCTCCCCATTGAAAAGAGGAGAGTGTCTCCATCAGAGGCGGCGCAGATTTTCCGCCGCCAGGGCTTCGACGACAAGGTGACGCTGCTTAAATACTGGCCCAAGGACTACCTTAACCTCTACTCCATCGGCGGCGTGGAAGACACCCTCTACGGCTACCACGTGCCGCGCACCGGGCTGCTGAACGTATTTGAGCTGAAGTACTACCCGCCGGGGCTCATTTTAAGATTCCCCGACGAAGAGGACCCTTCCCGGGTCGCCCCCTTCGTGGAGCAGAAAAAGCTTTTTGAAGTATTCCGCGAGGCGGAGCGCTGGGGGCAGATCCTCGGCTTTGACACGGTGGGGGCGATGAACCGGCTCATTGAAGAAGGGCAGGGCGCGGAGGTTATTCGCGTGGCCGAGGCGCTGCATGAAAAGAAAATTGCCCAGATTGCCGACATCATCAGCGACCGCGTGCCTGAAGTCCGCGTCATCCTCATCGCGGGGCCTTCATCTTCGGGCAAAACCACCTTTGCCCAGCGCCTGCGCATACAGCTCCTGGTCAACGGGCTGCGTCCCCAGTCCATCTCCACCGACGACTACTTTCTCGATCGCGAGCTCACGCCCCTTGATGAATCGAACAAGCCCGATTTTGAGCACATAGAAGCGGTGGACCTGCCCCTCTTCAACGAACATCTGCTGCGGCTTATCGAGGGGCAGGAGGTGGAGATCCCCACGTATAACTTTCACACGGGAAAGCGGGAGTACCGGGGGCGGAAGATACGGCTGGGAGAGAATCAACCGCTGATTATCGAGGGGATTCACTCGCTCAACGAGGCCCTGACCAGCTCCATCCCCCGCCGCCACAAGTTCAAGATCTACATCTCCGCGCTGACGGCGCTGAACATCGATCGCCATACCCGCATTCATACCACCGATACCAGGCTGCTGCGGCGCATCGTGCGCGACGCCCAGTTCCGCGGCAGCAGCGCCCTGGAGACCATCCGCCGCTGGCCCTCGGTGCGGCGCGGCGAAGAGCGCAACATATTTCGCTTCCAGGAAGAGGCCGACATCATGTTCAACTCCGCCCTGGTTTACGAGCTGGCGGTGATCAAGCGGCAGGCCGAGTTTCTGCTGGAGCAAATTGATTGCTCCCATCCCGAGCACGTTGACGCCAGGAGGCTGCTTTCTTTCCTCTCCTTCTTCCTGCCCCTGGACGCCGCGCTGGTGCCTTCCAATTCCCTGCTGCGCGAGTTCATCGGCCAGTCCTGCTTTTTTGACAGCCAGGGCTTCTGCAGATGAGGCGGGCTGCTTTCGCGGCCCCGTCCCGGCCGGGCGCCGGGGTTGATTGCCTGGAGGGGAGGGGGAGCAGAGAGATTGGAGCAGAAGGTGCTGTCTTTCGCCCAAGAGAATCACGCCTCCATGCCGCTTCTGGAGCAGCTGCACCGCGAAATCGCTGCCTTTAAGGAATACGGCAAGGAAACCGCCTGCCTGGAGTTTCCCCATCCGGCAGTCCGCATTCCCGTTTACGTAAACGAATTCTGGACCTCGAAGCAGCGAGCCGCGCACTCTCTCCACGAGATTTCCTACCGCGCCTGCTTCAAGCCCCAGCTGCCGCGCTTTTTCATCACCCGCCTTACCGTTGAAGGCGGCGTAGTTTACGACCCCTTCATGGGGCGGGGGACGACGGTTATCGAGGCGGCGCTCCTCAACCGTCTCCCCCTGGGCTGCGACATTAATCCCCTTAGCCGCATCCTGACCTACCCGCGGCTTAACCTGCCGGAGATTGCTGAGGTCAAAGAGCGCCTCGAGCGCATTGACCTGGAGGCGCCTCGCGATGTGCGGGAGGACCTGCTCGTTTTTTATCACCCGGAGACATTGCGGGCCATTGTCAACCTGCGGGAGTACCTTCTGAAGCGGGAAGAGCATGGGGAGATGGATGGCGTGGATGCCTGGATCCGCATGGTGGCCACGAATCGTCTTACCGGCCACTCCAGCGGCTTCTTCTCCGTCTATACCATGCCGCCCAACCAGGCGGTGTCCATTGAGTCGCAGCGGAAGATCAACGAGAGGCGGGCACAGACCCCTCCCCCAAGGGACGTCAAGGCCATCATCATGCGGAAGAGCCGTTCGCTGCTGCGGAACGTTACCAAGAGTGAAGCGGCTCTCCTGCGCCGCCTGGCGGCCAGGGCCAGGCTGATCACATCTTCTGCGGAGCGCACCCCGGGAATTGAGGACAACACGGTTCATCTCGTGGTCACCTCGCCGCCCTTTTTGGACGTGGTGAACTACCGGCAGGACAACTGGCTGCGCTGCTGGTTTAACGGCATCGATCCCCGCAGCGTGAACATCTGGCAGTTGAACAAGCCGGAAGAGTGGCAGGAGAAGATGACGGGGGTATTTAGGGAGCTAAAGAGGGTGCTCGTGCCCGGGGGCTGGGTCGCCTTTGAAGTGGGCGAAGTTCGCAGCGGGAAGCTCCTCCTGGAAACGCTGGCCGTCCCCGCGGCGATGCGGGCGGGACTTGTTCCCGAAATGGTCATCGTGAACAGCCAGGCCTTTACCAAGACCTCAAACTGCTGGGGCATAGAAAACCTGAAAAAAGGCACCAACAGCAACCGCATCGTCCTGCTCCGCAAACCCCTCTCAGGATGAAACAACAGGTAATCATCGATGACTCGTAGGGGCGGACTTCCACGCCCGCCCGCCCTAAAGTTCCCCTTTTCTAAAGGGGGACTTAGGGGGATTTTAACTGGCGGTACCCGTAACCGGGATTTCTTTAAATTTTCCCGGCCCTCTTTTGGAGAAGCCAGGCTCAGGGGTTGAACTTGTCTCCCCCCGCGCGCAAAGGCTTGAGGGCGGGGCCTTCGATAATATCGCCCTCGTAGGTGAAACGGGAACCGTGGCAGGGACAGTCCCAGGATAGCTCCGCCCCGTTCCAGGCCAGCTCGCAGCCCATGTGGGGGCAGGTGAGATCCACCGCGTGCAGCCGGCCCTCCTTGTCCTTGTAGAGCCCCACCTTGCCCTCCTTGCCGGAAACCACCGCGGCCTCTCCCGGCGCCGGCTCCGCTGCGGCAGGGGCCTTTTTCAACTTGCCGGCGGCCATCTGCTTGACCACGTCCAGGTTGGCGGTGATAAACTTTTTAACCATGGGGTCCGCCTCAAAGCGGGCCGGGTTGTAGACCTCCTCCCAGGGGCTCTTCCCCTTCACGATGAGATCCCGCAGCAGGATGGCGGCGGCGGTGCCGTTGGTCATGCCCCACTTGCGGAAGCCGGTGGCCACGTAGACGTTGGGGCTTTTTGAAGTGAGGCGCCCCACGTAGGGGACTTCGTCCAGGGTGGTATAGTCCTGGGTGGACCAGCGGAAGGGCATTCCCGTTACCGTAAAGGTCTGCTCTGCAAACCGGGCCAGGTTCAGGTAGTGGCTCTCCGTGGGCGGGCCCTGGCCGGTTTTATGATGCTCCCCGGAGATGATGATCAGCTCGCTCCCCTGGTAGGGAGTGCTGCGCAGGGACCTGCCCGGCGACTCCGCCGTGATGTACATGCCGCCGGAGAATTTCTCCTCCGCCGTTATGGCGATGGCATAAGACCTTTCGGGGTACATGCGGGCAAAGTAGTAGCCGCTGCCGCCGTAGGCGGGAAAATGCGAGGCCATGATTACCCTTTCCGCCCTGACCTTGTGGCCGCCCTCGGTGATGATGGTAAAGGGGTCCCCTTCGCGGAAATCAACCGCCCGCGTCTGCTCGAAGATGCGGCCGCCCCTGCCGGTGATATCCTCGGTCAGGGCCAGCAGGTACTTGCGGGGATGAAACTGGGCCTGGTTGTCGAAGCGCACCGCCGCCTTTACGTCAAAGGGGAGGGGAATCTGCTCCAGGTAGTGAGCCCTGATCCCAAGGGATGCGGCGGCCTTGGCTTCATCTTCAATCTGCTTCACGTACTGGTCCTGCTGGGTATAGACGTAGGCGGCCTGGTGCGAGAAGTCGCAGTCGATCTTCTTTTGCTTGACCAGCTTTTCGATGAAGAAGATGGCATACTCGTTGGCCTCGGCATACTGCCGGGCTCTTTCCCGGCCCAGGTGCTTGATGAGCTTGTCGTAGATGAGGCTGTGCTGCGAGGTGATCTTGGCCGTGGTATGGCCCGTGGTTCCCTGGCCGATGCGGTCGGCCTCGATGACGGCCACGTCGAGGTTTTCTCCCTTTAGCAGGTAGGCCGCGGTAATGCCCACCAGCCCTCCCCCCACTATGGCCACGTCAACCTTGATATCCTCCTCCAGGGCGGGGTAGTCCGTGGAGCCGGTGGAGGCCATCCAGTAGGGCTGCGGCGGTGTGGCAAAGGCGTCAATCTTATTCGACATGTTATCCCTCCCGGCGGTGCTGCCACTAGTCTTTCATTCCCGCTCCGTAACTATGCAGTTCTATTTGAAGACATCGTAAAGGAAGCTGTTGGCCGGGCATTTACATGCTCCCCCCCTTGGAAAAGGGGGGACGGGGAGGATTTTCCTGGAAAATCGGAGGGGTGGGCTTCCACGCCCGCCCGTGATTTAACCAGCTGTTGCCGTCCGCCCCTATAAACTGCCGGAATATGACAGTAAAGGGGCTGCCCTTTTGGACAGCCCCCATCACACTGGTTTGGCCGTGCTATCTTAGCAAGCAGTTTTATCTACTGCGAACCAGGATTTTTTCTTTCATTACCAGGACGAGCCCGGCCAGGAGCAGCGCCCCGCAGAAAATCAGCCAGGGCAGGGGCCCCCTCTGTTTTTGGCAGTTCGCCTGCGGGCGGTTCTTCTTCTGCAGGCGCGCTTACCCAGGTTACCTCCGCCGACCCCTCAAGACCAGCGCCGTAACCGGCAAAGAGAACCGCTGCCGCAACCGTATCTTTGCCCGGGACGGTGCCCTCGTAGCTCCAGTCCACCGTGCCCCCGCTGAGGGTTTCGTAGCCGTCCAGGTTGTGGGCCCCGGCGACGCCGATGGCCAGAACCAGGCCGGCCAGGTCGACAATGCTGCCCTTGTTGTCGCGCAGCACCGCCGTTAACTTGTGAATGTTGTTCACTGCAACCGTGACTGCGGCGGGGCTCAGTTCGAGGGCGGCCAGCCAGGGATCATAGAGAACAACGTCTTCGTGGAGCATGAGCAGTTTATCCCCGGTGGCGATGTCGCCATTTTCGGCAAGGCTAAAGAGTCCTAGCTCTTTATAAATTTCCACGGTTGGGCCGGCCGGGGAGCCCCACCAGTTGAAGCGGGCATCCAGGGTGCCTTCTTCCATAAAGATGAGGCCGCATTCGTTCCCGGTGAAAGCATTCGCGTAAATCCTTGTGCTGGCGGTAGCCTCCATGCAATCTATGCCGTATTCGCTGTTGTCTTTGAAATAATTGTCCCGGATAAGCACTGCGGAATCATCCAGCTGCGTTTTATCTTCCAGGAAGAGGCCGGTTCTATTGCCCTCAAAGAGGTTGGCTTCGACCAGGACCGAAACGGGAGACAACCCGTAATCCAAGACGGGTAGTATAAAGCCGCCCCTATTGTTCTTAAAAACATTGTTCTTTATTTCCAGGTATCCCATGAAGTAGTAAGGTTCTCCCTCATAATCAATTTCTTCAAAGTGGATCCCGCTGTCATTGTCCGTAAATACATTGCCGTTGACGTAGAGAGAACCCTCACCATCTATTAAGCAGAAGTCCTCGTTGGTTAAACCTTTATAACAGTAGGAGACCTCATTGTTTAGGACATACCCTTCGAATTTCTCAACACTATAACCCATTTCTCCCAGATCGATGCCGTAATCGTAATAGTAATCGGGGTGGCCTGTGACGGTATTCCCTTCGATGCGGAAGACTCTTTCCGGCCAGGTCAGGTGGATTGCGGTTTCGTAATTCCAATCGGGAGGCGATTCGCTGAGGGTAATTTCGTTGTTGAGAATCTGGACATCTGTTTCAGCGCAGGCCGCGCCGCAATTGCCTACTATAATACCCCGGCAGCAGTCGACAAGCTCGTTCCCTGTGATATGGACGCTGCCGTAATACACTTCCATTACCACTATGGCTCCATCCCAGAGCTGGGATGAACTAGTAGCGCTTATTTTTTCGATGGTATTGTTCTCGATCACTACCTCCGAGGCATATCCGGGCTTCGCTCCTTCAGGATCTCCAGTACCGGGATAGCCGAGTTTACAACGAAGAAAGATGCCCCGGAAAGAGTCGGAGATATTGTTATCGGAAATCTCCACGCGTGAGTGAACCAGGCTCATGTCCAAGCAGATGGCGGCATTATATTGACCGTTGACAACAATGTCGTTCCCGGTAATCTCAATCTCTGTATCAACGGCTGCAGCAGTACTGGTCACTAAGAGGTGGATCCCATGGCCGGTACTGGTAACGCTGCCATCGTTGTAGCCCCTGATGATATTGTCCTTAATCGTTATTTTTCCGTTATCGAGGGCAAGGCCACTGTAGATGCAATCGTGATTGCTGAGCAGGGTAAACCCTTCGACGGAAAAACTGGAGGCCAAGAACTTTAGGCAGGTTGTGCCATCGGGGTCAGAAACGGAACTGCGGCTATCTATGATCGTAACGTCTGCGCCGCCGGTACTTTTGAGGGTTATATTTTCCTTGTTAATTTCAATGCCGGTTTCGTTGTATGTTCCCGGGGAGACCAGGATTGTATACCCTTCATCGGCGGCATTGACCGCTTCCTTAATGCTGGTGTAAGTACCCACAGTAGTACCGGAGCTGTCAATAAGGTAAACCTCGCCGTCAGCCGCTGCCGCCGGGGCTGCCGCTATAAGAATGATGAAGAGGGCCAGGCCAACCGCCAGTCGCCACGAAAAGCCTTTACCTTTCATTTTTCTGCCTCCTCAAAGAATAGTACTGGGCCCGGTTTTTCGAGCCACCTCCTTCAACGGGACAGGCATCAAGAAAACCGGGCTCGCCCCAAAGACGCCGGTCCTCGCTATTCCCCTGCCGGCATGAACAACAAGTGCGGGCTTAAAAGTGGGACAGCTTGACGCAGCAGCAAGGATGGATTTGCTCTGCCGGCATTGCTGTCACGTTGGGTTTCACTAGTCATTGTAGTGATTTGGCCCCAAAAAACATCACCCTAGGGGTGATTTTTAAAATGTTTTGAACTTGCCTCACAGGGATTTGCTTTTCATGAAGTTGGGGGAGATTGCCTGGGAGTATAGGTAAAGGTTTTATTATCAGCATTCAGCTGGCCGGCAAGACTGGGATATAAATGCCATGGACATTATTGTTTTATTCTCATTTTAGAAGGATAAGGCTTGCCCATGAATAATACAAAATATAGCAGGGACATCAGCGTTTGTCGGAGTCCAAGCTGCAAAAAAAATGTATGGAGGGAATACAGTGAAGCTGCTCAACCATGGCCTGCTAGGATGTTCCCCCGGCTCCATCGGGCGATACGTCCTGCTGCCCGGGGACCCCGGCCGCGTGCCCATGATTGCGGAACTCTTTGAAGATGCCGAAGAAGTTTCCCGCTCGCGCGAGTTCTGCGCCTATACCGGGACGCTGCGGGGTGAAAAGATCTCTGCTGTCTCCACCGGGATGGGCGGACCTTCTACCGCCATCACGGTGCAGGAACTGGCCCATCTTGGCGCGGAGGTGATGATACGCGTGGGCACCTCGGGCGCAATGCAAAAATTCATGGAGGCTACCGACCTGGTTATAACTTGGGGCGCGGTGCGCGACGAGTATACCTCGCAGCAGTTCCTGCCGCTGTCCTATCCCGCGGTGGCGGACCTTGATGTGACCCTGGCCTTATGCGAGGCCGCCACCGAACTGGGCTACCGCCATCATATCGGCATTTCGCAGTCAAAGGACGCTTTCTACGCCGAGCACCAGCCGGAGCGCATGCCCGCCAGGCACAAACTGGAACAGAACTGGTTTGCCTGGCGCAAGGCCGGCGTGCTGTGCTCCGAAATGGAAGCCTCGGTCTTATTTATCCTTGCACACATGCTTGGGGTGAAGGCAGGCGGGATTATGGTGGCCGGCCCCTCCTTGCAGAGCCTGCAAAACCTGCTTAAAACGGCCGTGCGGGCGATAGAGATCCTCATCGATAGGGAGCGAGGTGGTGCGCAGTGAGCATGGGCGAAAAACTGGCCAACAAGATGTTCAAGTGGGCGGTGCTCTATCCCGGCTTCCGCAAGTTTATCAACTGGGTCTATGCCGACGTATTGAAGATGCCCCAGTATCACATTGGCATGGCCCCCGGACAGATCGGGAGATATGTATTGCTGGTGGACGACCCCCAGGATGCAGAAAAGGCCGCTGCACTGCTTGACAGCCCCCAGGCCGTGGCCTGGCATCGTGAATACCGCACCTTTACCGGCACCCTGGAAGGGGCGATGGTTTCAGTTACGTCGGTGGGCCTCGGCGGGCCCTCCGCCGCAATCGGTGTGCACGAGCTCTCGGCCATCGGCGGAGAAGTGTTCCTTTATCTCGGGTGCGGGCTGGCTGTGGCAAAGGGAGTCCAGCCTGGAGAGATGTTGATTGCCAAGGGGGCGGTGCGCGATGAGGGCACCGGGCTGCAGTATGCGCCGCCGGCCTTTCCGGCCATCGCCGACCTGAAGCTGGTGGACTGCCTGCGCCGCGCCTGCGTGAAGAGCTCTCTTCCCTGCCGCGTGGGGCTGACCCGCTCCACCGACGCCTACTACCTGATCCAGGCGGACCAAGATGGCGGCTTTCTCCATACCTTGTGCAGCGACCTCAACACCGCGGCTATCTTCATCGTCTCCAGCGTGCTCGGCAGAAGGGCGGCCTCGCTGCTGCAGGCGAGTGAGCGGATACAGCCGCTGGGCATGGCGCATATCGAGGCGGGCATATCTGCTTTGCGGCTGTTCATCGCAAGTGACGGGAGGAAAAAGAATATATAAAGGCCTGGGTAAAGAATCTACGGGGCGGCGAAGGGAATGCCCTGCAGGAGCAGAACAGCCGGTGAAAGGTCTGCGCTGTTTCCTGCTCCTAAAGGAATACCCATTTGAGCATACTAGGGCCAAGCCCGGCAGTGGAAGGGGGCTTGGCCATACATTCTATGAAAAGCGAAAATGCCAACAGGTTAATTAACGAGAAATCTCCCTATTTGCTGCAGCACGCCCATAACCCCGTGGACTGGTACCCCTGGGGCGGTGAAGCTTTTGCCAGGGCCCAAAAAGAGGACAAACCTGTTTTTTTAAGCATCGGCTACAGCACCTGCCACTGGTGCCATGTAATGGCGCGGGAGTGCTTCGAGGATGCCGAAGTGGCGGCGCTGCTCAACGAGCATTATGTCTGCGTCAAGGTGGACCGGGAGGAGCGCCCGGACCTGGACCAGCTCTACATGAACGCCTGCCAGGCGCTGACCGGCCAGGGCGGGTGGCCGCTGACAGTATGGCTGACCCCTGACAAGAAGCCCTTCTTTGCCGGCACCTACTTTCCCAAGCGTTCCCGCTACGGCATTCCCGGCTTGATGGAGCTGCTGCCCCGCCTGGCCTCGCTGTGGCGGGAGCGGCGGGAGCAGGTGGCGGAGATGGGGGAGAAGTTGCTGCAGGCCCTGGCGGCGCAAGGGCGGGACGAAGGCGGGGAGGCGCTGCCCGGCCCCGAGCTTCTCGATGCCGCCTACCGCCTGCTGCGTGACAGCTACGATGGGCAATACGGCGGCTTTGGCGG
>JAAZIN010000088.1 GCA_012800855.1 Bacillota bacterium
ATTTTGCTTGCATATGTGGAAATGTTATGCTAATATTTACTGAGGGTGCCGCTTTTGGATGAACAGCTGGAGCGTTTTCTGGCATACCTGGAGGTTGAAGTAAATGCTTCTCCGCTAACCCTGCAAAGTTATCGACACGATGTGGTACAATTTTTAGAGCTGGCTTCTTTGGGGGATGGCCCGGTCCGGGAAGCAACGCATCACCTGCTTCGCCGCTACCTGGCCCGGCTGAAAGAGAAGGGTTACACACGCAGCTCGGCAGCGCGCAAACTGTCGGCGGTGCGTTCTTTTTTAAAATTTTTGCAGCGGGAAGGCGAGCTGGAAAAGGGTACCTGGAGCAATGTCTCCCGGCCCCGTCAGGAGAAGAAGCTGCCGCAGTTTTTCTATTACCATGAAGTGCTGGCCTTGCTGGAGGCGCCTGACTGCAACACCCTTCTGGGCTACCGCGATCGAACCATACTGGAGCTGCTCTATGCCAGCGGCCTGCGCGTGAGCGAGCTTGCCGGCCTGGATACATCATCCTGCGACCTGGCAGAGCGCCTGGTCAAGGTAGCCGGCAAGGGAAGCAAGGAGCGAATCGTTCCCATGGGCAGGGTTGCTGCCGCCTTCCTAACAGAATACATGGAGCGGATCCGGCCGCAGCTGCTTGCTGCAGGCGGGAAAAAGGCAAGGCCAACGGATAAGCTCTTTCTTAATCATCGTGGCGGCCCCTTAAGCGACCGTGGGGTACGCTATATTTTTAATAAATACGTGCGCCAGGCTTCGCACAAGGTGGGACTGAGCCCTCACGCGCTGCGGCATTCCTTCGCCACCCACTTGATTGAGCGGGGGGCCGACTTGAGGGTGGTCCAGGAGCTCCTGGGGCACGCCAGCGTTTCGACGACGCAGGTATATACCCATATTACCAGGGAGCACCTGCTGGAGGTATACCGCCAGGCGCACCCGCGCAGTATAAGTGAAGGCAATTAAAAGAGGGAGAGCATGTTTCAGGGAACAACCATCATTGCCGTGAAAAAAGGCGACCGCGTGGCCATTGCCGGTGACGGGCAGGTTACCTTCGGCAACAGCACGGTCATTAAGCATGGCGCCAGGAAGGTGCGCTGCCTTTACGAGAACAAGGTCATTGCCGGCTATGCCGGAGCGGTGGCCGATGCCTTGACTTTGTGCGAGAAGCTTGAGGCAAAGCTGGAAAATTACCAGGGCAATCTCATCCGGGCCTCGGTGGAGCTGGCCAAGGAGTGGCGGACCGACCGGGTGCTGCGCCGGCTGGAGGCGCTCCTGCTGGCGGCCAGCAAGGAGGCGCTCCTGCTCATCTCGGGCACCGGAGAGGTTATCGAGCCCGATGACAATATTGCTGCCGTCGGTTCCGGGGCGCCGTACGCCCTGGCTGCAGCCAGGGCTTTGTCCAGGTTTACCGAGCTGGAACCGGGCGAAATCGCCCGCGAGGCTCTTAAAATCGCCTCGGAAATTTGCGTTTTTACCAATGACCGCATCATCGTAGAAGAGCTGTAGAGGAGTTGGCGCCGGGATGTCAGGGGACAACTTAACGCCCCGCGAAATCGTAGCCGAACTTGATCGCTACATCATCGGCCAGGACGAGGCGAAGCGCTGCGTCGCGGTGGCCCTGCGCAACCGCTACCGGCGGAAGCAGCTCCCCCCGGAGTTGCAGGAAGAGATTATCCCGAAAAATATCATCATGATCGGGCCGACGGGAGTGGGCAAGACCGAGATAGCCCGCCGCCTGGCCCGCCTGGTGAATGCGCCTTTTGTCAAGGTGGAGGCGACCAAGTTTACCGAGGTCGGCTACGTGGGGCGCGACGTGGAATCCATGATCCGGGATCTCGTGGAGACCTCCATCCGCATCGTCCAGAACGAGCGGATGGAGAAAGTGGAGGACAAGGCGGCCCAGGCGGCGGAGGAGAGGCTGGTGGAGTTGCTTGCTCCCACACCTAAAAAAAAGCGCCGCCCCTTAAACCCCCTGGGATTTTTAATTTCCTCCAGCGCTTATGCTTCCGAGGAGGGCATGGACGATGCCGATTTCCAGGAACGCCTGCGCCAGGCGAAAGAGCAGCAAAAGCTGGTCCTGGAGCAGCTGCGGAGGGGCGAGCTGGAGGATAAAGTGGTGGAAATAGAGATTGAGGATCGCCGGCCGCCCATGGTGGAAATATTCACCGGGCAGGGCATGGAGGAAATGGGCGTGAACCTGCAGGACGTCCTGGGGAACATCCTCCCTTCGCGGAAGATCAAGCGGAAGGTGACGGTGGCCGAAGCCCGGAAAATATTGAAGCAGGAAGAGGCGCAGAAGCTTATTGACATGGAAGCGGTCATTTCCGAGGCCATCGAGAAGGCCGAACAGCTGGGGATTATCTTCATCGACGAGATCGACAAGATTGCCGGAAGGGAAGGGTATACGGCCGGCCCGGATGTCTCCCGGGAGGGTGTGCAGCGGGACATCCTGCCCATAGTGGAAGGGTCCACGGTGATGACCAAGTACGGCCCGGTAAAAACCGATCACATCCTGTTCATCGCTGCCGGGGCCTTTCATATGAGCAAGCCGTCGGATTTGATCCCCGAGCTGCAGGGCCGCTTTCCCATCAGGGTGGAGCTGCACAGCCTTACGGAAGAGGATTTCAAGCGCATCCTCACCGAACCGAGCAATGCCCTGCTCAAGCAGTATACCGCTCTTTTGGAAACGGAGGGGGTGAAGATATCTTTCACCCCGGATGCCATCGAAGAGATTGCCCGGGTAGCCTGCGAGCTCAACCAGGAAATGGAGTACATCGGCGCCCGCAGGCTGCACACCATCATGGAGAAGGTCCTGGAGGATATATCCTTTAATCTGCCAGACCTGGACACAAAAGAAATAGTTATCGATCGGGGGTATGTGAGGAATAAAATACTTAAAATTGTTAAAAATAAAGACTTAAGTAAATATATCCTCTAAAAAATGCAAGGAAGGTAGGTGAAAGATGTGATTACTTCTCCACTGCTTGAGAAGACTCGTCGCATCAACAAAATTCTACAAAAAACAGCCGGTCAGCACGTTGATTTCAAAGAAGTTGCCGAAGTTCTGAAAAATGTGATCCACGCCAACATCTACATTGCTGACCGCCAGGGTGAAATCCTGGGCTACGCGCTCGTGGATGAATTCGAGTGCGAATTGATGATCAACAACGTCTTAAAAGAAGGGCGCTTCCCCGAGGACTACAACGACTTTCTGCTGCGCACCGAGGAATCGCGGGTGAACCTGCGCCAGAAATCGAATGACTGCGTATTCCTTGAGGCTGAGCGCTGCCTCTTTACCGACAAGATCATCTCCGTGATCCCCATCGTAGGGGGCGGGAAACGCCTTGGCACCCTGGTCCTGGCCCGCTTCAACGATCTCTTTGACGCCGAAGATCTCGTGCTTGCGGAAACAGGCGCTACCGTAGTGGGCATGGAAATCCTGCGCTCGAAAGCGGAGAAGATTGAAGAAGAAGCGCGCAACAAGGCCGTCGTCCAGCTGGCCATAGCCACCCTGTCTTACTCCGAGTTGGAAGCGGTTGAACATATTTTCGAAGAGCTCGGCGGAGACGAAGGGCTCCTTGTAGCCAGCAAAATTGCCGATCAGCTGGGCATTACCCGCTCGGTGATTGTCAATGCGCTGCGCAAGTTTGAGAGCGCCGGGGTCATCGAGTCGCGTTCACTGGGGATGAAAGGCACCTATATCAAGGTGCTCAACCCGTACCTGCTTGAGCACCTGGCAAAAAAATCGAAAACCCTGCCTAAATAAATAAAAAAACCCTCGCTTTGCTTGGAAATAGAGTAATTTAGCAATAAATTACTCTATTTTTTTTGCCGCGCCACGAAAGTACGGGACGATATGCTAAAATAAAAAAGATAGTGCCATCAATTGGCCACCTGGGAGGTTGCAGCCGTTGGGAGAGAGCTCGTTCCAGTACACTCACCTGGCCGCAGCAGGCCTGACCGCCTACATGCTGCTCATGCTGGCCGTGGGCTGGTGGAGCCGCCGGCGGATAAAAAATTCCGTTGACTTTATCATTGCCGGAAGGCGCCTCCCCTTGCTCCTCACTGCGGGGACCATTTTTGCCACCTGGT
Source organism: Bacillota bacterium (assembly GCA_012800855.1). Classification (GTDB taxonomy): domain Bacteria; phylum Bacillota; class Dethiobacteria; order DTU022; family DTU022; genus JAAZIN01. Next base: position 4,099 of record JAAZIN010000088.1, read on the forward strand.
TCTGCGGCGGCACGTTCATGGGCGCCGCAGCACAATCATACCTCTTTGGCAACCAGGGCGTCATTTTTGATCCCTGGGGTTCGGTGCTGTCCCTTCTTCTTACTGCCTTGATCTTTGCCCGCCTGGTGCGCCGGGGCGGCTACCTCACCGTTGTCGACTTTTTTGACCTGCGCTACGGCAAAAAGATGGGAATGCTGGCGGCGCTGGTGCAGGTTGTCGCCGAAATGGGTTGGATCGGCGGGCAGCTCGTGGCAGTCGGCGTTGTCCTGCAGCTCTTTGCCGGGATACCTTTACACTGGGGCATCGCCATAGCCTGCCTGGTCCTGATCGTCTATACCTGGCAAGGGGGAATGTGGTCGGTTGCGGCCACGGATTTTCTGCAGGCGGGCTTTGTCATCGCCGGTGCGGCCGTGCTGCTCTTTACCCTCGTTCCTGCGGCGGGGGGGTGGAGCGACCTCTTCCAGGGGGGCAGCAAATTCGGGGCGCCGGCAATGGCCTTCTTCCCCACGCGGGAGTACGGCTACCTGGGCTATTTTGGCCTGGCTGGCTGGCTTTACTACCTGGCGGCCTGGCTTTCCACCGGTTTTGGGGACATCCCCTCGCAGGACTTGGCCCAGCGCCTGCTGGCGGCGCGAAGCGAGAAGGTGGCCTCCTGGGGCGCCCTTATTGGCGCGCTGCTTTATGGAGCCGTGGGCATGGTGCCGGTTCTGCTGGGCACGGTCATGTACAAGCTAAACCCTCAGCTCACCATCGCCGAAACGGAGATGATCCTGCCCTACCTGGCCATTAATTACCTGCCCCCGGCCTGGACCATCCTTTTTGCCGTGGCCCTCATCGCGGCCATCATGTCGAGCGCAGACAGCGCCCTCCTGGCGGCCTCCTCCGTCCTCGGCCACAATGTCCTGCGCTACTTCAAGCCCGGCGCGAGCCCGGATTTGACCCTTAAGGCGACGCGGCTGTGCATCCCCCTCATTGCCCTGGCTTCGCTTCTCCTTGCCCTGTACGCCCAGACCATTTACATGCTCGCCGTGATTGCCTGGTCCTTCATCCTGGTGGGGCTCTTTGCGCCCTATGCTGCCGGCTACTTCTGGAAAAAATGCAACGAGAGCGGGGCTGTCGCCGCCCTGGCCGGCGGCCTGCTTTCATGGCTTGCCGCCATATATCTTTTGATGAAGCATGTGACCATGGCGGCCAATACAGGCGTAGTCGAAGAGGGTGCTGTCTACATGGACGGGGCCATCTGGGATGCCGTCTACATGGGTTCAATTCCCGCTTTTGCCGTCTCCATCCTGCTCCTGGTGGTGGTCTCGCTGGCCACGCAGAGAAGGGATCCCCCCAGGCCGCTGGTGGATATGAGCGGCAAACCCTTCCGCCCCTCGTTCCGGCGGAATGAGGGTAGTATTTAATCCCTGGCGGGGAATCTTATGTTTAAACGAGGAGGTAGGCCTTATGAACAAAAGAAGTCTCTCGCCCCAGACCCTCCTGGGCCCGGTGCCTGCAGCGCTCATCTCCTGCGGCCGCCCTGGGGGTGAATTTAACATCATCACCCTGGCCTGGGTGGGGGTGGTAAATTCCACCCCGCCCATGGTTTCCATTTCCATTCGCCCCTCGCGCCATTCGCACGCCATGATCAGGGAGACGGGAGAATTTGTGGTCAATATAGCCGCCACCGATCAGGTTGACCTGGCTGACGGATGCGGCACCATCAGCGGGCGGGATAGGGATAAATTCAAATATTTTGGCTTGACTCCGGCAAAGGGGGTTCTTAAATACGCTCCCCTTATTGAAGAATGCCCCCTCAACCTGGAATGTGTTGTGGAGCAGGCCCTTGAGCTGCCCAGCCACACCCTCTTTATCGGGAAGGTAATCGCCGTCCATGCCGATGCCGCCATCCTCGACGAGAAGAACCGCCTTGATTTCAAGCGCTTCCAGCCCCTTGGCTTCTGCGGCGGATCCTACCTGGCCGCTTCGCCGCTGGAGCTCTCCCTGGGCTACTCTTTAAAGAAGAAGTGACATCAATTGGCGGCCTTGCGGCAATTTGCCGGTATACTCTCCCCGTTAAAGGGCCATATTAAGGCCATCTTTTAAGCAAGGGGAGAGAACAAAAGCATGGAAGCACGCGTCAACGAGGACTGCATCTATTGCGGGCTCTGCGCCGATCTCTGCCCGGAGGTTTTCCAGCTGGGCGATGAGCGGGCCTTCGTGATGGTAGAGGAGATCCCCGAGGAGATGTGGGAATGCTGCCGCGAGGCCTCGGCGGAATGCCCTACCGAGGCTATCGAGATCATCGAGTAGGAGCCCTCCAGCTCCGCCTTGGTTTTAAAAACCCTCCTTTGTGGGGGAGTTATAAATCTTGCCGAGCCAAGAGGCCGGTGGCTTTGACTTATTGGGGTAAGTAAGGCTTCCCTTTTGGGACAGCCCCCTGCCGGCTGGCCGCCTTAAGCGGCCTTTTTTCATTTTTTCCCCATGTCCTGCCCTCATTTTGGTCCTTCCCGAGCGCAGTGCAGGAGTTCCAACCGTTTCCATGCAGGAAATTTCCTTCCGGGGTTGAAAAGTTCCTTTATCCCGCCGGAGCGCCCGGCCGGGTGCCCCGCTGCCGGCTCTGGGTTAGCCGGCGGCGCGGGCAAAATATGCACAGGGGAGAGATGGAGTTGGAGCACAAGGAGCCGGCTAAAAGGCCGTCCTGCCGGGACCGGCAGGAGACCATCGTCGTGGCCCTGGGCGGCAATGCCATCCTGCAGCCGGGCCAGAGAGGCACCTTTGAGGAGCAGATGGAGAATGTGCGCAAGACAGCCGTGCAGCTGGCCCAGCTCATCCTGAGCGGCAAGCGGCTGGTGATCACGCACGGCAACGGCCCGCAGGTGGGGAGGATATTCCAGCAGCAGGAAATTGGCGCCCGCGAGGGCATCCCGGAGATGCCGCTCCATGTCTGCGGGGCCATGTCTCAGGGACAGATTGGCTACATGATCCAGCAGGCGCTCCACAACGAGCTGCTCAAGGCCGGCTGCCCCAAAACGGTAGTTACCCTCATCTGCCAGTCGCTTGTCGACCCCTCCAGCCCGGCCTTTGCCGATCCCACCAAGCCCATCGGGAGCTTCTACAGCGAAGCGGAAGCAAAGAAGGCCATGGCCGAGAAAGGAGAGGTCTGGAAAGAGGACAGCGGCAGGGGCTGGCGAAGGGTGGTTCCCTCCCCGGAGCCGCTGGCCTGCGCCGAGATTGAGGCCATCAAGGCCCTTATCGACAAGGACGTGGTGGTGATCATCTCCGGGGGCGGGGGCATCCCGGTGGTTCGGGATTCCCGGGGCGCCCTTTCCGGGATCGACGCCGTTATCGACAAGGACCTGGGGGCGCAGGTGATGGCCCGGGAAACGGGAGCCGATGTTCTGCTCATCCTCACCGACGTGGCCAACGCAGCAATCCATTACCGCACTCCCGGGGAGAAAATACTCGAGCGCGTTTCCCTGAAAGAGATGAAGACATATTACCGGCAGGGGCACTTTAAGGCCGGCAGCATGGGGCCGAAAGTCCTGGCGGCGATCCGCTTTGTCGAGGGCGGAGGAAAGATGGCCGTGATTACCTCCCTGGAGAATGCCCTGCCGGGCGCCGAGGGGAGAGTGGGCACCGTAGTTGTGCCGTGAGCGCTCCCGCCGGAGCGCCGGGAACATTTTTTGTTCACGGCAGGGTTCATGCCCCCTTGCATAGAAGTCTAATAATTCTACAAATAGAATATCTTCTGAACAAGGGGGATTGTTTATGGTTCATCCAAGCACCCCGACGGGAGCGCCGGAACAATGCCGCTGCGGCCGTCCTCTTTACGGCCCCCTGGCCGAATCGCTGCTGCCGCGCATTCGCCGGGCCGCTGAAGGGCCCCACGGCATTACCTTTGTCGGCAGCGCTGCCGGAGGGCCTGATGTGCCCCCGGTTCGGGTCAGCTGGAAGCAGCTGCACCGGGAGGCCTGCGCCGCCGCTGCCGCTCTGCAGGCCCGCGGGGTCGCCCCGGGGGATCACGTGGCCCTCCTGGGCCCCACCTCCCGGGCTCTTGTCACGACGGTGCAGGCCATCTGGCTGGCTGGGGGCTGCATGATCATGCTGCCCATACCGCTGCGCTTCGCCTCCGTGGACGATTTCATGCGACAGACGCGGGCGCTGCTCAAAAGCGGCCAGGTCTCCCTGCTGCTTGTCGATCCGGAAATGGCCGCCTTCTATGAGCCCGCCCCGGGCGACCCGCCGGTGCTTTCCCTCAATGAGATTCAGCCCGGGAGCCCGGGGGTGCCGGCGGCGGATGATTACCGGCCCGTGCCCGATGATCCCTGCCGCCTTGCCGTGCTGCAGTTCACCTCGGGCTCCACCGCGGAGCCGAAAGGAGTAATGCTGCCCCACCACGTCATCGGCGCCAATATCGACGGTATGGTCGAGGCGGCGGAAGTAACCATGGATGACACCATCGTCAGCTGGCTGCCCCTTTACCACGACATGGGGCTCATTGGGATGCTCACTGTTTCCATGGCCCTGGGCTGTTCCCTGGTGCTGGCTTCGCCGCTTGATTTTACCAGGCGGCCGGGCGACTGGATGCGCTGGATGGACGAGTATCGCGGCACCATTACCGCCGGGCCGAATTTCTCCTGGGTCCTGGCCACGCGCGCGCTGAAGCGGATGAACGAAACGGGCGAAAAACTGGACTTATCCTTAATTCGTATTGCCCTGAACGGCGCCGAGCCGGTGGATCCGGATGCCGTGGAGAATTTCATTGAGGCGGCCCGGCCCCATGGCTTCCGCCCGGGCGCCGTATTCTGCGCCTTTGGCATGGCCGAAGTGTCCATTGGCGGCACTTTCCCCCCGCCCATGAGGGGCATGGCCTGCGATGCCGTGGACCGGGAAGCCCTGGAAAGGGAAGGCATAGCCAGGCCCGCCCACCCCGGGCTTCCCACGACCCGCAGGCTCCCCCTGCTGGGGCGGCCGGTGCCCGGCCTGGAGATGCGCATCTGCGATCCCGCCACGGGCGAACCCAGGGAAGTTCGGCAAGTGGGGGAGCTGGAAATAAAGGGGACCTCGGTGACACCGGGCTATTACGGCCGCCCCGATCTTACGGCGCAGCTCTTTCGCGGCGAGTGGCTGCGCACCGGCGACCTGGCCTATTTCGTGGAGGGGCCGGAGGAGGAACGGGAGCTGGTCATCTGCGGCCGGATAAAAGATGTCATCATCATTGCGGGAAGGAACATCTATCCCGAGGATATTGAGCGCGCCGTGGGGATGATTGAAGGAGTGCGGGCAGGAAATGTCATTGCCTTCGGCGTGGAGGGGGCCCGCGGCAAGGAGGCGATCGTCATTGTCGCCGAGGTGCGCGGCGCCGCCTCCCTGGAGGAGTTGCGCCGGGCCATTCGCCGCCGCGTTATCGAAGTCTGCGAAGTGCCCCCCCGCGATATTGTCCTGGTCCAGCCGGGGACGCTGCCAAAAACCAGCTCGGGCAAGCTGCAGCGGAGCCTTTGCCGCAAACAATATCTTGGCAAAGAACTCATACCGGTAGAGTAGCCAGTAGCCAAACGCCCTCGCTTGAGGTAGGGG
>JAAZIN010000089.1 GCA_012800855.1 Bacillota bacterium
ATCCATCCCTACAAACGTGGTATAATCCATTGTACTGGCCTCCTTTGTATGTGGCTCTTTAATGGTTTTACCCATTATAACCCACGTCATTGCAAAGCGAGGCCAGCACTACCATTATGTCTACAAATTTTGCGGAGACCCTATCGCCGCTAGAAGATGGAGGGGCGGTCCATGGAACAACAGCGGGCGGGTGTGAAGCCCACCGCTACGATTTATCTGAAACACTGTCACCCCTAAAAGATGTTGGTGATGCATGGGACACGCGCGGGGGTTTACTCGCCTAGCAGGAGGCGGCGCTGCTCCTCCATGATGAGGTTGTGGCGCAAGACCTTGCCGAAAACGGACTTGGGCAGCTCGCTGCGGATCTCCACCTGCCGGGGCACCTTGTATTTCACCAGCTTGGAACGGCAGAAGTCGATTATTTCCTCCGGCGTCACCGCAACTTTATCCTTAAGCACCACGTAGGCCTTGATCACTTCGCCAAAATGCTTCTCAGGGACGCCGATGCAGACCGCCTCGGCCACGCCGGGATGTTCCTGAATGGCCGCCTCCACCTCGCGCGGGAAGATCTTGTAGCCGGCGTAGTTGATCATGTTAAACTTGCGATCGATGATGTAGAAGTAGCCGTCTTCATCCATGCGGGCGATATCCCCCGTGTAGAGCCAGCCGTTGCGCATGGCACGGACGGTTTTGTTGGGGAGATTCCAGTAGCCCTTCATCACGTGGGGCCCCTTTATAATCAGCTCGCCCGCCTCCCCGGGAGGAAGCTCCTGTTCCCCGGTGTCCAGGTCCACAATCTTGCAGTCGGCGCCGGGACAGGGGAGGCCCACGCTGCCCGGCTTGCGCACCCCCAGGAGGGGGTTGCAGTGGCTGATGGGCGAGGCTTCGGCCAGCCCGTAGCCCTCCAGGATGCTGCAGCCGGTCTTCTCCTCAAAGAGCTCCAGGGCCTCCACGGGCATGGGCGAATCGCCGCTAATGCAGACATCCAGTGAACCGAGGTCGTACTTTTCTATTTCGGGATGGTTGAGCATCTCCAGGAAAAGTTCGGGCACCCCCGGGAGAACGGCCGGCTTATATTGATTGATCAGGTCAAGGATCATGTCCACATCGATAAAGGGCACCAGGATCTGCCCCGCCGGAATGTTTAACCCCGCGTTCAGGCAGCAGGTTAATCCGTACGTGTCAAAGAAAGGCATCGGGGCCAGGAATAAAACTTCCTTGTCACCAAGACGCTTCTTCCACTCCTGCAGGACTTGCAGCATCATCTCGGCATTGGAAACGAGGTTGGCATGGGTCAGCATGGCCCCCTTGGGGAAGCCCGTGGTGCCGCTGGTATACTGCAGCACAGCCAGGTCTTCTTCGGGATCGATGGGCACAGCGGGTGGCTCCGGCCGAGCCTGCTGCAGCAATTCGTCCAGGTATAATACATCGGCCTCAATTTTTTCGCCGCTCAGGGGAGCAATAATGATCTTCTGAAAGGCATCCCCCAGCATGGCCTCCTCCACCATGTAGAACATGATATCGGCAATCACAAGGACCTTTGCCTTGGTGTCCCTGACGATAAAACTTAACTCTTTCGGCGTCAACAGGGGATTGATCTGCACCACCACCAGGCCCTGGCGCAAGGCCCCGAAGTAGCTGTAGACATAGGCCGGGTTGTTGGGGATGGCAATGGCGACACGGTCTCCCTTCTTCAGGCCCATTTCCGCAAAAACGGCGGCCATGCCATCAATGCCGGCCATCATTTCCCGGTAGCTGATCCGCTCCTGGTTGAAGATCAGGGCCGTCTGCTCGGGGTACTGGTCTGCAGTCCGCTTCAAGTAGTGATAGAGGGACAACCTGGGATAATCAAAATCCATCAGTTCAGGGTAATTCTTTAGCCAGGGCCGGGTTTCCATCTAAATGCAAACCCCCTTATTTTAGCCTTTGTACAGGTTTTCCTTAAATTGGCACGAAAAGGAACAATTTCGCTTACATTACTACCATATTTCGTCAAATTTATCAATATTCCTTCATCCGGCAGGGAAACATTGGCCGGCCTGTTTTACCTGCCATCCCCGGCAGGCTCCGGGCCGCAGGGCCCTCGCCATCCTGCCGCCGCGGCAGTAGCTCCAGCCCGCATAAAAAAACCGGCCCCTTTGCGGGCCGGTTTAGCGCAGGAGCAGTTCAGTCATAAAGTCCCGAGCGGTGCGCCTTGAGATAACCAGCGCAGTACGGATCGTATCCAAGCAGGGCCCTGGAGCCGTAGAAGAGGCCCATCATGGCGCGATCAGTGGGATCGAGAATGTAGGCATCCATCCCCGCGGCCATGGCCTGGATCATGAAAATGCGATTAAGGATCTTCCGGTTGGGCAGGCCAAAGCTGATATTGCTCAGCCCGCAAATCTTGTGCACCTCCGGGTAGCGCTCGCTGATATAGCGGACCGCTTCCAGCACCTCGCGGCCGAAGCTGCTTCCCGTGCTGATGGGTTTGACCAGGGGATCGATGTAGATATCGCCGGGGGCGATGCCGTCCGCGATAAGGTCGCCGATGAGCCTGTCGGCAATCCTGATGCGATCGGCAGCCGTCTCCGGCATGCCGCGGTCATCCATGAGCAGGGCGATCACCTTGGCCTTGTACTTCCGCACCAGCGGCAGCACCGCCGCGTAGCGCATTTGCTCTGCGGTGATGGAGTTGATCATGAGCGGCTTGTCGCGGCGCTGCGCCGCCTCCAGCCCCGCCGCAAGGGCGCCGGGAGCCGGGCTGTCGATGCAGAGCGGCGCATCGCAGACCTCCTGGATGCACTGCACCAGCCACTGCATCGTCTCCTCTTCATCTTCAATGCGGGTCCCGCAATTGATATCAATGTAGTCCGCACCCGCCGCGGCCTGGCTTAAGGCCAGCCGCTGGATGGCGGCGCTGTCCCGCCCCTCAATGGCCCGGCGAACCGCCTCCCGGCTGCTGTTGATCAATTCGCCCACAATGAGCACAGCCCATCACCTCCCCAAGCTTGCAGCTCATCACTTGCAGAGTGCCTTCTCCGCCCCCTGCATCACTTTCTCCATTTCAGCCTGCTGCTCCGGCGCGAGATACTCCTTCCTGGATTCCCGGATAATCTGCTTCGCCTTCTCCCGGGCATAGAGGCGCAGGTCTTTCTTCGGCGAGCTCAACCACACATCGTAGGATTCCCGGTTGACCAGCTTGGGGATGTAGTGTTCGCCCTCGCGCAGGAGCCGCTTCGTGCTCTTGTGAGAGAGGTAGTGTCCCCCCGCGCCGATCTCGGCAATAACCTCGTCGAGGAGATAGGCCTCGCCGCCGCGGATGCCCTCCCTAATGCGGTTGATGTAGCCGAAGAGCTCCTCGTCGATGATGAGCTGCTCGAAGTAGAGGCACTGGCAGGTCTCCACCAGGCCCGCCCCTCCCAGGATGTCCGTCCCGCCCAGCCAGGGGATGATTCCCGATGCCACCTTCTCCAGCGTCGCCTGGATCCCCGGTTCCTTGGCGTCGCTGGCCAGGCCGCTGGCAAAGCTGGGCAGGCCGTAAAAGCGGGCCATCTCCGCGCAGGCGGCGTTCTGCAGCCCCTCCTCCGGGGAGCCCACGGCAAAAAGCCCCGTGCGCATGTCGAGAATTCCCGACGAGGAGCCGTAGATAAGCGGCGTGCCCGGCCGGTAGCTCTGGAAGATGGCCAGGGCGGCGAGCACCTCGATGTTGTTGAGCAGGACCGATCCCAGCAAGCTCACCGGAGCGGTGGCCCCGGCAATGGGCATGGGCAGGATGTTGATGGGCACATGGAACTCCGTCAGCTCCAGCGCCGCCTCCATCATCTCGGGGTCGTAGCCCAGCGGCGACACCGGGCAGCAGACCACGGAAAAGATGTTCCTCTCACTGATTTTCTTCCGGTCCCCCAGCACCACCTCAAGCAGTTCGATGAAGAAGGGGACCTGCTGCGGGGTGAAGACGTCGGTCTGCACGTGCTTGCCCGTGTAGCGGTAGGCCGTGGCCAGCTCCCTGAGAGTGCGCACCTCCGAAGGCGCGTCCAGGGCGCTGATGATGGGCCAGTAAAGGCTGATATAGTCCAGGTTGTCGCAGAGCACCACGCTGTCGGCAAAATCCTGCATCGTCGATTCCCGGCGCCGGCCCGTCTCCAGGTCGCAGACGTAGCAGCCCTGCCCGTCCGTGGAAAGATAGGAAAATCCTTCCCCCATGCGCAGGTCCCGCACCGGATCGAGGCCGCCGAGAACAAATTTCCGCGGCGCCGCCTCCAGGGCTTTCAGCACCAGGTCGGGGGGAAATTTAATCGTCCCCTGCTGCGCATCCACCTCGCAGCCGTGCTGGGCCATGAGTTCGAGAATGCGCCGGCTGTTAATCTTAATCCCCGTTTTTTGCAGCAACTGCAGGGTCTTGTCGTGTATGAGGGCCTTGTCCTCTTCAGACAGCACGTTAATCTTCAGCATCTTTCCTGCCTCCTTTCTTCCAGCCGCCCCCGGCGCCGGCCAAAAGGGCGGGCCCCCGCCCGCCCCCGGGACCCCGCTGTCCCTGCATGGAGGGGGAGAGGGGCCCGCCGCCGCTTCGCCGGCGCCCGCCGGGCGCGCGAAGAAAACCCTTACTGCATGATCTTCTTGGCCAGCTTCACCGCGGCCACGGCGTCCTCGGCGTAGCCGTCCGCACCGATCTTCTCCGCCCACTCGCTGCTTACCGGGGCCCCGCCGACAAGAACCTTGACCTTGTCGCGCAGCCCCGCCTCCTTGAGGGCCTCGATGACCTCCTGCTGCTTGGGCATGGTGCTCGTAAGCAGGGCGCTCAAGCCCACAATGTGCGGCTGCTTCGCCTTCACCTCTTCCACGAAGCGCTCCGCGGAGACGTCGATGCCCAGGTCGAAGACCTCAAAGCCCGCCGCGGAGAGCATGGAGGCGACAATGCTCTTGCCGATGTCGTGCATGTCGCCTTCCACGGTGCCGATAACGAATTTGCCGGCGCTCTGCCAGGCGTCCTCTTTCTTTCTCAGCTCGGGCAGGAGCAGCTCCATGGCCGCCTTGGTGGCCTCGCCGGCCGTGATGAGCTCGGGCAGGAAGAATTCCTCGGCCTCAAAAAGGGCCCCTGCCTTCTCGATGCCGGGGATGCAGCCCTTGTTGAGCACCTCCAGCGGGTCCATCCCCTCCTCCAGCGCCTTTTTAACCAGGGCCATCGTCTTCTCCGCATCGCCGTCAAGAATGGCCGCCTTGATCTCTTCAAACATAGCCAAACCCTCCCTTGGAAAATATGAATCGGTCTTTTTGCCTGGAGCCATCCTAGCCTTGACCCAGAATATCGCGGCGCGCCTTCTGCATGAGCGCTTCCATCTCCTTAAGCAGCCCCTCGTCGAGGGGCGGGACGCTGTGCGTGGCGAGAATGGAGCGGGCCTTCTCCCTGGCCCTCTCGGCATAGCCGCTCTCACCCGGCTCCAGGACAAAACTGTCCCGCAGCCGCCTGGTCCAGAGCTCCTTCCGGAAATGGCGCACGGTGTGCTTGTGCGACAGGAAATGGCCGGCCGGGCCGATCTCGTCGATGACGTCAAGGGCCAGGGTGGCGGCATCCACGGAAAACTGGCGCAGGTAGGCGGAAGCGTGGGCGTACACCTCCGCGTCCATGACCAGGTTGACCAGGGAGCCGCTGATGGCGCTGTCCCGCGAACCAAGCCAGGAAGAAAGATCGGTCCAGGTGGCCTGGCTGATGAGCACCCGCAGCACGTTGCGTTCAAAGCCGGTGAGATCGGCTGGCACTTCTTCCGAAGAACCATGCGCCACCATGCTGGGGATGCCGTAAAAGCGCGCCATCTGGGCCATGGCCGCTCCCACCAGGGGGTACTCGGGGGCGGCGTAGTTGACCTCGCCGCTGCGCATATCCGCCGGCCCGGAATCGGAGGCGTAAACCATGGGCGCGTCGGGGTTGGCGCATTTCAAAATCACCAGCGTGGCCAGCTCCTCGGCGTTGGCCATGACCAGGATCCCGGCCAGCGTCCCCGGGGCCGTGGTCCCCCCCAGGGCCATGTTCATGGGCACCACGGGGATGCCCGCTTCGGCCAGGACCACCATGGCTTCCACGGTGTCTTTTTCAAAGGTCAGCGGCGATACCGGCGAAGCCACGGCCGAAAAAATGGGCTCTTGGCGTAGCTTCGCCTCCCCTCCCGCCACGACCGCCGCCAGCCGGACCTGCCAATGCGCCGTTTTCTCGGCGGAGCAGGAGCACTGGACGTGCTTCCGCGTATGGCGCAGCGCTATGTCCAGGGCGCAAAGCTCCTCCAGCGGCGGGGGCTCGTCCGTGGGCATAACCAGGGGCCAGAAAAAATCCACCGCCTCGAGGTAGTCGGCGACCACGGCGATGTCCCGCAGGTCCCGCCCCGTGGAGCTCCGCCGCTCGTCCGTCTCCAGGTCGTGGACAAAGGGGGCGTAGCCGCTGGTAGCATTCAGGGTGCGCCCCGCGGGAATGGTCAAGCTGCAGGCGGGGTCGCGTGCCGCCAGGTAAACCTGCCGCCGGATTTGCTTGATGGCATCGCCAACCAGCTCCCGGGGCAGCCTGACGATGCTCCCCTCCTCCCGAGCTCCGTGCCGCACCAGCAGCCGGCGCACCTTTTCGCTTTCCACTTTAATTCCCGTCTTCTCCAGCACGGCCAGGCTGGCCTCGTGGATTTGGGTAGCTTCATCGTCGGTAAGAAAGCTGAACAGCGCTTTCATCTTTTTTGTCCTCCGCTTTCGGCAAGCTCTGCTTCCGCTTTTTCAATGATCTGGCGCAGCTGTTTGCTCACCGCCGGATCCAGCGGGGTGGGCTTGTGGCTCTGGAGCAGCTTCAGCGCCTCCTCGCGCGCTCGCTGGGCCATGTCCTTGCCTCCCCGGGCCATCCAGCGGTCCCGCATGCGCCGGTCAATGAGTTTCGACCGGGACTGCTCCTGGTTCATGAAGCGACGCGTATGCTTCTGGCTGAGGTAATTCCCGCCGGCACCTACCGCTTTGATTACCTCAACCGCCAGCGTATCGTCGTTTACGGCCATGCCCTGGAGCGTCCGCTTAATCATCCGCACAATCTCGGCATCGATGAGCAGCTGTTCGTAGCTGAAGGTGATCCCCAGTTCCAGCATGCCCATGCCGTAGATGATGTTGCTGCCGGCCAGGGCGGGCAAAATGGCAGTAATGGTCTTCTCGTGGCCCGCCTGGGCATCGGGCAGCTTGCTGTCGCCCTAGGTTCCCCCCACGTCGGTGGGGATCTGGTAATAGTGCCCCAGCTGCCCCACCGCGGCGCCGATCATGCCGTGCTCCGGCGCCCCCACCGGGGTGGTAGTATAAAGCAGGTCCAGGATGGTGGTGGAGCTGCCGTAAATCACCGGCGTCCCCTTCCGCACCAACTGGGCCAGGACGATGCCGCCCAGGATCTCGGCGTTGGTCACCACCAGGGTGCCGGCCAGGGTCACCGGGGAGGTGCCCCCGGCCATGGCCATGGAGAGAATGTCGCAGGGCAGGCCCGCCCGGGCGCACTCAATGATGATCTCCGTGCTGAAATCGTGCAGCTCCAGGGGGCTGTTGGGGCAGGTCCCCAGGGAGACGATGGGGCGCTCCCGCAGCTTGTCCATGCCCCCGGCCACGGTGGCGGCCATCTCAATGAAGTAGCGCGTGCCCCAGGCTCCCGAGGTGTCGTGCCCGAAATGCTTGGAGGTGTTGTGGAAGACCGCTTCAGCCTCGTGCAGCTCCCGCGTCTCCTCCGGCACGTCCTGGGCCGAGACGGCGATGGTAAACATGTCCACCTCGTCCAGGGCGTCGCAGATGCGGGCCACGTTGCCCAGGTCCTCCTTCGTCGACTTGCGCAGCTCACCCGTTTCGGGGTCCATCATCATGATGCCGGTCCCGAAGTTGGTAAAGGTAACCCGCGTGCCCTCGAGCACGACGTCGTACTTGGGATCCCGCCCCGCCATAAGGATGCGGGAAGGGGCCGCCGCAATGGCATCTTCAACGAGGCGGCGGGGGATTTTGACCATGTTGTTCGCCTTGTCCACGTCGCAGCCCGCGGCGGAGTAGATCTCCAGGGCCTCGTCTCCGAACACCTTCAGCCCGTGCTCCTCCAGCACCCGCAGGGTGGCCTCGTGGATGGCTTCCAGGTCCTGGGTGGAGAGGAACTTCAGCCCCAATCCCTTCACCACGTTCACTTCTCCCACACTCCTTTCCTGTTTTGTTGACGGCGGCCAGGGCCGCCGCGGCCCCGGCGGCAGCGGCAGGGCTTTCACCGCCCTCGCCGGACCAGGCCGCCTATTCTCCCCGGCCCAGCCGCCGGAGACAGTTCACCGGTATCTCCAGCGTCCGGGCGATGTTGCGCTTCGCCTCCAGGCCCCGCGCACAGCCAGGCAGGGCGTAGACCAGGCCCAGGTCGAGCTCCCGCCGCACTTCGGTCATGACCTCCTCGTTAACGAGGTCGATGACGTCAACGCCCAGCTTCTCGGCCACGTATTTCTTGGCCGCCTCCGTCTTCAGGCCCCGGGACATCTGCACCCGCGCCACCAGATCTCCGGCGGTGCGGACACCGCCCATGCCCGAGGCGTGGGCGTGGGTGATAGCCATGCCGAAGGGATCGCCCACCCCCACCTAGAGGCCGTCCAGGCGGCCGATCTCCGCCATGGCCTTGGAGACGCGGGATACGGCGTCGGGCGCGGGGATCTCGCTCATGGGCACCCCGCCTACGCCCATGCCCACGTTGGCGTGAACGGGGATGTCCACGGCCTCGACGCAGGCCTTGGCATAGGTGAGGGCTCGGGCCAGGTTCCAGGGAAAGGACTGGTTCGTCCGGGTGTTGATCGCCGGGCCGAAAATGGTGGCGCCGGCGCTCTGTACCACCGCCGCCTGCTCGTGCGGCTGCAGTCCCGCCAGGCGCACCCCCTTGTAGTAAAGCTCGCCGTGCATCCCCAGGAGGACCTCGCCGGCCATCCCCACCATGATGGGCACATCGGGGTACTTCTCCTTCAGGATCTCCACCGCGCGCAGGGTGGCCAGGAAGTCGGCGTCGCCGGCGGCGCCGGTGGTATCAAAGTTTATGCCATCGGCTCCCGCCTCGTAGAGGAGACCGGCCACGTAAACCATGTCCCTGGTGGCGTATTCCATGGCCTCCTCTTGGCAAGCCCGCGCTTCGCTGATCTTGCCCTGCGGGAGAAGCTCCGCCGGGTTGGGCACGGGGCCGTCAGGCTGGGTGTAGAGCCCCAGGTTGGGCATGGCCCCGTAGAAGACGGGAAGCACGGTGTTGTAAAGGATGCGCTGCATCACCTGCTGCTCCGAATGGACCACCGCCTTCACCGCCTTGTAGCTGTAATCCCAGTTGCCCAGCTCGGCGGTGTCAGCGCAGACGATGCGCTCCCAGATCTCCACCCCGGTGGAGCGGCATACGGGTATGCCCGCCGAGGGCTCGTCGTCGCTGGTGACCACCACCCCGTCGGTGGTGAGGATGATCTCATTCCCTCTTTCCACGCTGACAAACTTGGCCTCCGCGGTCATGATCTCCAGCAGCTGCAGTATTTCCTCCTCCCCCAGCGGGGGGATCTTCCCCTTGTCGGAGGCGTCGGCCGTGCCCGCCTCCAGCTCCGCTTTTATCTCCTCCCGGGTCATCTGATCCAGGTAGCCGTCGCCCATGCGCACATAGTACTTTTTCAAGACCCTGCCACACCTCCTTTCCTTCTCCCGGCATCCCCCACCCCCCAGTGGGGGGTGGGGTTCCAGGAGGCTGCACATGCCCAAGCTTTATGACGCTAAAGCTTCTCCTTCTCTTAGGCCGGCGCCTTACCCGCGCCGGCGGCCAGACTTACAGGTCGGCGCGCCGCGGGAGGCGGGCCAGGGCCACGGAGCCGTGAACCAGCCCCCATGCCGCCAGGAGAAAGAGGAAGATTACAATGCCGGTAATCAAGCCCTTCCCGGAAACAAAGTAATGCG
>JAAZIN010000090.1 GCA_012800855.1 Bacillota bacterium
TAAAATCCCCGTGTCGCCGCAGTATCTCATCTCCCAGTCGCCCGACAGGGTGGTGCTGCGCAACTTCGAAGGAGGCCTGTACACCTACACCCAGCCGAAGCATGCCATTGATCCCGAGCAGCCCTGCAGCCTCTGCGGCGGCAAGCACAACGAAGAAGCCTACGGGGTCAGCCGCATGCTTGCCGGCAAGGTCGTGGCCATGGAGCCGGCAGAAAAAGAGTAGGTTCATCTGCGCTCCATGGGCCATGCCCACTTTTATCTCCAAAGGAAAGCGCCTGCAGGAGAGGCGCCGCCACCCCCTCCTGCAGTTTCTTCGAGGGATGCAGCTGAACAGGACATGCCGGAAAACGGGCACCCCGGGAATAAAGGCCGACCATTTCATGAGCTTTTGGCAGATGGAATGACTTTTGCATAAGAGGCGGTTAAATCCGTGGCCCTGCGGCACTATAACAAACAATGCAATCACAAGGAGGCGAGAAGAGTGATCAAGCGAAAGTTTAAACCGGTTCGTTCAGTGCTTGAATTCAGGGTATTAAGTGACCGGGACATTTTGCGGATTCACGAGGCGGCCCTTGAGGTCATGGAAGAGACGGGGGTGCGCTTCCCCTCCCAGATGGCTCTCGATGTTCTCGAGGAAGCCGGATGCGAGGTCAACCGGGAGACGATGGTGGCCAAGCTGCCCTCCACCCTGGTGATGGATGCGCTGCGCAAGGCGCCGTCACAGTTCCTGCTGGCCGGGCGGAATCCCAAGGACGACATCTTCATTGACGGCTACACCTCCTATCTTTCCACCGACGGCTGCGCCGTGGAGGTTTACGATATTGAAACGGGGGAGCTGCGCCGCTCCACGAAAAAGGATATCACCGACGCCTGCAAGGTGGCTGACTACCTGCCGGAGATCTCCTACATCTGGGGACCACCGGTAAGCGCCCAGGACGTCCCCGCCTCCGTCCGCCCGCTGCATGAAATCGAGGCGAGCATGGACGGTACGACCATGCACATCCAGCCGGAGACGGTGATCTCCCGCGACATTGCCCGCTATGCCCTGGAGATGGCCGCCGTAGTCGCCGGCGGCAAGGAGGCGCTGCGCCGCCGGCCCATCTTCTCCTACATGCAGTGCGCCACCGACCCCCTGGGGCAGGACGGCGGCAGCCTGGAGGCCTCCATGCTGGCCGCGGAATGGGGCATTCCCACCGGCTTTATGCCCATGCCCATGTCCTGTGCCACCGCGCCGGCAACCCTCGCCGGCAACCTCGTTGTCACCACGGTGGACGCCATCAGCCCGCTTGTCTTGATGCAGCTGGTCAACCCGGGGACGCCGGTTTACTTTGCCGCCGCCCCCACGGCCATTGACCTGCAGACCGGCGGCTACACCGGGGGCGGCCCCGAGGACTTTCTCCTGGCGGCAGCCTTCAGCGAGATCTGCCACTTCTACCAGATCCCGCTGGCCATGGGCGCCTTCGCCACGGGGGCCAAGGAACCCGACTGGCAGGCGGCGGTGGACAACTGCTTTGCCGGGCTGATGCCGGTGCTGACCAAGACGGCGATCCTCAACGGCGCCGGAACCCTCAACGGCTCGAAAATTTTCTCGCTGCAGGCCCTGATCATGGATGCCGAAATCTACAGCATCATTGCCAAGGTGGCCGAGGGGATCGAGGTTTCAGATGAGACGCTGGCCGTAGACCTGATCAAGGAAATCGGTCCGGGCGGCAACTACCTGGCGGCAAAGCATACCCGCAAGCACATGGGCCGCATCTGGCGCCCCACCGTTTATGACCGCAAGCCTTACGGGGCCTGGCTGGAGAGCGGCAAGAAGGGCGCTTTTGAAGAGGCGACGGAGATGGCTCGCTGGATTCTGAAGAATCATGAAGTGGAGCCTCTCGATCCCAAGATCAAGGAAGAATTTGCCAGGATCATCCGGGCGGCCGAAAAGGAACTGTCCCGGTAAAGAATTGTGAAGGGGAGATCGAAGCAGGATGGAAAAAGAGAAACTCTTTGCCGAGATGAAGCAGGCGGTTTTGGAGGGGGAGATCGAGCTGGCTGAAGAGCTGGCCCGCAAGGCGCTGGAAGCGGATCTCAATCCCCTGGAAGCAATTGAGAACGGCTACGTTGCCGGCATCAACGACGTGGGGGCGAAATTCGAGGCGGGAGAGGTCTTCCTGCCCGAGCTAATCGCCGCCGCCGAGGCGATGAAAGCCGCTCTCGGCGTCCTGGAGCCCGCGCTGCAGCAGCGGGATATGTCCCGGCCCATCCTGGGCAAGGTGGTTATCGGGACGATGTTTAATGACATCCATGACATCGGGAAGGACATGGTCGCTTCCATGCTCATGGCAGCGGGCTTTGAAGTGGTTAACCTCGGCGTAAACGTGCCCTGCGAAAAGTTCATTAACAGCGTAAAAGAGCAGCAGCCCCATATCCTGGCTCTCTCCGCGCTGCTCACCACGACCATGCCCGAGCAGCGGGTCGTTATCGAAGCCCTTGAAAGGGAGGGGCTGCGCAGCGGGGTAAAGGTCTTGGTCGGCGGAGCCCCGGTAACCCAGCAATGGGCTGATGAGATCAAGGCCGACGGCTATGCGGAAAACGCCATCGAAGCGGTGAAAGTGGCCCGGCAGCTGGTGGGGAAGTAGCATCACCACATCTTCGAAGGAGGAACGGCTAATGGAGAAGTTCACCTTTAACGGGCAGCCCAGGCTGAGGCTTCTTTCGGACGAGCAGATCAAGCTCATCCATGAAAAGGCGCTCTATATCCTCGAGACTACCGGGGTTCTTTTTGAATCGGACGAAGCCCTGAAAATACTGAAAGACCATGGCGCAGATGTGGATTTTGACCGGAGAGTGGCCAAGTTTAAGCCGGAGATGGTTATCGACGCCATCAAGAAAGCCCCTTCGGGCATAAAGCTCTATACCAGGGACGGCGAGCTGGCCGCCGACCTGAGCGGAAACAAGATTCACTTTGACCCTGTTTCCGCGCCCATCAAGATCCTGGAATCTGACGGCAAGACGGTGCGCCAGTCCGTGGCCCAGGACCTGGCCAACATCTCCAAGGTCAATGACGCCCTGGAAAACATCGCCCTGCAGGCCAGCGCCTGCGTCCTTTACGACGTGCCCAAGCTCATCGGCGACTGCTACCGCGTCTACATCATGCTGAAGAACTCTCCCAAGGCCATGATCACCGGCGCCTTCAGCGTGCATGGCATCTCCTACATGCGCGATATGCTGGCGGCGGTGGTCGGCGGCTACGATGAACTGCGCGAAAAGCCGAGGGCGGTTTTTGACATCTGCCCCTCCCCGCCGCTGAAGTGGACCCACATCAGTTCGCAGAACATTATTGACTGCGCCCGCTACGGCTTGCCACTGGAGACGGTCTCCATGCCCATGCCGGGCGCGGCCACCCCGGCTACCCTGGCCGGCTCCATCGTCGTCCATACTGCCGAGACGCTCAGCGGCCTGGTCCTGGCCCAGGTGATTAACCCGGGCACGCCGGTTATTTACGGCGGCGCGCCGGTTCACTTCGACATGCGCACCGGCACCACCCCGCTTTCGGCCATTGAGGCGACGATGATCGCGGCGGCTTACGCCCAGATGGGCAAGTACTACGGCCTGCCCACCCATACCTACGCCTGCCTCAGCGACTCCATGATCATCGATGCCCAGGCCGGCCTGGAGACAAGCATGAGCGGCATAGTGGCCCAGCTGGCCGGCATTAACGTCATCTCGGGAGTCGGCGGGCTTGAGTTTGTCAGCACGGTGAGCCTGGAGAAACTGGTCATTGATAACGAGATTTGCGGCATGGCCCTGCGCCTTGACCGCGGCATCGACATTACCGAGGAGACCCTTGCCGTTGAACTCATTCGCGAGCTCGGGCCCGGCGGGGATTATCTCTCCACCGAGCATACCTTTGCCTGGTTCAAGAAAGAGCCCTATATCCCCTCTTCCATCATCGAACGCCGCGACCGCAAAAACTGGGAGGCCGACGGAGCGAAGAGCGTCTTTGAAAAGGCGCAGGAGAAGGTCAAGGACCTCCTCGCCAACCACCGGCCGGTGCCGCTGGATGCAGAGCGCGCCGATAAGCTGGATCGGGTTACGGCGAAGATCATGGATGAACTGGGGATTGACAGCATGCCGCTGGGGCCGAAGTAAAATAAAACTTGCTAGGCGGCGGCGTGTAATGTATGATTTTAGTAAACAAATTGCAAGGAGGCGCTAATCGTCATGGCTAGCCTGGAACAACTAAGGAACTGCGTAGTAGAAGGAAATGTTGCCGGCGCTGTTGCTGAAACCAAAGCCCTGCTGGAAAGCGGAATGGATCCCATGGCGATCATCAATGACGGCCTGGTAGCGGGCATGAACATTGTGGGACCGCGCTTCAAGGCCGGGGAGATGTTCGTTCCCGAGGTGCTCATGTCGGCCAAGGCGCTGCATGCGGGAATGGAGCTGGTAAAGGAGAAGCTGGTCGATTTCGAGATGCCCAGCGAAGGCAAGGTCGTCATCGGCACAGTCAAGGGCGACCTGCATGATATCGGCAAGAACCTGGTGGCGATCATGCTCGAGAGCAGCGGCTACGACGTGATCAATTTGGGCATAGATATTCCGCCGGAGAAGTTTGCCGAAGCGGTAAAAGAGCACAAGCCGCAGGTTCTCGGTCTCTCGGCACTGCTGACGACGACCATGCTGGCCATGAAAGAGACCATTGACTACCTGAAAGAGGAAGGCCTGCGCGACCAGGTGAAAGTAATCATCGGCGGCGCGCCGGTTACGGAAGACTTCGCCGTGGAGATCGGCGCCGACGGCTACGCGCCCGACGGCGGCTCGGCGGTAGAACTGGTGAAGAGGCTTCTCGCATAGCCGGAAGCAGAACGGGGCGGCAGGGAGCGGTTCCCTGCCGCCCCTTTTTGTTTTTAGCCCCATGCTCCTGGCAAATACCCGGTGAAGCCCGCCCCGCAGGGCCGCTTCAGGCGCGGGGCGGCAGCGGGATTTGGGGCGCAGCTTACGGTAAAAGGAGGGTAGGTATTAAAGCGTCGGCGGGGGACAAAATAAGGTGTTGCCGTGCAAAAGCTGTGCGGGGAGTGGAGAGCAATGCACGGAGAGGTTCCAGGACTCTCCGAGGTTGACCGGGCCATCCGGAAAGCCCTCTACCCGGCGCCGGGGCGCCTGGGAGAGATCATCGGCCGGATTTTGGAAAACCGGGGCAAAATGCTGCGGCCCCGGCTGCTGCTGACCTGCACCGCCCTGGCTGGATGCGGCAAAAATCTGAGAAGCAATCTACTTTTCGACGCCGCCGCCGCCGTGGAGCTCATTCATACCGCCTCGCTCATCCACGACGACATTATCGACGAGGCTGCCAGGAGAAGGAACCAGGAGACCCTCCACCTGCGCTGGGGCCCCGGCCGGGCCGCCCTGGTCGGCGATCTCCTGCTGGCCCGCGCCTTTGCCCTCCTGAGCCGCCCGGGCGGCAGCAGGAAACTGCTGCACCTGCTGGCGCGCACGGTGGCCCATCTCTGCAGGGGTGAGATCTACCAGATGGAGCAGCGCTACCGTTGGGAACTCACCGAAAAGCAATACTACCGGATAAACTACTATAAAACCGCCTGCTTTATCGCCTCCTGCTGCGAGGCCGGTGGCTTGCTTGCCGGGGCCTCGGCCGCCTTTTGCCGCGCCCTGCGGAACTATGGCTTGAAACTGGGGCAGGCCTTTCAAATTGTTGATGACATTCTCGATTATGCCGGCTACCCTGAGCGCCTGGGCAAGCCCGTGGGAAACGACCTGGAGCAGGGTAGAACCACCCTGCCCCTGATCCATCTTTTTGAGACCCAGAAGCAGTATTTAAAGCTTGTCCGCATGCTGCCGGCCAATACGGCCCCGCCCCGCGAACTGCAGAAAATGCTTCGCGAAGCGGTGAAGAAGAACGGCTCCCTCGACTATGCCCTTGCCGCCGCCCGCAGGAAGCAGGCTGAAGCAGTGGCGGCGCTGCAGCACTTGCCGGAGCGGGAGGAGAGGCAGGCGCTTGCCCAAATCGCCGAAGAACTCACCCGCCATTTTGCCGGGACCCTGGGCGGGCAGCCGGTTGATCCGGAGATAAAATTATCTTAGAATGGTAGCAAGAATTACTCTAGGGGTGAAAAATATGTCTGAAGTAATGGCCATAAGTGAAGCCGAATTTGAAGAGCGGGTGCTGAAGGAAAAGGGGCCGGTCCTGGTTGATTTTTGGGCCCCCTGGTGCGGGCCCTGCCGTATGCTTGCGCCCGTGCTGGACGAGCTGGCCGCGGAATACGATGGGCGGCTGAAGATACTTAAGGTCAACGTGGATGAAAACCCCAGCCTGGCGGAGCGCTTCGGGGTCATGAGCATTCCCACGATGATTCTTTTTAAAGAAGGCAAGGCGGTGGAAAGCTTCACCGGGGCCATGTCCCGGGAGGCACTGGCCGGCAAGCTCAACCCCCACCTCTAGGGATTGGCCCAGGGTTTTGCCCTGGGGTCGCCGGCCGCACCTTCTTGCTTCTGAAGAGGCGGGCTTCATGCCCGCCCGCTTGCTTTCATCCCCCTTGCACCTCCCTCTAAATATGCAGTAAATTATATAATTTTACAAAAGGAATTCAAGGCAAAATAAAGAAGATATTCTCATAAATCTAATTTAGGAGGCCTCGCTCATGAAAGATTCCCTCTTCTCCGTTCCCGTAAAGGTCCGCTACTACGACACCGACCTCTCGCGCGCCGTATATTTCACCAATTATATAAAATGGTTTGATTCCATCGCTCTTCCCGACTTCACCGATGCCCTGGGCATTGACTGGCGCAGCCTGCTGGAGCAGAACCTCGATGCGGTAATTGCGCACGTATCCTTTGATTACAAGGCGCCCTGCTATCTCGACGACGTGGTTGACATTCACATTACCGATGTGGATCTGGGAAATACCAGCATGACCATTTACGGCTCCCTCTACAAGGACGGGACCCTGGTTGCCGAGGGGAAGATGGTCTACGTTATCGTAGATTACACCACCCGCAGGCCGGTGCCCATACCGGGATTTTTCAAGGAAAAAATGGAGGCCCACATCCGCACTAAAAAAGAGGGATAGGGTAGGGGGATAGAAGACATAATGGTAGTGCTGGCCTCGCTTTGCAATGACGTGGGTTATAATGGGAAAACCATTAAAGAGCCACATACAAAGGAGGCCAGTACAATGGATTATACCACGTTTGTAGGGATGGATGTGCA
>JAAZIN010000091.1 GCA_012800855.1 Bacillota bacterium
AAGGTTTGAGGTTAGACATTATTAGCATTCAAGAGAATCTATGGGATAAACAGGTGAATTTTTGATAAACCGAAGGCCCAATAGGGCATGGAGCATGCTATTTCGAGCATGCTCCATGCCCGGCCCGAATTTGTTCTGGTCCGGCGATACACCTTCTGATTTCCGACCTCTGACCTCCGGCCTCCAAACTACATGGGCTGGACCTTCTGCTTGTGCTCTTTCTTGAGCAGCGGTTCGGGGGCGTAAAGGCGCCGGGCCACGTAACCGGTGTGGAGCAGGCGGTGGGCCAGCTCGCTGCCCGGGTGGCCGAGGAAGTCCCGGTAAAGCTTCTGCACTGCCGGGTTGGCATGGGCCTTGCGGCACTCCATCCGCCGGTCCAGCTCGTAAAGGCCGCCGCTTCGGCGGGAGCGGTGGGCCACCTGCTCGTTCCAGTCGTTGGTCTCAATGTAGATGGGCTGCCCCCCTCCCCCCACGCAGCCGGCCGGGCAGGCCATGACCTCGACGAAGTGATACTCCTTCTCCCCTTTCTTGAGAGCCTCGATGAGACGGCGCGCCTCCCCGGTGCCTCGGGCCACGGCCACCTTCAAGCGCAGGTCTCCCACCTGGATCTCGGCGTCCTTGTACTTGTCCGAGCGGACCTGGGGGAATTCCACGTTCTCCAGCTCCCTCCCGGTAAGCCACTCGCAGGCCGTGCGCAGGGCCGCCTCCATCACTCCGCCGGTGGAGCCGAAAATGATCCCCGCGCCGCTGGCATGGCCCAGCGGCTCGTCAAAGTCTTCCTCGGGCAGCTTGCGCAGGTCGATGCCCGCCTGGAAGAGCATCTGCACGAATTCGCGGGTACTCAGCTCGGCGTCCACGTCGCGGTAGCCGCTGGCGTTCATCTCGGGGCGCAGCAGTTCGTATTTCTTGGAGACGCAGGGCATGATGGAGACGACAAAGATGCGCGAGGGGTCGATCCCCGCCTCGCGGGCGTAGTAGGTCTTGGCCAGGGCCCCGAAGATCTGCTGCGGCGATTTGACCTCGGAGAGGTTTTTAATATACTCCGGGTAGAAGAGCTCGCAGAAGCGGACCCAGCTGGGGCAGCAGGAGGTGAACTGGGGAAAGGGGCCGCCGCGCTCCAGCCGCTCCAGGAACTCGGTGGCCTCCTCCATGACGGTGACATCGGCGCCGAAGCAATCGTCGAAGACGCGGTCGAAGCCGAGCCGCCTCAGCGCCGCCGCCATCTGCCCCGGCAGCGGCGTCCCCACGGGGTAGCCGAACTCCTCCCCGATGGAGGTGCGGATGGAGGGAGCGGTCTGGACGACCACGTGCAGGTTGGGATCGCGCAGCGCCTCCCAGACGCGGGCGGTGGAATCATGCTCCCGCAGCGCCCCCGTGGGGCAGACGGTGACGCACTGGCCGCAGTAAATGCAGGGGGTCTCCATGAGCGAACCGTTGAACGCCGGCCCCACGACGGCATTGAAGGAGCGCTCCACCATGCGGTAGATCCCCACCGCCTGGTAGTACTCGCATACGGCGAGGCAGCGCCGGCAGCGGATGCACTTGTCCGGCTCGCGCACCACCGAGGGTGAGAGGTCGTCAACGGGGAAATGGTTGCGGCTGCCCTCGATGTGCAGGTCCCTGATGCCGTAGCGCTTGGCCAGCCGCTGCAGCTCGCAGTTGAGGCTGCGCTCGCAGGTGAGGCACTCGAAGGGGTGATCGGAGAGCAGCAGCTCGAGCATCTGCTTGCGCGCCGCGATTACCTCCGGGGTATGGGTGTAGACCCGCATCCCCGCGGCGGCCGGGAGCACGCAGGAGGCGTCCAGGGTCGGCCTTCCCTCCACCTGCACCAGGCAGATGCGGCAGGCGGCGGGGGCGTTGAGATCCTTCAGGTAGCAGAGGGTGGGGATGTCGATGCCGGCCTGGCGCGCGGCCTCTAGTACGGAGGTCCCCTCCTCCACCTCCACCTCCCGGTCATCGATCCATAGCTTCAGCTTCGGCAAGGCGCCTCCCTCCCCTGGTAATGGCGTCAAAGGGGCATTCTTCGAGGCAGCGCAGGCAGTCGCTGCATTTTTCGAGATCGATCTTGTAAGGGGTTCCCCTCGCCCCGGTAATGGCCTGCGACGGGCAGATGCGGGAGCAGATGCCGCAGGCCTTGCAGATCTCGGGGTTGATCCGCGGCCGCATCAGGCTGCGGCAGACCCCGGCGGGGCAGCGGCGCTCCCTGATATGGGCCAGGTATTCCTCCCGGAAGAGGCGCAGGGTGTTCAGGAGCGGATTGGGCGCGGCGCGGCCCAGGCCGCAGAGGGAGCTGTTTTTCATCAGCAGGGCCAGCTGCTCCAGCGTCTCCAGGTCCCGCTCCTCCCCCTTCCCCTCCGTTATTTTCTGCAGAATCTCCAGCAGGCGCTTGCTGCCGACGCGGCAGGGGGTGCACTTGCCGCAGGATTCATCCTGGCTGAAGTCGAGGTAGAAGCGGGCCAGGTCCACCATGCAAGTATCCTCGTCCAGGATAATCAGCCCCCCCGAGCCCACCATGGATCCGGCTTCCTGCAGGCTGTCGTAATCCATGGGGATGTCCAGCGCCTCTTCGCCGAGGCAGCCTCCCGAGGGGCCGCCGGTTTGCGCAGCCTTGAATTTTTTGTTGCCGGGAATGCCGCCGCCGATGTCAAAAATGATCCGGCGCAGCGTTGTCCCCAGGGGCACTTCCACCAGGCCGGTATGCCTCACCTTGCCGGCGAGGGCGAAGACCTTCGTCCCGGGGCTCCTCTCCGTGCCCAGCTCGGTGAAGCGATGGCTGCCGTGAAGGATGATGAGGGGAATGTTGGCCAGAGTCTCCACGTTGTTGATTAAAGTCGGCTTTCCCCAGAGTCCCTTTTGGGCGGGAAAGGGCGGCTTCGGTTCGGGGTCGCCGCGGGTGCCGTGAAGCGACGAGATCAGGGCCGTCTCTTCGCCGCAGACGAAGGCCCCGGCGCCGGTGCGAATTTCTATATCAAAGGAGAAGCCTTTCTCGAGGATGTTCCCGCCCAGGAATTTTTTCTCGCGGGCCTGCGCGATGGCCTCGCGGCAGCGGCGCAGCGCCACCGGGTATTCCGCCCGCACGTAGATGTAGCCGCGGGATGCGCCCACGGCGTAGCCGGCGATGATCATCCCTTCCAAGACGCTGTGCGGGTCCCCCTCCAGGATGCTGCGGTCCATGAAGGCCCCGGGGTCCCCTTCGTCGGCATTGCAGATGACGTACTTCTCGTCGCCATGCGCCTGGTGGACCAACTCCCACTTGCGCCCGGTGGGAAAGCCTCCCCCGCCGCGGCCGCGCAGCCCCGATTTTTTTATTTCATCGATCACTTCCTCCGGGGTCATCTCGGCCAGGGCCCGGGCCAGGGCGGCGTAGCCGCGGTATTTCAGGTAGTCGTCGATGTGGGGGGAGATGACCCCGCAGTTGCGCAGCACCAGCCTGGTCTGCTCGCGGTAAAAGGGCATCTCCTCGCGCTTGCGGATGATTTCCTCGCTGTGCGGGTCGCGGTGCAGCAGCTCTTCCACAACCCGCCCGCCGATAATGTGCTCCCTTACGATGGTCCGCGCATCGTCGGGGCCCAGCTTCTGGTAGACAATGCCCTCCGGGTAGACGATAATGGAAGGCCCCTGGCTGCAGTCGCCGATGCAGCCGATAACATCGACGGGGATCTGCCCGGCCAGGCCCTTTTGCTGCAGCTCTTCATCGAGGGCTTCCTGCACTTTGCGGCAGCCCAGCGAGCGGCAGGGGATGCCGCCGCAAATGAGAATGCGATGCTCCGTTTCCGGCCTGACCCTCTCCTGCATGAGCTCCTCCAGCAGGGTGCTCATATTTTCGTTAACTCCTCCAGGAGCGCCGGCAGCTTTTCCGGGCTCATCTCGCCGTGCAGCTCCTCCCCTATTTTGATTACCGGGGCGGCGCTGCAGGCGCCGACGCAGCGTGTTGTGGCCACGCTGAAGCGCCCTTCTGAAGTGAATTTTCCCGGGCTGCCGCCGCACTGCTTCTGCAGTTCCTGCAGCAGCTTCTCCGCCCCCTTGACGTAGCAGGCCGTTCCCATGCACACCTCCAGGCGTGTCTTTCCCGCGGGGACGGTGGAGAAGAGGGAGTAGAAGCTGGCCACGCTGTAGACCTCGGCGAGGGGAATGGTTAGCTCGTTGGCCACGTGGATCATGGCCTTGCGCGGCAGGTAGCCGAATATCTCCTGCGCCTCCTGCAGGGCGGCAATGAGCACGCCGGGCTTTCCCTTGTATTTTTCCAGGGCCTGGGTCAGCCGTTCATACAGCTTCTTCTCTTGGACACCTGTTGTCGGCACGGGATTTCCCTTCTTGCCTGCGCCCGGCATGATGCCGGGCTGATCCTGTGGAAGCATGCACCGCTGCTTTTATTTTGATGCATTATTCCCCTCTTTACTCATAAGAATGTAAACAACAGGGGAACATGCTGGCAAAGGAGGCCTTATGCCATGAAGGCGCGGGCGCGATTTTCGGTGCAGCAGCTGGCGCGGGTGGCGCTGCTGCTGGCGCTTACTCTCTCCGTGCAGTACCTGCGCTTGCCCACTCCGGTGACCGGGCCGCTGGTAAATCTCATGCTCATACTCTCCACCGCCTTGACCGGGGCCGCCGGCGGCGCGGCCATTGGCCTGCTCACACCCTGGGCCGCGCTCATGCTGGGAATTATCCCTCCCGTTCTCGCCCCGGCCATTCCCTTCATCATGGCCGGCAATGCCATTTACTGCTTCTGCTACGGGGTACTGGCTGGACGGATAAGAGGCGGCCCCTTCATTGGAGTTGTCCTGGGATCTCTTTTGAAGTTTGCTGTTATTGCCGGGGCTGCCCGCTACCTGCTGGCGCTGCCCTCCCCGGCGGCGGAGGCGCTCCTGCTGCCCCAGTTGATCAATGCCCTCATCGGCGGCGCCGCCGCGCTGCCCCTGGCCCATTACCTGAAGCGCCTTCTCAGTGAGCCAGGTGGACGGTCGTCGCCAAGGTAATGATCCGCCCTGCTTGAGAAAAGTGGGACAAAAAGGTACGTCCCTAGTGTCCCGCATTTGTTTGGTTAACGGTGTAGGGGGCTGTCCCAAAAAGGGCAGCCCCCTACATATTGGCTCCATACCTTTATCAGTATAACGCCTGCTCGTAGTAAAACAGCTTCTTGCTTCTATCTTCTTGCCTCTTGCTTCTTGCTAGAGGTTGTTGGCCTCGATGAGCTGCTGCACGGTGACGCCGAAGCGGCGGGCGATGCTGTAGAGGGTGTCGCCGCTTTTTACCGTATAGGTGGTCTGCCCGCCTGAACTCGGCGGCGGGAGCATCTTGTCTACCGTGGTGAAGCTGTAGCCCTGGCTGAGCAGTCCCTCGATGATTCGGGGCAGCGCCTGCACCGTGGCGGGGCCGCCTACGTGCATGAGGACGATGCCGTTGTTTGAGGCCTTGTCTAAAGTCCGCTTGACGATGAAATCCACATCAATAAGAGTGTCCTTCCCGTCCACCTTTCTCGTGTTTCCGGCATCCCAGTCCAGGGTGTCTATGGTCCACATGATCGTGTAGGGGTAGCCTTCCTCGGCCAGGATTTTTCGAAGCTCATCGTTGTAGGCCCCGTAAGGAGGACGGAAAAGATAGGGCCGGACACCGCAGATCTCCTCGATGATCCGCGTCGATTCGCGCAACTCTTCGCGGATTTCGGCGGCGCTCATCTTGGTCATATCGCCATGCGTCAAGGAGTGGTTGCCTATGGTATGGCCCCGCCGGGCGATCTCCTGGCCGAGTCCGCGATCCTTATTTTCGGTTAACCACAATGCCCGGGGGAAGAAGGTCGCCTTGATGCCGTACTGGTCGAGCACGTTTAGAAGAGGAATGGTCTGATCGTAAAGCCATCCCGAATCGAAGGTGAGGGCAATCTGCTTCTGGTCCGAAGAAAGGGTGCCGCTGGTGATCACCTTGGAAAGGGAGCTGCTCTCCCCGCCGCTGCTGCCGGGAATGATCAAAACCTGCCCCACGTAGATCACCGGGTCCTTGCCCGGATCTTCCTCATTGGGCTCTTGACTCGGCGGATCTTCATTGGCCCCTCCGGGTTTGGAGGGGGCGTCAACAGGACCGGGTTTTTCCCCGGGTTCTTCGCCGCCGGGCTCCTCATGTTCATCCTTGCCGTTCGGGGCCGTGATTTCGCCCATGCCGAGCCAGTGGAGCAGATTCCCGGAGGCGATAACATAGCCCGCTGCAACCACCAGGGCCGCCAGCAGCAGGATGAAAACGGTCCGGCCGAAATTCCTTCTCTTCCTTTTTGGCAAGAGCGCCACCTCCTTGTTGGGCCGATTATAACACATACATATTAACAATATGTTTTTTGTGCACATTTTTTTGTTAAAATATTTGTTACCCGCGAAATAATAACAGTCTATCAAATTGATTAAAACATTGTTTCGCGCAGTGGTAAACAAAAATTATTGTTGCTATAATCAGTTCTGCGGCGGGCTCATGAGGCCCCCTGAGTTTTCCTGGGAGGCAGTCTCTTGCAAAAAAGCGACGGCAAGTGGTTCTTAACCAGGGTCAAGCAGACCATTTTTAACTACCGGATGATCGAAGCGGGGGACAATGTGGCCGTGGCCCTCTCGGGGGGCAAGGACAGCGGCGCCCTCCTCTACATCCTCGACCTTTTCCGGCGCCATGCCCCCTTCTCCTTTACACTCCAGGCCATCTACGTGGACCTGGGCTGGCCGGTGGACATGGGGCCCCTCTTTCAATACGCGGAAAGCTTGCAAGTTCCCCTCCATGTGGAGAAGACCGCCATCGCCAAGGTGGTTTTCGAGATTCGCCGGGAGAAGAACCCCTGCTCCTTGTGCGCCAAAATGCGCCGCGGCGCGCTTCACCAGGCTGCCCGGCAACTGGGTTCCAACAAGGTGGCCCTGGGGCATCACCTTGACGACGCCATTGAAACCTTCCTGCTAAACCTGGTCTTTACGGGGAGTTTTGACACCTTCAAGCCCAATACTTACCTTGATCGCTCCAACCTCTACCAGATCCGGCCGCTGATCCAGATCCCCGGGCGGACCCTCGCCGCCCTCGCCCGCCGCGAAAAGATCCCCGTCATTGAAAACCCCTGCCCGGTAAGCGGCAAAACAAAGCGGCACGAGATGGCCGCCCTGGTGGAAGAGTTGACCTCTCGCTATCCCGACCTGCGCCAGAAATTCCGCAGCGCCTTCCTGGGCAGCCCCCTGTGGCCGCCGCCCGAAGAGCGCTAAACGCCTCCGCCGCCCGGAGGAAGGATCGGGGCGCCTTCCGGCGAAATTTTCTAACAAAAATACGCGGAGGGGTGAGGCCTTGGCTGATGACTGCCTGGAGAAGGAAGCGGCCAGGTTGAGGAGCCTCTTCTGGCCGCAATCCATTGCCGTGGTGGGTGCCTCCGCCGATCCGGCCAAGCCCGGCGGCAAGGTGGTGGAGCTGCTGCAAAGCTACCGCTATCCCGGCCGCATTTTCCCCATCAACCCGGGTCGGCGAGAGGTGCAGGGGCTGCCCGCCTGCAGCAGCCTGGCCGAGCTCAAGGAGAAGCCTGACCTGGTCATCGTTGCCGTGGAGGCGGCGGCCGTTCCCGCCATTGCCCGGCAGTGCGCCGCCCTGCAGATGAAAAACCTGGTGGTGATCAGCGGCGGCTTTGCCGAGACCGGCACGGCGGGTGCGGCGCTGCAGGAAGAGCTGGCCGCGCTGGCGGCGGCGCATGATCTGGCCATCCTCGGGCCCAACTGCATCGGCTTCATCAACGCGCTGCAGCCGGCAGCAGCCTCCTTTTCCCTCACCCTGGAAAGCGGCGCGCTGCGCCCCGGCCCCGCGGCCCTGGTCGTCCAGAGCGGCGGGCTGGGCATCCTGGCCCTTTACCTGGCCGACCTGGAAAAGTTCGGCTTCTCCTACATGATCAGCACCGGCAACGAGGCTGGCCTAGATTTTGCGGCGGTGATTAATTTCCTCGTTCACGAGCCCCGGGTGAAGGTCATTGGGGGATACCTGGAGGGGGCCCGGGACGGGGAGAGGCTTCGCCGTGCCTGCCGGGCGGCGGCGGAGGCGGGGAAGCCGGTGATTCTTCTCAAGGCCGGCGCCTCGCCCGAAGCGGCTGCGGCGATCCGGTCCCATACCGGGGCCCTGGCCGGATCCCGGGAAGCATACCGGGCATTTTTCCTACGGGAGGGGGTCCTGGAGGTGGAAACCCTCACCGGCCTGCTCTCGCTGCTCAAGGCCTTCGCCCCCGGCCGCCTGCCCCGCGGCAATCGCGCCGCCGTTTTCTCCCTCTCCGGGGGCATGGGAGTCCTGGCCACCGACCTCTGCGCCGCGGCGGGGCTGGAGCTGGCCCGCTTTTCTCCGGGAACGGTCCGCGAGCTGAAAAAGCTCATGCCCGCCATTGCCACGGTGGGCAACCCCCTAGACCCCACGGCGGCCATGCTGACGCGGCTGGCGGAGGTCCGCGCCATCATCGAGACGGTCCTGGCCGATCCGGGAGTGGATCTGTTCATCTTTGCCACGGCCCTCTGGCGTGCTCCTGGCGCCGCGGCGGGGGAGATGATGGTACAGCTTTTCCGGCAGACGGATAAGCCCTTCTTTGTCATCTGGCCTGGCTGCCTCCCCGAGGCCCGGGAGATCATCTGCGAAGGCGGCATTCCCTTCTTCAGCGAGCTCAAGGAGGGAGTCGCCGCCGCCGCGGCCACGTGGCGCTATGCCCTAATTCAGCAAAAGCGCAGGAAAAAGAGAAGGGGCATGCCTTTCTTTTCTTCGGAAGCCCGTCGGCAGGCGGAAATCCTGCGGTCAAAAAGATCCGCCCGCGGCGGGCTGAAGCTCACCGAGCCGGAGGCGAAGCAAGTCCTGGCCGGGCTGGGGATTGCCGTGCCGCGCGGCGAGCTGGTCGGCTCGCTGGAGGAGGCCCTTGCTGCCGCCGAAAGGATTGGCTACCCCGTGGTGCTGAAAGCCGTTTCGGCGGAGCTGCTCCATAAAACGGAGGCCGGCGCCGTCAGGCTGGGAATAGGCGACACCGCCATGCTGCGCCAAGCCTGGGAGGAGATGGAGCGCGAGCTGGCCCGCAGGGCCCCCGGGATTG
This sequence comes from Bacillota bacterium, assembly GCA_012800855.1. Lineage (GTDB taxonomy): Bacteria > Bacillota > Dethiobacteria > DTU022 > DTU022 > JAAZIN01. The sequence continues at coordinate 9,059 of JAAZIN010000091.1, forward strand.
AACTCTCCGGTTGGCTGGTGGAGGAGATGCTCCCCGTGCGCCTGGAGATGATTGCCGGGGCCAGGAGGGATCCCCTGCTGGGCTCAATGGTGCTGCTTGGCCTGGGCGGCATTTACGTGGAGCTCTTTCGCGACCTGGCCATGCGCCCGGCGCCGCTGGAGCCGGAGGAGGTGCTGGAGATGCTCGGCGAGCTGAAGAGCGCTCCCCTGCTGCAGGGCTGGCGCGGGGCGCCGCCGGTGGACACCTCCTCCCTGGCGGAGGCGGTATCGCGCTTCTCCTATTTTGCTGTCGCCCTTGGCGAGAGCTACCGCGAAATGGAGATCAACCCCCTCGTCATTTGCTCCGACGGACGCGCCGTGGCTGCCGACGCGGTGATTCTTTTCTGATGCCCGGCCCTCGTTCAGGCCGGAACGGGCATGGCCCTCCCCTGGCGCCTCAAAAGGGGCGGGTGGTCTTCACATACCGGCTAGGCGGAAGGGGGCTGGGGCCTGCCCAGGCCCTGCTGCAGATAGCTCTGCGCCAGCCGGCGGTAGGAGGCGGCGCTGCTTGACACCCACATAAGCGAGGTGCCGGCGACCTCTTTCTTGATTTTAGCTGGCGCCCCCGCGGCCAGGTGGCGGGGCGGGATGACCGTGCGGTCGGTGACCACGCTGCCGGCGGCGATCATGGCCTCCTCGCCGATCTCGCAGAAATCCTGCACCACGGCCCGCATCCCGATGATCGCCCCTCGCCCGATGCGGCAGCCGTGCAGCACGGCGCTGTGCGCCACGGTGACATTTTCCCCGATAACCGTTTCGCAGTCGGGCATGACGTGGATGACGGCGTTGTCCTGGATGCTGCTGCCGCGGCCGATTCGGATCCGCCCGAAATCGCCGCGGATGACCGCGCCAAACCAGATGCTGGCTTCGTCCTCCACGATGACATCGCCAATAATCGCCGCGCCGGGGGCGATGAACACGTTTTTGCCGATCTGGGGTTTCTTCCCGCCGTACTCCAGGATGATCATGGCCATCTCTCCTTTCACCTGCCCTTAATTCCCTTTCTGTCGCGGCAATTCCTGTTATATTCTGAATTGTTGTGCCGTTTGTTCCAACATGGCTTTTGACCTGCGCTTCGTCTATGCTCTTGCTTCCTGTCTCTTGCATTTGGGGACGCCGCTGAGGCGCGGCTTTTGGTGCCCTTTCCACCCGCAGGAAAGGACCGGGCTTTGTGGTATAATGTGCAATAATGGCAGAGCGGGGAGGTGCCGCGGTGCAGGACAGCTACCGCAGGCTTTTGGAGCAGATCCGCGAGGGCCGGCTCAGCGTGGAGCAGGCGCTGCAGAAGCTGCGCGCCCTGCCGTACGAGGATCTCGGCTACGCCAAGGTCGATCACCGGCGCCTTCTCCAGAAGGGCTTTCCCGAGGTCATCTACGCCCCCGGCAAGACCGTGGCCCAGATTAAGGAGATTGCGCGCCGCCTCTACGACAGGGCGGTGCCCGTGCTGGTCACCCGCGCCGAACCTCCCGTTTATGAAGCCCTGCGCGAGGAGTTTTCCGGCGCGGAGTACCACCCCGAAGCCCGCGCCGTGGTCATCAGGACCGCCGAAAAGGCGGCGCCGAAGGGCTGCGTGGGGGTGGTCACCGCCGGGACGGCCGATCTCCCTGTGGCCGAGGAGGCCGCCTTGACGGCGGAGCTCATGGGCTGCCGCGTCTTCCGCCTCTACGACGTGGGAGTGGCCGGGCTGCACCGCCTCTTTGACCGCCTGGATCTCCTGTTCCAGGCGCGCGCCCTCGTTGTTGTCGCCGGGATGGAGGGGGCCCTGCCCAGCGTTGTGGGCGGCCTCGTCGCCTGCCCCGTCATTGCCGTGCCCACCAGCGTGGGCTACGGGGCTCATTTCAACGGCCTGGCCCCGCTCCTGGCCATGCTGAGCAGCTGCGCCCCCGGCGTCGCCGTGGTCAATATAGACAACGGCTTTGGGGCCGGCTACATGGCCGCGCTGATCAATCTCTCCGGGGAAGGTGGCGGCGCAGATTGAGCGGGGCCCTCAGTGGAAGCAAAATTGCCTATTTCGACTGCTACAGCGGCATCAGCGGCGACATGATCCTGGGCGCGCTAATAGACTGCGGCCTGGAGCTGAGGCAGCTGCAGGAGCTGCTCTCCGGCCTCAAGCTGCCCGGCTATCGCCTGGAGGCGAAAAAGGTTGTCCGCCATGGGCTGGCCGGCACCGACGTGCAGGTCCTTACCGACCCTGCCGCCCACCGGCACCGCCGGCTGCCCGAAATCAAAGAGCTGCTTCGGCAAAGCGATCTTCCCGCACCGGTAAAGGAAAACAGCATCGCCGTTTTCGAAAGCCTGGCTGCCGCCGAGGCCGCGGTGCACGGCGTATCCATCGACGAGGTTCACTTCCACGAGGTCGGCGCCGTGGATGCCATTGTGGACGTTGTCGGCAGCGCCGGCGGGCTCTACCTGCTGCAGATCGGGCGGCTCTACTGCTCTCCCCTGCCCCTGGGCGGCGGCATGGTCAGATCTGCCCACGGCCTGCTGCCCCTGCCGGCGCCGGCGGTCATGGAGCTGCTCCGCAAGCGTCGCGTCCCGGTGTACGGCTGCGACACCCGCCACGAACTGGTCACTCCCACGGGGGCGGCCATCGTCACCACCCTGGCCGAAGCTTTCGGGCCGCCGCCGCCCTTTGAGCTCGAGGCGGTGGGCTGCGGGTCGGGGAAGCTGGATCCCGGCTATGCCAACTACCTGCGAATCTTTACCGGGCCCAGCGCCGCCCCTGTCCCCTTCAACCGGGAGCCGCTCTTCATCATTGAAGCCAACATCGACGACCTCAATCCCGAAATATACGGCTATCTCATGGAGCGTCTTTTTGCCGAGGGCGCCTGGGATGTCTACTACACGCCCCTCCAGATGAAGAAGAACCGCCCGGCGGTGAAGTTGACCGTGCTGGCGCCGCCGCAGCGCCTCCACTGCCTAGTGGAGACGGTGTTCCGCGAAACGTCCACCCTGGGGCTGCGCGTCTTGGAGGCGCAAAAATTTGTCTGCCGGCGCGCCACGGAAATTGTGGACACCGAGTGGGGTCCCGTGCGAGTCAAGCTGGTGCCCGCCGAGGGATCCGGCGCCCCGCTTCACTATGCCCCCGAATACGAGGACTGCTGCGCCATCGCCCGGCGCACCGGCCTCCCCCTGAAGGAGATCTACCGCCGGGTGGAACTCTCCTTCAGGATGAAGCGCCGGCAGGACGCAGAAACAGAGTAGCCTCCTTCCCATCCCCGGCCAAAGCTCAGGCAAGAAACACTTTGTCCTTTCCCTGGACAATGAAGGCAAAGAGGTATTTTACCATGATCTGTGGGAATATTATTGACATATTAAATATTGTGTAATATAAATTAAACATGGGGGTGATTGGCAAGTGTTAGAAAAATCACTACTGGAAAGGGTCAGAATGGTCAACCGGATCATCCTGCACTGCGCCAGGCAGGGACCGGACATAAATTACGCCGCCGGCATCCTGGCCCATGTCTTTAGCGGCAGCGTTTTCCTGGTGGATGAGACGGGTAGGCTGCTCAGCGATCTTTCAGGCCAGGAGATGGCCTGCACGCAGCTGAAGGAGTACCTGGCGGCAAAAAGGGCCCTGCCGGCTTATTATAACCTCTCAGCGCTGCTCGGGGACGGCGGGCCGCGGGTTAACGAGAGCTACCGCCTTTCAGCCTGCCCCCTGTCAGGCAAAGAAAAAACCCCCTGTCCCTACGGCGATATCTACATTCTCCTCTTTCCCCTTTACGGCGGGGTGGAGCAACCGGCTTCGCTCCTGGTGCGCCGGCATGAAAAACCCTTTACCGATGACGATCTCCTCCTGGCCGAAATTGGCGCGGCGGTTGCCGCTATGATATTGATGCGCCTTGCCAAGGCGAAACTGGAAGAAGAGAAGTGGTATCGCACCATGGCTGGGGTGGCCTTTGAAAGCCTCTCCTTCTCCGAAGTGGAAGCCATTGAGGAGATATTCAAGAAGCTTACCGAGAATGAAAATATCGTTGTGGCCAGCAAAATTGCCGACGATCTGGGCATTACCCGCTCCGTCATTGTGAACGCCCTGCGGAAATTTGAAAGCGCCGGGATCATTGAGTCAAGATCGCTGGGCATGAAGGGAACCTATATCCAGCTGAAAAACCCCTGCGTCCTGGAAGAGATTGCCGGGCGCTCAGCCAAGTTGAAGGCGGCCTTTGAAAGGCAGTAAGCCCTGCCTTGCAGCTGTCTGGGCCTACTCCTCCTTGGGGAAGCGGTAATGGCCGATGATCTCCCAGCGCAGCAGGCAGTCTTCTTCCCGGGCGATGCCGATGTTGTGAATGACCAGGGGGATGCCGCGTGCATTGGTGCGGTCCGAGATTATTCCCGTATGCTGCTCTCCGCCGGGGAAGCGCCAGTAGACTATATCACCGTGCCGCCACTGATCCAGGGTGGCCTCCGTAACCTCCAGGGTCAGCTTCTCTCCAAAGCGCTCAAAAAAGAACATCTGGTTTTGCGTTCGCCGGTGATCAATATTGGGGTCGGGGCCGTCAAGGCCCCAGAGCTGCGGGTAAAGCTCAAAATTGCGGCGCATATCCTCATGGATCAGCTCCTGCAGATCAAAGCCCGCCGCCCGCAGCGCCCGGATGACCACATCCGTGCAGGCGCCTACCGACGGATCGACGTCGCCTCCGGGATAGCTTATGGCCTGGTAGGAGGCGTCGTAGCGAGTCCCCTTTTCCACTTCTTTTCTTGCACCCAGGAGAATAAGATCGTAAACGGTGCGCTCCGCCGGAGGAATTTTTTCCACCGGCGAGGGTTCCTTGAAACCGGGGGCGGCGCCCGGCGGGAAAAACGGCTCCAGCCGGAGCAGAGCCGCGGCGGCCAGGAGAATTAGCGCGGCGGCGGGGAGAAGTAGCCACAGGATTGGTTTTGCCGGTCGCCCTTCCATGTCTCCTTAATTCGCGCTTTCAAGCCTTTATCCTGCAGCACTGTGTAAAGAGATGATGAACTTAAATAAAAGCTGTTTTTTGTTGACAGTACTAAGAGCAGTTGCTAAAATCTCTCGGTACAGTTGAGAAACAGGAGGGTTGGCCTTGCACTTGCCCTTGCACCTGAGTTGCTTGATTATTTTTACCTGCAGGGTAGTGGATGTGAGCCTGGGCACGGTGCGCATTATCTACCTTACCCGGGGGCAGAGTAAGCTCGCCGCGGCAATCGGCTTCGTGGAGATGATCATCTACATGATCGCCCTGAGCACGGTCATGGGGAACCTGGACCATCCCGTCAACGTGGTTTTCTATGCCCTGGGCTTTGCCGTGGGCAGCTACGTGGGCAGCAAGATTGAAGAGATGATTGCGGTGGGCTATGTCAACGTGCAGGTAATTACCAAGGAGCGCTGCAACGGCATGGAAGAGGAGCTGCGGCAGGCCGGCTTTGGGGTCACCGCCGTGGATTGCAGCGGCATGGAGGGGCCCCACCGCATTCTCTACGTCATGCTCAAGAGGCGCGACCTCCCCTCCTTTCTCAAAACGATCCGGCAACTGGACAAGGATGCCTTTATCTCCATCTCGGACACCCGCAAAATAGTGGGCGGCTACTTCAGCCAGGTTAAGGCCAAGTAATCGCTTTCTGGGGGCTTGCATATGACGGCTTCTGCGTACAAAGCCATCGGCATTCTCGATTCCGGCGTGGGCGGGTTGACCGTGTTCCAGGAGATAATTCGCCAGCTGCCCCACGAGAAGATCATCTATTTTGGCGACACCGCTCGCATGCCCTACGGGCCCCGCCCCGATGAAGAGGTGCGCCGCTTTGCCCTTCAGATCATCGATTTTTTGCGGAACCAGGAGGTCAAGATGGTCGTCGTGGCCTGCAACACGGCCACGGCGGCGGGGCTTTCCCACTACCGGGCCCATTGCGACATTCCCGTCGTGGGCGTGATCGAACCGGGGGTGCGCGCCGCCCTGACCTATACCCGTAGCGGGCGCATCGGTGTCATCGGCACCGCGGGCACAATCCGCAGTTCGGCCTACCAGAAGGCGCTACAGGAAGCCCGGCCGGATGTGCACATCATCGCCAAGGCTTGCCCCCTTTTTGTCCTGCTGGTGGAAAACGACCTCGTCCATACCCCCGAAGCGGAGCAGGTGGCCGAGGTCTACCTCGCTCCCTTCAGGGAGGCGGCCGTTGATACCCTCATTCTCGGCTGCACCCACTACCCGCTCATGTCAGACCTGATCCAGAGCACGGTGGGGCCGCAGGTCCAGCTGGTCAATTCCGCCGAGGAGATCGCCCGTGAAGTGAAGGACATTCTTGATAAGCAGGGGCTGCATAATCCCCTGAAATGCTCCGACCCGGGCTACCGCTTCTTTGTCAGCGGGAACCCCCATTCCTTTAAGGAAATCGCCTCCAAGATGCTTCGCCGCCACATTGAGGCATACCAGGTCCTCCTGTAAAGCCGCACCGGCCGGCGCAGGCCTTTCCCGCAGGGGCATATTTGCCGCTTCTTATTTATATATATTACTGATATGGTACAACCCCGGGCGGGAGAGGAGAGCAATGAAGAAGCAGGCTGCCTCAATCCCTACGCCGGCGGCGCCGCTTCTCTTGCTGGCGGCGCTGCTGGTCCTCCTCGTTTTTGCCGGCTGCGCCCTGGAGCCGGAGGCCGGCGAAGATTTTCCGCTGCCCGAGCCCCCTCCGCCGGCGCCTGAACCGGGGGAGGTGCGCACAGGGCTGCTCTACTATCCCGACGCGGAGTGGCGCTTTCTCGTGCCGCTGCACCGGGAGATTCCCGAGACGGAAACAATTGTCCGCCACACCCTGGAGAAGCTCCGCGATACGTCGCAGCTGCGGCAGGAGCTTGACACGCTGGGCCTGGTGCCCCTTCTCCCCGGGGATGCTGACATACTGGGGATTAACATTGACGCCTCCGGCTTGGCCAGAGTGGACTTCAGCGGCGCCTTCCTCCAATACGATCCCTCCCGGGAGCGCCACGTCCTGGGAGGCCTTTTATGCACCCTGCGCCAGTTTCCGGAGATCGAACGGCTGGAAATTATGATCGACGGCGCCAGCCCGGAAAAATTCCCCGGCGGCACCCCGGGGCGGATGCCGCTGGGCCCGGAATGCCTCATCAACCCCGAGGTCGACGATGCCCTGGAAGACTACCGTCATTACACTGCCGTAAAGGTATACTTCTGCTTTATGACCCCGCACAGGCGTATTCTCTATGTGCCGGTAACGCGAATCCTGCCGCCGTCAGATGATGCCGCCTCCGCCGCCGTTAAAGAGCTGCTGGCCGGTCCGCGCCGGGGAAGCGGCCTTTTCAGCGATATTCCCCCGGACACGGTTCTGCGCAGTTTGCAGCTGGAAGATGGGCTGGTGGTCATAGACTTATCCAAGGATCTGCTGGACTACGAAGGGGGCCGCACCGGCGCGGAAAACGTGGTCAACCAGATCCTGCTCACCCTGGCCCAGCTGGAAGGGGTAAACGAGATTCAGATCCTGGTGGAAGGTGAAAAAGTAAGCCTCCCCGAGGAGATCGACCTCACCGTCCCCCTGAAACCTCCAGCAGTTTATAATTTTTTCTAGGCAAAGTTCCCTGGAGCTAAAACATGCTTCCGATAAATGCCTCGGTCAGCATGGCCAGGCCCACGTTAATCAGGATTACCACGGCCTGGTAGCCGGCGGCGCAGGCGAAGGCCTTCGCCCTGGAGATGGCAGCGGCCGAGCTGAAGCCTATTGCCAGGAGCAGCAGGTTCCAGAGGACAAAGATGTTCAGGTGCGAGACGAGAGCGGCGGCGACACCGGTAAACTGCGGCAGCTGCCAGTTCAGCAGGTAGGCCGCACCCATGAGCAGGTGTTGGAAAAAGAAGGGCATCCATGAGACGCCTACCACGGCGACGCTGTCTGTCCATTCCATCTTTCCGCCCGCCAGGCCAATGGCGCCGAAAAGGAGACTGCTTTTAACCAGCCAGCTTATGCCGAAGCCGAACAGCCCGCCGAATATGGAGCCGGCCGCTATGCCGAAGGAGAGCGCGGGCGAAGAGAAGAGTATTTCTTCGATGGCCTCATCTTCCATCTCCCCCGCTTCACCCGGCTCCGGCGATATGGATACTTCAATCTCGGCGCTCATACTGACGGAAGCGGCTATTGAACTAAAAATAATGCCCACGGCGGCCATGATGATAACCAGCCATACGGCGGTGCGCAAGGTCAGCCCCTGGAAAGCGCTTCCTGGCCGGACGATGAGCTCCCAAAAGAGCTTTCCCACAGATAACCGCTTTTGCTCCAAGCCTGTCTCCTCCTTTACCGGAATTTGCACTATTCGTAGCGAATAGCTTCAATGGCGCTGAGGTTGGCCGCCCTGAGGGCGGGGTAGAGGCCGGCGGCCAGCCCCACAGCTGCCGAGAAGAAAATGGTAAAGATGGCCACGGGAAGCGGCAGATAGACCAGCCTTATATCAGCGGCCCCGCCCTGCGAAAGGTAAGCGGCGGCGGCGAAGTTGAGCAGCAGCCCGCCCAGCCAGCCAAAGAACACCCCAATGATCCCGCCCATGAAGCCGATGAAGCCGGCTTCGAGTAGAAAGAGGTTGCGGATGTCGGGGATGGTGGCGCCGATCACCTTGATGATCCCGATCTCCTTGGTTCGCTCGTAGATGGACATGACCAGGGTGTTGGCAATGCCTACGGCGGCGATGAGCAGGGCTACGCCGCCGATGCCGCCCATAAGGAATTGCAGGATTTTGAAAACGCTGGCCGTCGCTTCGATCATCTCTTTAAGCGAGAAGGCGAGGAAGCCCATCTCCTGGATCTCCCCCGCCACGCGGTTTACCTCCTCGATATTGGAAACAAAAACCCTCACTTCATCATAGCCGTTTTTTTGGAAGTAAGCGCGCTCGCGGTAGTACCACTCGCACATCTCCTCGGCTATTTCCAGGGGTAAAATCAGGCTGTAGTCTTCCCAGGAGTTCATCTCCTCCAAAATCCCGGCCACGCGAAGGCGGTATATTTTCTCCTCTCCCGCCTTCTCTGGCGACGGCACCGGTTCGTGATTATAAGGAAACTGGCCGTCGACCCACTCGGGTTCGCGCCGGCAGACGATCTCCAGCCGCCGTCCGGCCAGCTCAACCCCTTTGACTTCTTCGCCTCCATCCGGGAAGGAGTATCCTTCTCCGGCGGCCGCTTCCTCCGGGACACGGCAGCCCGCCAGGACGATGTTCCCTCCCCTGGGGAGGGGGCGCCCTCCTTCAAGGGCATAGCCGTAATGCTCCAACTGGCCAAGGTCCATCCCGATGATGCTTGCCCAGAAAGTATTCCGGCGCAGACGTATCTCCCCTGCGGGAACATGTACCACCGGCGTCACGGCATCAACGCCGTCAATCTCGGCCATCTCCTGAACCGCCCGCCGGTTGAGCACCCTGGAATCACGGCCTTGCCTTTCACCGGGCATCCCAGGCATGCTGTAGCCGCCATGCACGGCAACCTGGTTCAGTTGGAAGGCTCCCGACAGCTCGCCGGTAACGGTCCGCTCCAGCCCAACGCCAATGGATACCATGATCACCGTGAAAGTGATCCCGATGACCACGCCGCCCGTTGTAAGAATGGTCCGCACCTTGATGCGCCAGAGATTGCCCCAGCTCAGGCGCAGCAGATCCCGGAAGCGCATTGTTTAGGCGCCTCCCAGGCCCAAAAGGGCGCTTAGAAAAACTTTAAGCCTGGACCAAAAGCCGCCGTTGTTCTCTTCCGCTGCCGGAGGCAGCCCGCTGCTGGGCGCGGCAGCTTCTTCAATCCCCGCCACTTCAATGGGCAGCTCCTTCTCCACCACCTGTTTCCGGTTCATGGCGTCGCGATAGTAGAGCACCAGCACCAGGCTGCCGCTGCCCGGCTGCAGGGCGGTGATGGAGAAATCAAAAGCATCGACATCTCCTTCGTTAAAGGTGCCGAAAAAAGTCTCCCCTTGCTCGGCAAGAAATTTTTTATCCTCGCGGACAGCTACGCCCACTCCCCGCACCGGGACGCCGCCGTTGTTGACCACGTATCCGCTGGCGGTAAAGGTTTCGCCTTCTGTCACCGAGCGGGGATATTTCACCTCCACGAGATCGAGAGTGCACTGCGGTTCAACGATGAGACCCGTTACCGCCGTTGCTTCATAGGGGTCGCCGTCGGAGTTGATATAGGAGAAATGAAGAACGAGATTATAAATGCCCCCGGAGAGGTCGGGCCCGGCGATGAGCTTGCATTGCAACCAATTTTCCGCTCCTACCGGCAGCCGGTCCAGGTAGAGGGTGTTGCTTTGCCCGAGCGGCGAGAAATGTTTCAGCGTGGTTTCGCCTTCCAGTGACTGCAGGGTGAGAACGATGCGGCGGGCCTGCCGGCTGCCGTAATTCTTCACTTTCAGCCTTAAGATGAAGGGCTCTCCCGGGGAAACGGGCTCTGGTTCCGTGGCCACCTCCGCGATCAGCACCAGTGGCCGCTCCGGCTGCTTCACCGGTGCCGGCAACGGCACCGGTGTCGGTTCTTCCCCGGCGGCCAGCCCGGGTATAGGCAGATTCTGCGCGCCGGCCTGTGCCGCCGCGGCAAGGAGAACACATGCCAAAAGCGCTGCGCCGAACAGGGCAGCCGCTCTTCTCGTAGCGGCAGGAATGCTTCTTTTTAGCCGCATTGGTTGCTCCACCTCCGTTCTTTTTATTCAAACCGGTATCTTGCCGGGGGCCGCTGCCGGCCGGGAATGATTTTCACGCTTAAAGTTCCTCGATGCGCACCACGGCCCCATCCCGCAGCACAACAATGCGGTGGGCATAAGCGGCCACCTCGCGGTCATGCGTGGCGATGATGCAGGTAATTCCCTCTTCATTCAAGCTTTTAATCAGGGCCATGATCTCGCCTCCTGAAGCTGTATCCAGGTTACCCGTGGGCTCGTCGGCGAGAAGGATGGCCGGCCGGTTGACCAGGGCCCGGGCGATGGCCACACGCTGCTGCTGCCCCCCGCTGAGCTCGGTGGGCCGGTGCAAGAGGCGCTCTCCCAATCCGACTCGTTCCAGCAGTTCGCGGGCCAGCCGCAGCCGCTCCTGCCGCTCCATTCCGGCAAAGATGAGTGGCAGCTCTACGTTTTCAAGGGCGGTAAACTGTGGCAGCAGGTTGAAAGACTGGAAGACGAAGCCGATCTGCCGGCGGCGGTAAAGGCAGAGCTCGTTTTCGCCAAGCCTGGTTATGTCGGTGCCGCCGACAAGGATGTTTCCCCTGGTGGGACGATCCAGGCCGCCGATCAGATTGAGCAGGGTGGATTTGCCGCATCCGGAGGGGCCCACCAGGCAGAGGAGTTCGCCCTTCTCCACGGTGAGGCTGAAATTGCGGACGGCAGGGACAGGATTTTTACCCAAGAAAAATGTTTTTTCCACTTCTTTCAAGGCAATAAACCCGGCGGTTTCCATGCCCTCCCCCCTGGGAAGCCGCATGATCGCGCTTTTTCTATTGAATTCTTGCCTGAAGTCGTTTTACCTGCTTTTTCCGCAGGGCCGCAAAATAATAGGTGCCAGGCAACAAATTAAAGGGAAGTTGTGCCGCACCGGGGCAAGTATATCTTCATTACCGATGGCAGATAAATATAACAGCGGGAGGTGCGACATGGCCGAAAAAATAAGGGAAAAAAGAAAAGGCTTGAGCCTTCGCCTCTGGCAGCGCGACCTGGCCATCGACCTGGGGACGACCAATACCATCATTTACATGCCCCAGAAAGGCATTGTCCTGGAAGAGCCTTCGGTGGTGGCCGTGCGCAACGGCAGCGTGGTCGCCGTGGGGAAGAAGGCTTACCGCATGCTGGGGCGAACCCCGCCCGGGGTCACCGCCGTGAAGCCGGTGCGGAGCGGGGTGATCGCCGACTTTGAGCTGACCCGCAAGATGCTGGATCATTTCATCTCCCGGGTTCTGCGCCGCTATCCCTTTTTGCGCATAAGAATGGTGATTACCGTGCCCTACGGGATTACCCAGGTGGAGCGGCGCGCCGTTTTTGCCGCGGGAAAGCGCGCCGGTGTGAAGGAGACCTACCTCATTGAAGAGCCCGTGGCCGCGGCCATCGGGAGTGGGCTGCCCGTGGCCGAGCCGCGGGGCAGCTTCATCGTCAACTGCGGCGGCGGGGTCACGGAGATCGCGGTAATCTCGCTCGGCGGCATTGTCCTCGGCAGTTCGCTGCCCCAGGGGGGCGAGACCATTGACGAGGCCATCCAGCGCTACATTTACCGCAAGTACCGCCTGGAGATCGGGCTCTCCACGGTCGAAGAAGCCAAGAAAGAGGCCCTGTACGCGGCCGATCCTCCCGCCGATTTAACCTACACCTTCCGCGGGATCAACCTTTACCGCCGCACCCCCGATTCCCTTGAAGTAAGCGCCGCCGAGCTGCATGAGGTAATCGGCCCCCAGTTATCCGCCCTGGCCGGCGCGGTGCGCTCCATATTTGAGCGGATGCCTCCCCAGCTGGCCGCCGATGTAATTCAGGACGGGATTGTCCTCTGCGGCGGGGGTTCGCTCCTGCACAACCTCGACATCTACCTCAGCCGCGAAATCAACCTCCCCGTCCGACGGGTGGAAGATCCCTTTACCTGCGTGGTGCGGGGAGCCAGCGAATCCCTCAAGTTTCTCCACGCTCTCTCCTTGCCGGACCGCTAAGCGCCCCTCTCCGGCAGGCCTGGCCTGTCAATAAACTCCAGTAAAACGGCTGAAAAAATGCTATAATAATGGCGCGACAACGTGCACGGAGGTTGGATCATTGCGTCCTGACGGAAGAGAAGCCGGCGAACTGCGGCCGGTTCAAATTATCCGCTCCTACCTGAAGTATCCCGAAGGCTCCGCCCTTATCACCATGGGCGATACCATGGTCCTCTGCACCGCCACCCTGGAAGAGAACGTACCTCCTTTCCGCAAGGGCTGCGGCGAAGGCTGGGTGACCGCCGAATACGCCATGCTGCCCCGCTCCACCGAGGTCCGCTCCGCCAGGGAGTCGCGGAGCCGGGTCAACGCCCGCAACCTCGAAATCCAGCGCCTCATCGGGCGCTCCCTGCGCAGCGTGGTGGATTTTGCGGCCATGGGTGAGCGTACCATCTGGCTGGACTGCGACGTCATCCAGGCGGACGGGGGCACGCGCACGGCGGCGGTGACGGGCTCCTTTGTGGCCCTGGCCGAAGCCTTCCTCCGCATGATAGAGCAGGGCCTGGTGGAGCGGCTGCCCCTGAAAGATTACCTTGCCGCGGTAAGCGTGGGCCTGGTGAACGGGGAATCGCTGCTCGATCTCTCCTACCAGGAAGATGCCGCCGCCTCCGTTGATTTAAACGTGGTCATGAACGGATCGGGCGGCATCGTGGAAATCCAGGGCACCGCCGAAAGAGGCTCCTTCAGCCGGGAGCAGCTCCACCACTGGCTTGACCTGGCCGCCGGGGGTATTGAGCAGCTCATTGCCAAGCAGCGCCAGGCGCTGGGCGAAGAGGCGGTGCGCCTCATTGATCGTGCCCGGGAAGAGGCCGCCTCCTGGGGGAGGAACGGCTGATGCAGCAGCTGCTCCTGGCCACCCGCAACCCGCACAAGGTGGACGAGATAAAAGCCCTCCTGAAGGGCCTTCCCCTGGAGGTACTTTCCCTGCACGACCTGCCCGATGCCCCTCCGCCCGTGAAGGAAGACAAAGGCACGCTGGCCGGCAACGCCCTCCAGAAGGCTGCGGCTGCGGCGGCCGTGGCCGGTAAAGAAATGATCATCATGGCCGATGATTCCGGCCTCGAGGTGGAGGCCCTGGGTGGGCAGCCGGGGGTTTACGCGGCGCGCTTCGCCGGCCCCGGCGCCGACGATGCGGCGAACAACCGCCTGCTCCTGGAGAAGCTGCGCGGGGTCCCACCCGAGCGGCGTGGAGCCACCTTCAGGTGCGCCATTGCCCTCCTCTTTCCCGATGGCGATACCTTCCTCATCGAGGAGAGCTGCCGCGGGCGCATCGCCGAATCGCCGCGCGGCAGCGCCGGTTTCGGCTACGATCCTATCTTCATCTATGAACCGGCGGGGCTCACCTTTGCTGAAATGGGCGAAGAGGCCAAGAACAGGGTCAGCCACCGGGGCAAGGCCCTCCACAGGGCGCGCCGCTTGCTGGAGCGCCGCCTGGAGCAGCAGCCCTGAGCGAAGCGCAGGATCTCCTTTAAAGCTATCCGCGTTTAGTGTATAATAACCTCTGGGGCAGGGCTTCTTTGTCCTTGCCCGCTGCCTTGGCGGGGCGTGGCGCAGCTTGGTAGCGCACTTGGTTTGGGACCAAGGGGTCGCCGGTTCAAATCCGGCCGCCCCGACCAAAATGAGAAGTGAGAGCTGGGAAAGCCCGGCCTGCAGAGGGGCCGGGCTTTTTCACTTGCAGCCGGTTATACCGGCTGCGGCTTTATGAGTTGTTGACCTTCATGCTTAAGAGCCCCGAGTCCATGGCCAGGCGGCGCAACGGCGGGTAGTAGATAAAGGGGGCCTTCATGTTTTTCAGAAGGATGTTCCGCCTGAGCAGCGCCGCCAGCTTGCTTTTTACTGGTCTTCCTGGGGCATTATGATTGCGGCAATAATGTAGAGGAGCAGGCCCGGGAAGGCCGCCGAAAACAGGGTCAGGATGACGTAGATGAGCCGCACCACGGTGGGGTCCAGGTTCAGGTACTCGGCGAGGCCGCCGCAGACCCCGGCGATCATGCAATTGCGCCGGGAGCGATAAAGTCTTTTCGGTTCCATGTCCCCGCTTCCTCCAGCTGTTTCTCCATTAACATTCAGGGATCGAGGCTGAGCGTCCCTGAGATGACTATAGCAGTATCCTTGCCGCCATGTCAATTGAAAGGGGCGCTGTAAAAATGAAATCTTTCCTGCCGGCTGGGGCCGAAGTTGCTGCGACGCCGGTCCCCGCGCGCCGGCAGCAGCGAAAAAACTATAGAAAAAAGAGCCCACATGTGCTATATTTATATTGCCCGGGGGAGCGCCGCCGGCCGGCGGCTGTTGTCTCCCATGCGGCGGACGAGCGGGTGTAGCTCAATGGTAGAGCACTGGCCTTCCAAGCCAGCAGCGTGGGTTCGATTCCCATCACCCGCTCCATTTTTTTAGAAGTGTGAGGCCGGAGCCGCAAGTCGGAAGTGGCCAGGAAACAACTCCTGCCGCCCGCATTTTAATTCAGGCACTAAAGAAGGTACCCGGGTGTGTTCCAGGCGGGTACCTTGTTTTTCCAAGCTTCAATCCAGCCAGTTATGGAGAAGCCTTTACCTTATGGGGACGTTCCAGTTTTGGCCGCTGTTGTTGTCCCAGTTGTTGGCACTGTCCTTGAAGCAGAAGTTCATCTCCCTGCTGCCTTTGACTTCAGCCACGCAGCTGAAGCTGTTGTGGGGCGTCCTGGTCATGTAAATGTCTTCGACCTTCTCCCACCCGTCGAAGCCGCAGTGCATCCAGATCTGGTCGGCGCCGCTTTGAGCCAGCAAGCCGCGGTATTCCACGCGCACGCTTTGCCCCCTCATGGGAGACCCGGGTTCCAGGGAAATGCGGTCGTCCAGGTGCATCCTCCGTTCACCTCCTTGCGCTGTTTTTTTTATTTTCTCCCCTTCTGCAGATTTCTTACCTTCCGGGAGCGAGAGGATTTTTCTCCAGGCATGCCGAAAAGTGATTCCGAAATACCACCCCCGAAAGGATGATGATGCCGTGGACGAACAGGTAGCCTGGATCCCCTTTGTGACGATGGAAAGGTTCATGATTGATGTTTTTAAAGGGGTGGGCGTCCCTGAAGAAGATGCCCGCGTTTGCGCCGACGTGCTCATCACTGCCGACAAGTGGGGCATTGATTCGCACGGCATCGGCCGGCTGAAGACCATCTACTACGACCGGATCAAGGATGGCATCCAGTTCCCGGTGACCAAGTTCGAGGTGGTTCGCGAGGGCCCGACCACGGCGGTTGTGGACGGGCATCACGGCATGGGCCAGGTCATCGCCAAAAAGTCGATGGAGATGGCCATTGAAAAGGCTCGCCGCTACGGCATGGGCATGGTGGTGGTGCGCAACTCCACCCATTTCGGCATCTGCGGCTACTACCTGAAGATGGCCGTTGACGCGGGCATGATTGGCATGGTAGGCACCAACGCCCGGCCCTCCATAGCTCCCACCTTCGGGGTGGAAAACATGCTGGGCACCAACCCGCTTACCTTCGGCTTCCCTACCGACGAAGAGTTTCCCTTCCTCCTGGACTGCGCCACCTCCGTGAGCCAGCGGGGCAAGATTGAAGTCTACGCCCGCGCCGGTAAGCCGCTTCCCCCTGGCTGGGTCATCGACGAGCAGGGCAACAGCATGACCGATGCCGAAGAGGTGCTTGCCGCCCTGGTCAAGGGAACGGCGGCGCTGGCTCCGCTGGGGGGCCTGGGGGAAGAAACCGCCGGCTACAAGGGCTACGGCTACGCCACGGTGGTGGAAGTGCTGTCGGCGGCCCTGCAGGGCGGGGCTTTTCTCAAGCAGCTAACGGGTTTTGATGAGGAGGGGCGAAAGGTGCCCTACCGCCTCGGCCATTTTTTCATGGCCATTAACATCGAGGCTTTCACTGAACTGGAGGCCTTTAAGAAGTGCGCCGGCGAGATCATGCGCCAGCTGCGCGCCTCGAAGAAGGCGCCCGGCCAGGAGAGGATCTACACCGCCGGGGAGAAGGAGTACCTGGCCTGGCTGGAGCTTAAGGATAAAGGAGTTCCCGTGGGCAAAAGGCTCCAGGAAGAGATGCTGGCCATGCGCGATGATCTGGGCCTCACCCAGTACCGCTTTTCCTTTGAGGAAGGCGCCTAGGCAGCCTGCCGAGGGGGCGCTTCACACCGATCCCCGGGCGTGCAGGTAGTCATAGATGAGCAGCCCCAGGTGAAGCTTGAAAATGTTCCCTGGGACGTGAAGGGGCAGTTTGGTGATCTCCTCGATCTGGTTGAGGCGGTATTTCATCGTGTGGCGGTGAATGTACAGCTCCCGGGAAGCCCGGCTGATATTGAGGCTGTTCAAGTACTTGCGCAGTGTTTCCATTAGTTCCCCGCCGGTCCGCCGGTCGTAGTCCAGCAGCGGGGCCACGGTTTCCCGGTAGAGGGATATTAGCGGCTCGCTGCTCTGAACTTCGGTTAAAATCTTGTAGGGCCCCAGGTCGTCGTAGGCCAGCGGCGCCTCGCCTGTAATCAGGTTCAGCTCGGCGATATGCGCCGCTTTCCTTGCTTCTTCCAGGGCGCTGCCCGTTTCCGCGAGCTTGTGCCGCACGCTGCTGGCGCCAGCCACGAATTTAAATTGGGGGAAAAAGAGCTTTAACTCGCTCAGCACCCGCCGGGCAACGGGCAGGAGCTGCTCCGGGGGCTGCTTGCCCGCCTGCAGCAGCAGGACGTAACTCTCACCCAGGGGGCCGGCCAGGAAGGGGAGCTTGTGCTGAGCGGCAATGTGGACCAAGGTAAGCTCCATCAGCAAAGGATCATCCTGCTTTGCTGCCCCTGCCTCCGCCGGCTCCAGCGGAAGAGCCTTGATGGCTATGGCCAAGAAGGCATCTTCCGGTACGATCTGCATCTGGGACAATTCCTCTTTAAGATCGGCAGGGTTTTCGCCTCGCGTGAGGCGCCCGAGGAGCTCGTGGCTCCGGCGCAGCATGGCTCTCAGGCGGGTGCTTTCCTCGTCGGCGCCGCCGTTTTCCCAGAGGCCGTTGCGGCGCATCAACTCCCCCAGCAGGCCCCTGGTTAATTTTTTAAAGCTGGTCTCAGGGGGGATCTCAATTACGGGGATGCCGTGCGCGGCGGCCAGCTCCACGAAGTGGGGTGGTATTTCCTTGACGTAATGGCCGGTTTGGATGGCCAGCGCCGCCAGGCCCTTGTTTTTAAAGTAAGCGATTAGCTCCCTCTGGCGGGCTTCGTTCTCCATGTTCAGATCGTAAGCCGTGGTGATGAGGAACTCGCCGGCTTCAATGTGGCTGAGATCATCAAGGATTTCGAGGATATTTACCCAGCGGATTTCGTTTTGCAGCCCGGCGGAGCCCGTCAGCACCCTGCAGGGCTGCAGCACCTCCAGCTTTAAGGCGTCACCCACGGTTAGAGGCATTGGCATCCTCTCTCCCCTGCGAGGCTGCATAAGTACTTTCGCGCCGGGCGCCTTTTTTCCTCCTCTTCCTTATACAAAATGTATAGGACCAGACCTTTATTTTTAGACCTATCTGATGATGATTAGCTGCATTAATATTCTATATAATCAAGCTGGCTCCACTGGGGCGCGGTGGCGAAACCCAATGCAGCAATGTTTGCCGCACCAGCAGTTGCTTTCGGAAAAGCTTGTGTCCATTAACGGTTAATGCGTTTTACAACCAGGGCGCTGAAATTAAGGGTTTCACCACCGTTTTTTTATCTTCCCTCTTCCCGGTCCTCTGCTGCGGTCATTTAATACATTGAAAGAAGAACCGGGGAAAGCCAGGCAAAAGGTGGAGAGCATGCCCGATCTCTTTCATCTGGTACGCAGCTCCGGTGCCGCCGGGCTGGCCATAGTGGGGATGACCAAGAACGTGGGGAAGACGGTAACCCTGAATTACCTTATCGACCGCTTTTCCCACAGCGGCAACACCCTGGGGCTCCTTTCGGCCGGCTATGACGGGGAGCGCGTTGACCGGCTAACCCTGCGGGAGAAGCCGCGCATCCTCGCGCCCGCGGGGGCACTGGTGGCCACCGCCGAAGCCTGCTTTGAGGCGGCGGAGGCGGACCTGGAGCCGCTTGCCGCGAGCTCCTTCTCCACCCCCTTGGGCGAAGTTTTCATCGGCCGGGTGAAGCGGGCAGGCCTGGTGGAGCTGGCCGGGCCGGGCAGCGCCGCGGCTCTGCAGGTGCTCATCGAGCGGATAAAGCAATACGGCGCCGTGCAGATCCTCGTTGATGGCGCCATTAACCGGCTCGCCTCGGCTTCTCCCTCCGTTACCGACGCCACCGTCCTGGCCACCGGGGCCGCCGTGGCCCCCCTGCTTGACGATATCATCCACAAGACCCTATTCCGCTGCCACATCCTTGAAGCCCCGGCTGTGGACGACCCGGCGCTGCTGGAAGCGGCCCGTGAAGGACTGGAGCGGGGCGAAGCGGCCTTGCTCCTGTGCCGGAACGGTTCCTGGGAGGCGGAGGCGCTCCATGCCCCCATTCCTCTCCTGGCGCGGGCGCAGCTGCGCCGGAAATTCCGCGAAGGGGTAGAGGCGGTAGTACTGGGCGGCGCCCTCATTGACCAGATGCTCCTGGAGATAAGCAGGCTCTCTTCCCCCCCGCCGGCGGTGATTATCCGGGACGCCACGAAAAATTTCATCAGCCCGGAGGCTCACGCCCGCTACCTGCAGAGCGGCGGCAAAATCATGGTCCTGCAGGCGATAAGGCTGCTGGCGGTGACCGTCAACCCCACCGACCCGGCGGGAAAGGACTACGATCCCGGTTATTTCTTGCAAAAACTTGCCGCGGCGCTGGCTCCAAGGCCTGTTTTTGACCTTGTCTTTGAAGAGGGCGCCGTGGCCAGGTAAGCTCTTTTCCCACGGGCACTTTATTCTGAAGGAGGACTGGACTCATGGAGAACAAGCTGAACCTGGATCAAGCAATTATTGATGGAGCCCGGGCCGCAGCGTCGCGCATTGCCGACGCGCTGCACAGCTGGATCAGCCTCTATACCACCACCACCATTGAGCGCGCCGTGGCGCGGCTGGTGGGCATAGACGGCGTGGACGCCGCCGGCGTGCCGCTGCCCAATGTCCTCGTCGACAGGCTGCATGAAAAGGGGCTGCTCGGGCACGGCCTCCTCTCCTGGCTGGCCCGGGCCATGATCTCCACCGGCCAGGGCCCGCAGGAGATTGCCGAAGCGGTCGCCGGGGGCAAGCTCGACGTCTCCGCCGTTCCCGCGCTGCCCGAGGAGAAATGGCGCGACCTGGGCGATGGCCTGGCGGCGGAGGCGGCGGCAAAGATCACCGCCCGCCGCCTTGAGCGGGAGCAGATGATGGCCACCGCCGCCCCGGAGCGGAAGCCGCTGCTTTATGTCATTGTGGCCACCGGCAATATTTACGAGGATGCCGTGCAGGCCAAGGCAGCGGCGCTGCAGGGCGCCGACATCATCGCCGTCATCCGCCACACCGGGCAGAGCCTGCTCGACTATGTTCCCTACGGCCCCACCACGGAAGGTTATGGCGGGACCTACGCCACGCAGGAGAATTTCCGCATTGTCCGCCGCGCGCTTGACGAGGCCATCAAGGAAACGGGCCGCTACATCCGCCTGGTGAATTACTGCTCCGGCCTCTGCATGCCCGAGATTGCGGCCATGGGGGCGCTGGAGCGGCTGGACATGATGCTCAACGATGCCATGTACGGCATCCTCTTCCGCGATATCAACATGCGCCGCACCCTCATCGACCAGCATTTTTCGCGCATGATCAACGCCTTTGCCGGCATCATCATCAACACCGGCGAAGACAACTACCTCACTACGGCCGATGCCTACGAGAAAGGCTATACCGTCATCGCCTCGCAGTTTATCAACGAGCAGCTGGCGCTCCGCTCGGGGCTGCGGGAGGAGCAGATGGGGCTGGGGCATGCCTTTGAGATCAACCCGGCGATGGAAGACGGGCTGCTCATGGAGATTGCCCAGGCCCAGCTCTGCCGCGAGCTCTTCCCCCGCTCGCCCTTGAAATACATGCCCCCGACGAAGCACGTGACCGGGGACATCTTCAGCACCTACCTCATCAACGGAATGTTCAACCTCGTGTCCATACTGACGGGGCAGGAGATCCAGCTGCTGGGGATGCTCACCGAGGCCATTCATACGCCCTTCTTAAGCGACCGCTACCTGGCGATCAAAAATGCCAGGTATGTCTTCAACAATGCCCGCCACCTTGGGGAGGAGATCATCTTCAAGGAGCAGGGGCGCATCCAGGCCCGGGCCGTGGAGCTGCTCAACCGGGCCTACGCCTTGCTGAAGGAGATTGAGAAGATTGGTCTTGAAGAAGCCCTGGAGCGGGGATTCTTTGCCGATATCAAGCGCAGCCGGGATGGCGGCAAGGGCAAAGAGGGAGTGGTGCTCAAGGAGAAGGACTACTACAATCCCTTCCCCGAAATTTTCCTGCAGCGCTCCGCGGCAAAAGACGATGATGGGAGGGCATGCTGATGCAAGTTGATCTCACCAAGGTAAAAGCGTACGGGGATACCCTGAACGACGGCGCCGTTCAGCTCAGCTTTACTCTGCCCGTTCCGGCGGGAGAAGAGGCCCGCGAAGCGGCCCGCCAGCTCGCCTTGAAGATGGGGCTGGAGTCGCCGGCGGTTACCGAGATGGCCGACCTAGGCGCCGGCTTCAGCTTCTTTGTCGTTTACGGCCGCTGCCCGCACAGCGTTGACTACACCGCCATCAAGATTCCCAAGCGGGAGCACGAGATAATGAGCTTTGACGAGGTCAACGAATTTGTCAGGAGAGAGCTGAAAAAGAAAGTGGTGGTCGTCGCCGCCTGCACCGGCACCGATGCGCACACCGTGGGCATAGACGCCATTGTGAACATGAAAGGCTATGCCGGAGAATACGGGCTGGAGCGCTATCCTGAATTTGAAGCCTACAACCTGGGCAGCCAGGTTCCCAACGCCGAGCTGCTGGCCAAGGCGGTGGAGCACGGGGCCGATGCCGTGCTCGTCTCGCAGGTGGTGACCCAGAAAAATATCCACCTGGAAAACCTCACCGAGCTCATCGAGCTGGCCGAGGCCGAAGGAATCCGCGACCGCATGCTTTTCATCTGCGGGGGGCCGCGCATCTCCCATGAGCTGGCCATTGAGCTGGGCTACGATGCCGGCTTTGGGCCGGGAACCCTGCCCAATCACGTGGCTTCCTTCATTGTGAAGGAACTGGCCCGCAGAAAGAAGCAATAAAAAGCCGGTGCAGTGAAGCTGCACCGGCCGAATGCAGGGAGTACACGCCGGGGAAAGCCGTGGCCCCGGGAAAGGATCGCTTGCGTTATGGAGCGGGTGAGTACAAAAAAAATGATCATCTCCGACGTGGCCCTCTTCTTCGTGGCCATGTTCTGGGGCTCCAATTTTGCCATTACCAAAGATGCACTTAACCTGATCACGCCGTTTGCTTACCTGGGAATAAGGTTCACCATGTCAGGGCTGATCATGGCTGCCATCAACTGGAAAAGAATGGCGCAGCTTAAGAGGGGAGAGCTCATGTCTGGTGCCCTGTTGGGCTTTCTCCTCTTTGCCGGCTTTGGGGTTCAGACCATTGGACTTCTTTTCACTACCCCGGCCAAGTCCGGTTTTATTACCGGAACCAGCGTGGTTATTGTCCCATTTTTATATATCCTGGTAAGCAAGGCCTGGCCCAAGTGGTCTGTGTTTGTCGGGGCCTTTCTAGCCCTGGGGGGACTCTTTCTGCTTTCCTTTGAAGGAAGCGGCGAGGGGGCCTGGCTGCCGGCGAAGGGCGATGTTCTCACCTTCATTGCCGCGGTTTGTTTTGCAGCGCACATTGTTTTGCTGGGCATTTATGCACCGCGCAGCGATCCCCTGGTCCTGGCCACCTGGCAATTGCTTTCCGCCGGAGTATTTAATTTCGTGGTGGCTTTCTTAACCGAGCCGCTGCAGGGCATGTTCATCTACCCCCTTTGGATCTGGGCGGCCATACTGTACGCGGTCATCTTCTGTACCATTGGTGCTTTTGTAACCCAGACCGTGGCGCAGCGTTTTACGCCGGCCACCCATGCGGGCCTGATTTTGAGCCTGGAGTCGGTATTTGCCGGCCTCTTTTCGTACCTCTTTTGGAATGAGCTGTTTACGGCGAGGAAGCTCTGCGGCGCCGGCCTTATCTTTCTCGGGATCTTGATTACCGAGCTCCAGCCCCTGCTCGAAGCGCGGACACAAAAGGCCGGTGCGCCGGCCTTGCCTGTGAAGGAGAAAGATTGACTTTTCCGCGGTTGATGGGAGGTGACGCCGCCTTTCCAGCTTGCACGAGGCCTGTCAAAATACCCCGCGTTTACGACAAGGAAAAGGAATATGAACATGGAGGAGGTTGACGCCATGGAACATCCCGATTACGGCTTAAAAGAAGAGCGCCAGGTCGTCTACAGGCCGGTCGGGCACAGGAAGCTGTTCATGAATCCCGACGCCGACGCAGCCCGGGAGCATTTTCGCCAGAAATCCCGCAAGCTCGTGGAAAAAGTGACCACCCTCGCCGATGCCATATCGCGTTTTGTGCACGACGGGGATTACATTGCCTGCGGCGGCTTTGGAACGAGCCGCATCTCCACCGCGGCCATTCATGAAATCATGCGCCAGCGCAAGAAGAACCTCGGCTTCTCCGCACACGCGGCCACGCATGACTTTCAGCTGCTGGTCAACGGCGGCTGCATCAACCGCTGCGACGTGGCCTACATCGTGGGGCTGGAGGCGCGGGGGCTGTCCAAGCGCGCCCGCCAGGCCGTGGAAAGCGGCGAAGTGGAGCTTACCGAGTGGACCAACGCCGCCCTCTCCTGGCGCTACCGCGCCGCCGCCATGGGGCTGTCCTTCATCCCGGCCCGCTGCATGATGGGCACGGACACCATTGCCTATAGCGCCGCCGTGGAGATGGAATGCCCCTACACGGGGAAAAAATACGTGGCCCTGCCGGCGCTTTACCCCGACGTGGGCATAATCCACGTGCACCGCGCCGACGTATACGGCAACTGCCAGATTGACGGTCCCATTGTATCAGACTGGGATATGGCCCGGGCGGCGAAGCGGCTGATCATCACCACCGAGAGGCTGGTCCCCAACGCGGAGATCCGCCGTGAGCCCCATCGCACGGTGATCCCCTACTACCTCGTTGACGCCGTGGTGGAGGTGCCCTACGGCTCCTACCCGGCGAACATGCCTTACGAGTATTACAGCGACGAGGAGCACCTGCAGGAGTGGCTGCGAGCGGAGCAGGATCCCGAGACGCTGGCCCAGTTCCTGGAGCGCAACATATACGGGGTCAAGGACTTCTGGGAGTATCTCAACCTCAACGGCGGCCCGGCCCGGCTGGCGGAGCTGCGCCGCATGGAGAACCTCATCGAAAAGTAGCCGGCGGCGGATGCCACCCGGCTGGTTGAATTTTAACTCGAAGGAGGATTGTCCATGGAATACAACCGCATGGAGTTAATGATCTGCCTTGCTTCTCGTTTCCTGGAGAACAACAGCACCGTTGTCGTTGGCACCGGTGCTCCATGCGCCGCCGCCATGCTCGCACAGCACCTGCACGCGCCCGACCTCATGATCATGTTCGAAGCCGGCGGCATCGGGCCCATCCTGCCCTCCATGCCCATTTCCGTTGGCGACTCGCGCACCTTTTACAAGGCGCTGGTGGCAGGCAGCATGCCCGAAATCATGGAAACCTGCCAGCGGGGCATGGTGGACTACACCTTTCTGGGCGGGGCCCAGATCGACATGTACGGCAACATCAACTCCACCATGATCGGCAAGGATTTTGATCGCCCCCAGGTGCGCTTCCCCGGCAGCGGGGGAGCCAACGATCTCGCTTCCTTCTGCTGGCGGGTCATGGTCATCACCCCCCAGGACAAGCGCCGCTTTACCAATGACATCGACTTTATTACCACTCCCGGCTACCTCACCGGGAAAGGTGCCCGCGAAGCTGCGGGGCTGCCTCCGGGATGCGGGCCGTACAAGGTCATCACCGACCTCTGCGTTCTCGGCTTTGACGAAGAGACCAAGCGGATGCAGGTGGAGAGCATCCATCCCGGCGTGACCAGGGAGCAGATCATTGAAAATACCGGCTTTGAGCTGCTCTGGTCCCCCAGCCTCACCACCAGCGAACCGCCCACCGCGGAGGAACTGCGCATCCTGCGGGAGAAGGTGGACCCCTACCGCTACATCATCGGCCGCAGCTAAGAAATTGTAGAGTTCGGGAATGCCCCTCGGATTTGTTTGTAGACATAATGGTAGTGCTGGCCTCGCTTTGCAATGACGTGGGTTATAATGGGAAAACCATTAAAGAGCCACATACAAAGGAGGCCAGTACAATGGATTATACC
>JAAZIN010000092.1 GCA_012800855.1 Bacillota bacterium
CGAACATGGGCTTCTGCATCGCCTGCTTCCTGCGCGATATCGCCGGCGGGCTGGGCCTGCACCGCGCCGCCGCGGTCCAGTACTTGCGCCCTGAGGTCATCGGCCTTATCCTCGGTGCCTTCATAATCTCGCTGTTCGCCAAAGAATTCAAGGCCACAGGCGGGGCCAGCCCGCTGCTGCGCTTTCTCCTGGGCATGCTCATGATGAGCGGCTCACTCGTCTTTCTCGGCTGCCCGCTGCGCATGATCCTGCGCCTGGCCGGCGGGGACTGGAACGCCCTGGCCGCCTTGCCGGGATACGTGGCCGGTGTCTGGATGGGAGTTCTCTTCCTTAAAAAAGGGTACACCCTCGGGCGAAGCCAGGAACAACCCGCTGTAAACGGCTACGTGGCCCCCTTCATGGCCCTGGCTCTCCTGGTCCTTGTAATCGCCGCACCCGCTTTTATCCTCTTTAGCACGGAAGGTCCGGGTTCAATGCATGCTCCTCTGGCAGCTTCCCTGGCAGCAGGGCTGCTCGTAGGCATGCTGGCCCAGCGTTCCCGCCTCTGCACCATGGGCGCCATTCGCGACCTCATCCTCTTTAAGGAA
The DNA here is from genome assembly GCA_012800855.1 of Bacillota bacterium. Classification (GTDB taxonomy): domain Bacteria; phylum Bacillota; class Dethiobacteria; order DTU022; family DTU022; genus JAAZIN01. The sequence goes on from JAAZIN010000092.1 coordinate 588, forward strand.
GGCCATCTCTTTACCGGCGTCGCCTCCATCTTCATCGCTGCCTTCATTGGCAACCTGCTCGCCGGCAAATTCATGCCCGGATTCGCCGGCCAACCGGTTGCCCACACCGATGCTCTCTGGAACTTCCTGGGGATGGCCGTGGTAGGATGGGCCGCCGTCCTTGCCGGGGGCTGCCCGCTGCGGCAGCTTATTCTTGCCGGTGAAGGCCATGGAGATGCCCTGCTTACCGTCCTGGGAATGCTCACGGGGGCGGCGATGATGCATAATTTCGGCCTGGCCGCAAGCGCCGATGGTGTCCCTGCTGCCGGCAAATGGTCGCTGCTCATCGCCGCTGTGCTCTTGATCATTATTGGGGTGGGAAATATCTACCGGGCCGCCGCCGGGCGGAGTGAAAAAGCAGCCGGCGCCTGACGCCTGGCACCTTGCTTATAAATCAGTTAGAATGGTGCTAAAAAATAATTGAAGGTGTTTTTGTGGCCAGTTACTGCTACCTCACCTTCCCGACAACCTATTTTGCTCTCCGCGCCGAGGCGGTGCTGCGGGAGACAGATCTTGTCTTCAAGCTGGTGCCCGTGCCCCGCAGGATCAGCTCCAGCTGCGGCACCGCCCTGCGCTGCTCCTGTGCCGACCTGGAGGCGATTAAGAGCGCTCTTCAGAAAGCGGCCGTGGAGATAGAGGGCTGCTTTGAGCTTGCCGAGAAGGAGCGGCCCAACCGGCCGGCTACTTGAAGAAAGAAGATGAAATTATGAAAGAAATCAACCGCAATCTCTATTTTGACAACGCGGCGACCAGCTGGCCGAAACCGGAGCCTGTCTACGGCGCCGCTGAAATCTTCATGCGCCAGATGGGCGGAAACCCGGGGCGGACCGGCTCAACCCGGACCCTCGAAGCCGAGCGGCTGGTCTACCGGGCCCGTGCCGCCCTGGCCCGCCTTTTTGGCGCCCCCGATCCCGCCCGGGTCGTCTTTGCCCTCAATGCCACCGATGCCCTGAACATGGCCATAAAAGGGATCATCGAGCCGGGGGATCACGTCCTCTTCACGGCCATGGAGCATAACTCGGTCCTGCGCCCACTGGGCGGGCTAAAAAGGGCCGGGCTCATCAGCGCCACCATGATCCCCTGCTCCGGGGAGGGAGTCCCCGACCTTGACTTCCTGGAGAAGTCCTTCCAGCCGCGCACCCGCCTGCTTGTCATCAATCATGCCTCCAATGTCTGCGGCACCATCGCCCCCATAGACGAAATGATCGCCGTCGCCCACCGCCACGGCGCTTATGTCCTTGTGGATGCGGCGCAGAGCGCCGGGGTAATCCCCATCGACGTTCAGGCATCGCAGATTGATCTGCTGGCCTTTACCGGCCACAAGGGGCTGCTGGGGCCAGCCGGGACAGGGGGGCTCTATGTCCGCCCCGGATTGGATCTGAAACCGTGGCGGGAAGGCGGCACCGGCAGCTTCTCGGAATTGGATCTTCAGCCGGAGTCCATGCCCGAGCGCCTGGAAGCGGGAACCTTGAACGGCCCCGGCCTGGCCGGATTGCTTGAAGGAGTCAAGTTTATCGAGGAGGTGGGCCTGCAGCAACTCCGGAAGCATGAGATGGAGCTTTACGCATACATGCGGAAGAAGCTCTCCTCCATCCCCGGAATAAAGCTATACGGCCCGGAGGCTCCCTCGCGCTGCACCGCCGTTCTCTCCATGGTTATGGAAGGGATTGACTGCGGGGAGCTGGGCTACATCCTGGAAAGCGCCTACGGGATCCTCTGCCGCACCGGATTGCACTGCGCCCCCCTGGCCCACCGGGCCCTGGGAACCTTCCCCGAGGGCACGGTTCGCTTAAGTCCCGGCTACTTTACCCGGAAGGAAGACATCGATTACCTTTCCGGCGCGCTGGAAGAGATCGCCGCACTGAAAAGTTGAACAAAAGCGTGCCCGGAGCACGGATTTAAGGCAAAGGAGAGATAAAGGTGAAAATAATTGACAACCGCGGACTAAACTGTCCCGAACCGGTTCTGCGGACAAAGAAAGCGTTCTCTGAGAATCCGGATGGGGTGATTTCCATTGTCGATAACGAAGCCGCCCGGGAAAACGTCATCCGCATGGCTAAAAAAGAGGGCTTTTCTACCCGCTGGGAGGAGAAAGGGGGAGCCTACCATATTTATATTACCCGCGGGAAGGAGGATCCGTCAGAGAAAACGGCGGCGGAGGCACCTGCCTCCTGCTGCAGCCCCTCCGAAGAGGGCCCCGTTATCCTCATCGGCACCGATCAGCTGGGTCATGGCAGCGAGGAGCTGGGCCGCCTGCTCATGCGCAACTTTCTCTACACCCTGACCACCCGCTCAAGCTTTCCCAAAACCGTCATTTTTATTAACAGCGGAGTTAAACTGTGCGCAAAAGGTTCACCGGTACTCGAGGAGCTGCGGAAACTGCAAGATAACGGGGTGGAGATACTCGCCTGCGGCACCTGTCTCGACTACTACCACTTGAAAGAGGAGCTGGCAGCCGGAACGGTCTCCAACATGTACGAAATCGCCGACCGGCTTATGGCGGCGGCAGGGCTCCTCTCACTGTAGCGCTTCCGCCGGGCGTCCTGGCAGGCGCCGCCGGCAAAGGACGGCTATCTAAGCGTGAACAGGGGTTCAAGCTTGCCCGTTGCCGTGAGATAGACCGCCAGAAACATGTTTATTCCCGCCAGCCCCAGCCCCAGTACGTTCAAGAAAAGTCCTGCCCTGGCCAGGTCGCGGCGTGAAGAAGACCAACCGAAAATGCCTATAGTTAAGCCGGCAATGCCCAAAGGTAGGGCCAGCATGGGCAAAACCCATGCCCCCAGCATGATAATCCCGCAAAGCACGGAGCTGCGGGCTGTCTTCTGCATGCCGGGAACGGCTGTGCTCCTGCCCTGTTCATCGTGCATGGAACCACCTCGCTTAAGCGCAATTTTACCATAACTGCCTGCGCCGGACAACGCAGGATTGAAACAG
>JAAZIN010000013.1 GCA_012800855.1 Bacillota bacterium
TAAAGCCTCACCTGCCTTTACTAAATTTTATGCCGACCTTGGTGGGTCTCGGCTAGTTTTAGGACAAAACATGAGATGAAAAAAATTTTATGCGGGGTCTTGACACGCACTACCATATCAGGGGCGGGCTTCCACGCCCGCCCGCCGAAACCACGTCAATAAAAACCGTCTGGCCCTATGGCCCTGGAACAGCCGGGTAGACCTCGGCCATGCTTTCGTAGAGGGCCTCGGTGCGGGCACGGTCCTTGAAATTGATAATGGCGTAGCTTTCCGCCGTTTGGATGAAGATGTACGGCCCTTCCCTTGATTCCAGGTAAAGTCGGCCCCGGCCCAGGCCTTCCAGTGTAAAGTAGCCCTTTTTAATCTCGCCGTAGCCCAGCCCGTTGTTTCTGTAGATAATGCGGGGGATTTCATTTTCCAGGCTCACTTCCCTGATCTTCTCCGCAGGGATGGTGGTGCCGTAGAGGCCGCCAATGACGATGCCCTCGGCTTTCACCTCTACCTGGGGGCTGGCCTGCCCATAAATAATCACGGCGCCGACGCCGCACAGGATGAGCAGGGTTGCGGCCATGGAGAATGTTGAGGCCCTCTTTTCCCCCTTTGTTTTTTCCCGGCGTACGAAACGCTGCGCCCTGATAGCCATGTAAAAAACTCCGCCGGTGTATACCAAGATCACGGCGGGGAAAAGTTTGGCATACCAGAGCGAGCTGGCCACGCTGCCTGCCAGGAAGAAGGCGCCCAGGATGAAAGCGCAGTTTCCCATGAAGCCGGCCAGGCCCTCTATGTCTACCTCTTTCTGCTTCTCCTTCGGCAGGGTGTTGTAGCCGGCGATGAGCCAGTACTGCTTGCCGTATTTGACGGCCGCACCTATGGCCACCATGGTCACAAAAACCAGAATGCCTGTAATAATCACCATTATCACCGCTCTTTATCCAGTCTTATTTTTATTTTAACACATTTCGGCCTCAGCCGTGTAAAAAAGCTTGTAATGATTAACCTTGAACAAGCATACAAAGTAAGGGGTGTTAAAAATCCCCCATAGAAAACACAAGGAGGTTTGAAATAGGCGGGAAGCAACTGAAGGGTCGGGTCAACTTTGCGGTGCTTGCAGGAAGAAAAATAAAGGAGGCTGGTGACAGTGCGGACAAAGTGGCTGTGCTGGGTGGTTCTTTTGTTGAGCCTGTTATTCGCGGCCGGCTTAATTGCAGGCTGCACTCCGGAGGAGGCGGACAGCGACCAGATTACCGGGTCAGTGGGGATCGTATTGCCCACAAAGGAAGAGCCGAGATGGATCCAGGACGAGACCCGCTTTAGAGATCTGTTCAGGGAGGCCGGCTACAACGCGGAAATACTCTTCAGCGAAGGCTCTTCGGCCAAGGAAAAAGAGAACGTGGAGTCCTTGATTGCCAAGGGAATCAAGGTGCTCATCATTTGCCCGCATGACGGCAGCGCTGCCGCCGCAGCGGCGGAAGCGGCCAGGGATGCCGGGGTCAAGGTCATCGCTTATGACCGGCTGATCCTGGATACGGATGCGGTGGATTACTTTGTCACCTTTGACAGCGTTGCCGTGGGCGAAGCCCAGGCCCAGTATCTGGTGGACCAGGCCGAGGGGAGCGGCAACCCCCTTTACCTCTACGCCGGGGCGGCCACGGACAACAATGCCTTCCTCTTCTTCGAAGGCGCCTGGAATGTCCTGCAGCCGAAGATAGCCGACGGCACCTTCGTGATCAAGAATTCAAGCGAAGCGGCAGCCCTGCAGCATAAGCCAACCTTGAGCCGCGA
>JAAZIN010000093.1 GCA_012800855.1 Bacillota bacterium
CAAGCCCTGCGGCTGGAAGTTGAGGCCTTGAAGAGGAGCCGTGGCGGCAGTGTGGTGCGGCTTCTGAACGGGCGCCTGCTCAGGGAGGCGGGGGGAGTATGGGTTTATCACTTCCAGGTGGAAAACATTCTTAGCGTCATCGATGACACCCCCGCTGAAATAGAGATTGACGGCAGGCGGTACAGCTGCCAGGTAATCTCGGTTAAGGGTCTGGAAGTTTACATAGCCCTGGAGCAAAACCTGGGGCCGCAGATAGCGGAGGCGGTTATCCGGACCAACCTCTGGTATCTACTCGAACTGCTCTGCAAGAAATTTGAAGAGGCCAGACCCGCGGCGGATAGGCTGTTTAAAACAAGCGAGCGCCTCTTTGCCGGCATGTCCCGGGTCGTTGCCGATGCAGGGCCGCCCCGCTACGAGCTGCTTCCCGACCCTCCCAACGAGTCGCAGAAGCGAGCTATCGAGGCCTCGTTCAGCCGGAGCCTGGCGGTTATCTGGGGGCCGCCGGGGACGGGGAAAACGAGGACCATCGCCAAGGCGGTGCAGGCTCACCTTAACGCGGGCCGGCGTGTGCTGCTGGTCTCTCATGCCAACACCGCCGTGGATGAAGCCCTTGAGAAGATTGCCCACCAGCTGAAAGAAACACCATTTTACCGGGAGGGGCGGCTGATCCGCCTCGGCACTCCCTGCAAGGAGACCCTGGAAGAAAACTATCCCCTGGTCATGCTGAAAAACATCGCCGCCCTGCAGGGCAGGCACCTCCTGGAAGAGAAAAAGGCGCTGGAGCTGGAGCGCGTAAAAGTTGAAGCCGTAATCAATATTTGCAAGACGATAATTGCAAAGCAAGCGGAGGTTGAAGGCCTGTTGATTAAAAAAGAGCGCCTGAATGAATCGCTCAAGGAGGAGAATGAGCGCAGGCGCGAGCTGGAACAGGCCATTGGCACCCTTGCCGCGGCAATGGAACAGAACAAGCGCAGGCTGGCGGTGGCCAGGGAGGCCGGTCCCCTGAAGCGCTTTTTCCTGGGACTTAATCCGGAAAGGATTGAGCAGGAAATGGCAGGGCAGGCCGCTGCCATGGCCTCCCGGCGGCGGGAAGAAGAGGAGCTGGAGCAGGGCTGCCGGGAAGTTGAAAAAGAGATAAAAGCTATCGAGGAAGAAGTGGCCAGTCTAACGGGGCAGCTTTCGACCCTGTTCTTGGAGCACAACATCAAGCTTGAGAAGATCGAGGATGAGAAAAAGAGACATGAGCGGCGGCTCGATAGGATAAATTCCCGAATCGCCGATATTGACAAGGCTCTGGGCGAATTGCAGAAAAAAGCTCTCGACGGCGCCGCCCTCGTGGCCACCACCCTCACCAAGACCTTCTCTGACAGGGATTTTCCCGAAAAGCCCTTTGATGTGCTCATAGTGGACGAGTCCAGCATGGCGCCGCTGCCTTACCTGTACTGGGCCGCCGGGAAGGTTAAAACCTTTATCACCGTGGTGGGCGATTTCCTGCAGCTGCCTCCCATCTGCGTTTCCGAGGAAGAGCAGGCCCAAAGATGGCTCGGCAGAAGCATCTTCAATGTACTCAATATCGACACGGTGCAGGATGCCGTCGAGGACGAGAGGGTTGCCCTGCTGGACACCCAGTACCGCATGCATCCAGCCATTGCGGACATCTCCAACGGGCTCTTCTATGAAAACATGCTCAAAAATGCGCCGGGCACCGGGGAGCTCCTGCTTCGGGATTCTTTTAGCGGGGTACACCAATTGATTTTGGTCAACACGGAGGGGGCCAATCCCTGGGGCAGCCAGCTTGTATATGGGGGGCGCTTCAACCTCTACCATGCCTTCGTAGCAGCTGTCCTGGCTCGCGATCTGCTGCAGCTTTATTCCGGCAGTGAAGAGGTGGAGCGGATTGGCATAATCAGCCCCTACAGCGCCCAGGCCCGTTTGATTTGCAAGATGGCGGAGGACATGGGCATCCGGGAGCGGGTTCGCGTCAACACGGTGCACAGCTTCCAGGGCGGCGAAGAGGCCATCGTTATCCTGGACACGGTGGAGGGTTATGGCCATAAAAGGTGGTCCATGCTGGACGACAAGAGGAAGGACGGCCACGAGGCGCGGCTTCTGGCCAACGTGGCCGTCACCAGGGCCCGGTGCAAGCTCTTTGTCGTGGGGAACAGGCGCTATGTGCGTGACTGTTACAGGCGCGATTCGGTCATCTGCCGGCTTATTGATATCTTCAGCGAGCAGGGCTATGTTCTCCCTTCGGAAAGCATTGACGACAGCTTCCTCGCGGACAACTTTGAGAAGTGGGCGGTAGCCCTGGCCGAGCCGGCAGCTTTCATGGCTGAGATGGACGGCGCCATCTATTCCGAAAAGAGCTTCTGGCCCGCTTTTACCGCCGATCTGCTTTCAGCGCAGGAAAGCGTCATGATTATGAGCCCCTTCGTGGCGCTGCAGCGGATAGGGAAGCTGCAGAACTGTTTTAAGGTGCTCCTGAACAGGGGCGTGGAGATCCGTATCTTCACCCGCCCCCCTGCCGACCAGGGGGACAGCCTGGAGCAGCAGGCGGCGCAGGCCATTGACCTGCTTCATGAGGAGGGCATCAAGGTGATCTTGCTGGGCAAGATGCACCAGAAGATTGCGGTAATCGACCGCAGGCTCACCTGGGAAGGAAGCCTCAACATCCTGAGCCACAACACCACGCAGGAGC
>JAAZIN010000169.1 GCA_012800855.1 Bacillota bacterium
AAAATATGCCCAAAATGTGCTATCATTAGGTAGTAGATCACGCGTTTTCCACCAATACCAAGAGGTGATAGCCTATGCTGGGCAAGAAAAACAACCAAATGACCTTTGCGGATATTGATTTTGGCAAACGGATACCTAAGGACAGCTACTGGCATAAATTAAGAACCTGGGGCTTGGAATATCTGAACGAAGATATCTTTGCCCCGTTGTTCTCCGAATACGGCAGGCCATCTATTTCACCGATATATACCTTTTTGAGCATGCTGGTTCAACTTGAAAAAGGCTACTCTGACCGTGAACTTGAGGAGGAATCAAGGTTTGATGACCGGGTTAAGTATGCCATTACAGCTTCCCGGAACTTTGACGGAATTGATGCTGTAACCTTGCATGACCACCGCAAAAGGATGTTTGGAAATAAAATCGGTCTTGAAATAATGGCTAAAACCATCAAGGACGCTAAGAAGGCAGGTCTTTTTTCTGAAGAGAATCTGCATGTGGTAGATGCATTCATGGTCTTTGGCGCGGCTTCCAAAATGGATGTATACACGTTAATCTACCAGGGAATCAAAACGGTGCTTAGGTTTTCAAAGTTTAGCGAGATGGAAGAGCAGGCCAAAGCAGTTCTAAAAAGAGATGACTATGATGCAAAACAAAGAAGGCCGAAGATAAACTGGGATGATCCCCAGGACAAAATACTGGTTTTAGAATCTCTTTACAACGACGCCATGGCGTTAATTAATTTTTTTAGCTCTTTTCAGATACCCGAGGATTTAAAATGTGTGGTTGACCGGCTAGAAAAAATAATAGAGCAAAATGTGAAGCGGGATAAAGATGGTCGCATTGAGGTTGTAAGAGATGTTTCCAATGACCGGATTATCTCGACAACCGATCCTGACATGCGCCATGGGCGCAAGAACAAGTTTAGCAAAGGCAACGGCTACAAATGCAGTATTCTAACCGGTGGACAGAAGGCTGGTTTGGTGATGGGGGTATCAGTGATTCCGGCCAATGTCCCCGAAGGGGAGCATTTAGAGCCTTTACTGAAAGAGGCGGTAGGTAAGGGATATGAGATAAAAGAGCTGTATGGAGACAGTGCCTTTTCTGTTTGGGAGGTAATTGAAAAATACGAGGGCATTGACTTTGTCACAAAAGTGGTTGATTCGATGAACCCCGATGGCCTTTACACCAAAGATGATTTTGTAATTGATCCCGTAGAGGGAACCGTGCGCTGCCCTGAAGGATATGAGATGAAATATGATGTTGAGTTAACAAGACAAAGAAAAGAAACCAAAGTATTGTTTCCCCGCAGGTATTGCGGCAGTTGTCCGCAAAAAGAAAGATGCACCAAATCAAAAAGAGGCCGGCAGATTACGATTCACCCTTATGAGGACCGTCTCCAGCAGCAGAGACAGTACCAGCGCACGCAGGAGTTTAGGGAAAGGTATGCTAAAAGAAGTCATGGCGAAAGAACGATAGCACATTTAACCCGACACGGCGCACGGAAGGCACGATATCGTGGACAGAAAAAAGTGCTGTGGCAAATGGTGATGGCGGCGATAAACAACAATGTGAAGGTGCTGATGGGTCACAAGTTACATTCGGTGTGGGCAACTTGAGACAAAAAAGTAGAAGTATATTGCACAGGCCAAGGTTTGAGGTTAGACATTATTAGCATTCAAGAGAATCTATGGGATAAACAGGTGAATTTTTGATAAACCGAAGGCCCAATAGGGCATGGAGCATGCTATTTCGAGCATGCTCCATGC
>JAAZIN010000094.1 GCA_012800855.1 Bacillota bacterium
ATGCCCTCCAGGATGCCTGGATTTCCGCCATTGTGCAATTTTTCCCGGCGCTGCTGCTGCTCCTCTTCTTCGGCAGCCTCGGCCAGCGCTTTGTGGGCCTGACCGTGGCCCAGTACAGCGAGAAGCTGCTTGGCCGCTGGGCGGGCAAGGGGGTAGCCCTGGTCATCGCCTGGGCCTTTCTGCACATGGCCGCCGTAGAGGTGCGCGCCTACGCCGACATGCTGATAACGGCTTTCCTTCCGGATACCCCCCTGGTCTTCCTGATCGGGGCCATGGTCATCGCCTCGGCAACGGCGGCCCATGCCGGGATCGAGGTGATCGCGCGGGCCGCCGACCTCCTCTTTCCTGTTTATCTTCTGATGATCATCAGCAGCCTGCTCATTCCGCTTCCCCAGTTGCAGGGATTTCTAGTCAACCTGGAACCTGTCCTCGCCCGGGGCGCCGGCCCCGTCTTGCGAGGAGCCGCCACGCCGGCCCTGTTTACTGTGCAATACCTGGTCTTAACGGTTCTGGCGCCCACTGTAAACGAGCCCAAGCGGGCCCTGCGCACGGCCATCTGGGCCCTGGTGGGGGCAACGGTTATTTTAATTCCCGTCGCCGTGATCACCGTTGCCATCCTGGGCCCCCAGCTGGGAACGCGGGCGGCATTCCCCTTTTTCAGCATGGTCCGGGTAATCGCCATCAGTGAATTTTTCGAGAGGATCGAGGCGCTGGCGGTCTTCGCCTGGGGGCTGGGTCTCTTTATCGAACTGGCGGTTTATCTGTACTGCGGCGGGCGAGCTCTTTCCCAGATCCTGGGCATGCCGGATTACCGCCCCCTGATTCTGCCCATGGCTGTAATCTGGACTGCTTTCGGGAGCCATGTCACCAGGAACATGTTTCAGCTAATGGATTTTTTTAAACCTCATTTCTTTGTGCCCTACGCCCTGGCCCTCGTGGTGGTGCCTTTTGGCCTCCTCTGGATGGCTTACCTCCTGCGCCGGCTATTAAGGGGGCGATCCGGTGCCTCTTAAGCACAAGGCGTTGATGCTGCTGCTTGTCGCCCTCCTGGCTGGTGTTTTCTGCAGCGGCTGCTGGAGCAGGCGCGAACCGGAGCTCCTGAGTTTGGTGCTGGCCGTAGGCTTTGATTATGACGAGGAGGAGGACCTTTACCAGGTCTTCGCCCAGGTGGCCAACCCCATTGCCTCCGGAACAAGCGGCGGTTCTTCCAGCGACGGCAGCGGAGGCGGGGGAGGCGGCGGGAAAAAGCCTTATGCCACGATGGAGGCAAAGGGGCATACCCCCTTTGAAGCCATCCGCAACCTCATCCAAGTCTCCACCCGGGAACTCTTTTGGGCCCATTGCCGGGTGCTTCTATTTTCGGAATCCCTGGCCCGGAAAGGGATCAAGGAGGTCCTGGATCTTTTTGAGCGGGAGCGGCAGTTTCGCCTTATTGTCAAGCCGGTGGTAGTGGATGGAGATCTGCGCAAGCTCATGGAAGCAGATTTCCCGCTCGAGGAGAGCGGAGCACGGGGCCTGGACCGCTTAATTGTGACGACCCGCTTCGCAAGATCGATCTTCCCCGAAATAAATTTAAACGAGTTCATGGTCAACCTGGCCCAACCCGGCAGGGAGATGGTCATGGGACGGATAGAGGTGCTGGATACGGGCCAAAGCGGCAGCGAAGGAGGCGGCGAATCCGTCAGCACAGTGCCGGCCCGCATCGGGGGCGGCGCTCTTTTCCGCGGCGGGCGCATGGTGGGGTGGGCTACGGCGAAACAGATCCAGGGGTGGACCTATGTCGCCGGCCGCGCTTTCCGCTCCAATTTTGTCATTGAATCGCCCCTGGGAAAAGGGAATAGGGTCAGCATCGAGGTGCTCGGCCACGACGCCCGGATGAAGCTGCGCGGCAATGAAGACAACTGGCGCATTGAGCTGGAAGTAAAACTGCACGGCCGCATTACCGATTACAGCGGCCCGGGGGATCTGGGCTCTGAAAGCGAGTTCACCCGTTCCTTGGAGCGGCGGGCGGCGGCGGCGGCGCGCAACCGCATCGAGGCCATGCTCAGCCGCGCCCAGGAATTAAAATCAGACGTATTCGGCTTCGGCAACCTCATCTACCGGAAGCGGCCGCAGCTGTGGAAGAAGCTGGCTCCCGACTGGGAAGAAAAGATTTTTCCGGAACTGGCCGTTGACCTTAAGGTGGAGTTTAAACTTCTCCGGCCGGGGCTGGTAAAGGAATATCTTCCGGAGGGACCGTCTTAATGGCCTGGGTAGCCCTGATCATGGCCTTGATTGCCCTTATCCAGGTCCCATCGCTGGTCAACCGGAAGCGATGGCCGGAGCTGGCCGGCTTCATCACCATTTGGATTTTCGCCACAGCCTACGCCCTGCTCATCGCCTCCGGCGTTTCCATCCCCAATCCCACGGAGCTGCTGCGCGCTTTCTACAGCTGGTTCTATCCCCTCATCGGAGTTAATATTTAGCATCAGTGGCAGGGCTATCTTCCCAGGAATATTTTCAGCCCGGACCAGATGAAGTAAAGCGAAAAGGCGCATAAAAAGAGCCCCAGGCCGAAGACAATCCACCTGTAAATCCGGTCGGTGAGCAATTTCTTCCCTGAAGCCAGCGCTGCAGCGATTACAGAGAGCCAGATGAAATCAGCCAGGATGTGGCCGCTGAAAAAGAGAAAGACCCCGGGAAGACCGTGGCTGCGGGAGAGGGCGACGTATCCCGCCCCAACAGTGGCCCACCAGAGAAACCAGTAGGGGTTGGAAAGGGTGGCCATGAGCCCGCTCCAGAAAGGAGAGCCGGCTTTCCCGTTCGAGGAGGCGTGAAGCGACAGGGCGGCCCCGGCGGCGCTTTTCATCATCCCTCCTCCCATCCAGGCAAGCACCAGCCCTCCGGCCACGCCGATGACCGCCGTCACCTGGGAGCGGGCAAGGTATTCTCCCAGGCCCACCAGAAGCAATAAAACCATACCCGCCTCGAGAAAGGCGTGGCCCAGGGTGGCCAGCGGCGCCGCAACGTAGCCCCGCCGGAGAGCATGTTCCGCCGTCACCGCGGTCAGCGGCCCCGGCATCAGCGCTCCCGAGAGGCCCACGAGCAAGGCGGTGGAAAAAATGAGCATCAGTTCGAGCATGGCTGCGGCGACAACTCCCTTGCATTGGACTATATCCTCTTATTATTCAGCACCCGCAGCCTTTTCCCTTCCCGACAATTGAGAGGTGAGAGTTCCGGCAGGGATTGTAGGTGCGGCACATGAGCCGCCCAAACCCGTAATGGTAAAATAATAACAATACCACGCTTAAAAAAGCCACTATTAAAGCAAACACCTTTACCCAACCAGCGGGCGGGGCACGCCCCCCCTGCATCGGGCCGGGCGTGCCCGGACCATACAGTTTGTTTAATTGTGGGTTCGCTTGGTGTGGATGACCAGGAGGAGGCCCGAGGCTGCCGTGATTCTTGCACTCTCGGAAAGCAACTCGTTGCTCAAGCCGCGGCTGGAGGCAAAATAGAGGGTTTCTCCATAGAGAGGGTACTTTAGCCCCTCCGTGACCACGCCGGTTACCTCGGGAGTAAGGGGGAATAGCGAAACATAGTCGCCCGCCTCTCCTGCAACCGTGAGCTGGCGATCCACCAACTGCACCGTTTGCCGCTCGTCAATAATCCTTGCCGAAACACCTGCCCGGTAGGGGATGGTCAGTAAAAAAATGTTGCTCAGGGCATGGTCGACCCTGCTCCCTCCCAGGGCGGAGCAGATGACAAGCTCGGAGGGTTTAAGCGACAGGGCATAATCCAAGGCCATCTCCAGGTCTGACTGCTCCTGCGCCACGGCGGGGTCACAAACCCATTCCACCGGCAGCTTTTCCAGGATGCGCCGCAGCTCCTGGTCAATGGAATCGAAATCGCCCACCACCACGGTGGGGCGAATCCCCATGGCCAGGACGTAGCGGCTCCCGCCGTCAACGCAGACAACAAGGTCCTCCGGCTTGATCTGTCGCCGGTAGAATTCTAGATCATTGCAGTCGCCGTTGGCAAAAAGAAAAACCCGCCGGTTCGTCATTGGGATCCACCTGGCCTTGCTCTGGAATAGGCGCATTTAGACCCGTTAGAGGCGGCGCACCTGCCGCCTCTAACAGTTTTCCCATCTCAACCGGGCTCACAGCCGGCAAACGGCTTCAACTGCTTTTCTGCGGCAGGAAGCTGCTCAATTCGGCAACCATGCCCTGGATGGGCATGGTCTGCAGCCAGACCTTTCCCGGCCCTGTCAGCACGGTGAGGAAAAGCCCTTCGCCCCCGAAAAAGATGTTTTTAAAGCCCTTTACCGTTTCAATATCCATGCTCACCGATTCTTCGTACATCCCCACGGCCCCGGTTTCCACCTTGATGGATTGGCCCGGCGCCAGCTCAAGCTCGACGCTTTCGCCGTCGATTTCCACAAAGGCCATGCCGCTGCCCGAAAGCCTCTGCATGATGAAGCCTTCGCCTCCGAAGAAACCGGTCCCCAGCCTTCTTTGAAAAGCTATGTCCAGCTTGATATCGCCGAAGCTGCACAAAAAGGCCCTTTTCTGGCAAACCACGCTCTTTTGCGAGAGGTCCACCGGGATAATATGGCCCGGGTAGGTATGCCCGAAGGCGATTTTTTCCCCATCCTCAAGGGCGGTGAAATAAGTCAGGAAGGCGCTTTCACCGGCCAGCTTGCGCATTAAAGCCCCGCCAATCCCGCCGGCCATGGTCGTTTCCATCTTGATGCCGGACCCCATCCATTTCATGGCCCCGGATTGCGCGCAAATGCGCTCGCCGCGGTTCAAGGTAAACTCCAGCAGCGGCATCGTCGTCCCCATAATCCGGTATTCCAAGGCGTCAGCCCCTTTCTTTCCGGGTTTCCCAGAAATATGTGTTATTGTTGAACAATAATAGCTATTCGTTTATCGGCCCAGTTATCCTGCAAATTCTGCCCAAAAAAAAGGCGCAGGGCAATCCCGGCGCCGCCGCGGCCGCCTGGCCAATCTTGCAGCAAGAGCCGCTTAAGGCTTGATGGCATGCTCTTCTCTCTTTTCTATCTTTTCCATCGCCGCCACGTAATTCAACAGCTTGCGAAATTCAAACACCACAATTAGCAGCGAGGGGATCAAGATCAATATGATCAGGCCCCTGGGAGTCTGGACAAAATCCAGCACATAGCCGGCATAGGGGACGACATATTCCACCTTTCCCAATATGTTCTTCGCCGGGACAGGCTCGGGATCATCGGCGTTGTTGGCGTCGCCGCGCGTGATGAACGAATCTCCCACCGCCTCCTTGATGCGGTGGCTGACCACCCGCTCCGGATTGGCAGGGTCGACAAAGGTGATAATATCTCCCTGCTTCAATTCAGCCGGGGCGGCCTTTTTCACCACCAGCAAATCCCCGGGAGAAATGAGGGGCTCCATGCTGCCGCTAACCACAACGTAGAATTGCCGCCCGGCAAGCTGGGGGGGCTCGCCCGTGACCCTGCTTCTTACCAGGGCATAAACAAAAACGCAGGCAATCAGCAGCAGGAATATGAAGATGATCTTGCCTAAGATCGGCTCCCCGCCCTTTTTCTGCCGGCGGGGGCTCCGCTGCATCTTCTCAAGCCTCTGCCTCTCGGCGCGGGTCATCGTTATTTGACCGATGGGAATCTGTTCATTATTGCTCATTCGCCTTCCCCACCTCCTGTGACTGCAGGGCAGTCATTTTCGTCCTGGGCAACGTTTGAGAAATGAGCTTCTTTTGCCGGAAGCGCCCTGCTAGCGAATTTTAACCGCTCGTCCTCATGCGGCGCCTTCTCCGCGAATGCATGTCGGCCAGCAGCGCCAGGAGAAGGCAGAGCAATATGCCCAGCAGGCTGTATAGTAGCTGGCCGCCGGTTTGGGGCAGGTCGGGAGCAGGAGCGTCGCTAGAGATTTCAAAAACCAGGGCCAGGTCCAGGAATAAATCTTTCAATTCGTTGCCCGAGGCCAGAGGCAGCAGGACTTTAAGGCGCAGCTCCTCGCTCCCCCCCGGCTCCAGGCCGGTTACGGTTATATCTTGCAACTCGCTAAGCGGCCCGCTGTAGAGGAGGTCCCCGCCGGCGCCGAACACTTCAAAGAGCAGGCCCTCAAAGAGGCGCCGATCACCGCTGTCCATGCGCGCGGAGAGAGTGCAGGCGAAGGCTTCCCGCCCTGCGTTTTTAACCGTCACCACCGCTTCTTTAGAGGCACCGGCGGCAATGTTGTCAAGGTAAAAAAGGGGGGTGTCCCCTTCCACGCGCAGTCCCTGCTCGCTGCCGATGACCTCAACCCGAGCCGCGGCCAGGGCGAAGGGGGGGCAGCAGATGAGAACCGATACGGCCAGGCACAGCAGCGCCGCAACTTTTTTTGCCTTGGCGCAGTTTCTCATGGTAAACCCGCTCCTGGATTATTTCGAAGATAACGACCGCAGCCTCATCAGGCTCAAAAGCCCGCACCCCCGGAGGCTTTACAAGTAAAAGGCCGGCCCTCCCGGCGGGAGAGCAGCCTTAAGCCAGCTACTATCGCTGAGCTTAGTAAATTACATTCCCCGGGGTTTGATGGTCAGCCTGGGTGCCGTCTACGATCACATCACACTTGAAGATGGCATTCTCCCATTCGCTGGTAGTTTCAAGGGGCAGCTCTATCTCCACCTTGTATACGGCTACAAAGCCCGGCTTGAGCGGTTCTCCGTCCTCAAAGGTGGCCTGTTCATTGTGCAGCATATCCAAGGCTATCACATCGCTGAGCCTAGCCTTGGGAAATGCATAGTTGGCGGGGCCATACTTTCCGAAGTGAGGATAATCCTGCGAAACATAGCCTTCCGGGTTGAGAGTCACTGTTGCC
>JAAZIN010000014.1 GCA_012800855.1 Bacillota bacterium
ACATCCATCCCTACAAACGTGGTATAATCCATTGTACTGGCCTCCTTTGTATGTGGCTCTTTAATGGTTTTCCCATTATAACCCACGTCATTGCAAAGCGAGGCCAGCACTACCATTATGTCTACACAGTGCCGGGCCAGGGCTTAAGTTCGGCCCAGTTGAGGCCCCACTTGAGATCCACCTTCAGGGGAATGGCGAGGGAGCAGGCCTCCTCCATATCCTTCCGGATTACGGGGGCGAAAAAGTTCAGTTCGCTCTCCTCCACTTCAAAGAGAAGCTCGTCGTGTATCTGCAGCAGCAGCCGCGCCGCGAAGCCGCCGCCGCGGATGGTTTCGGCCACGCGCAGCATGGCCAGCTTGATGATATCGGCCGCCGAGCCCTGGATGGGAGTGTTGCGAGCCATGCGCTCGGCAAAGCTGCGCCGGCCAAAGTGAGAGGAGTTGATCTCGGGAAGGTAGCGCCGCCGCCCCAGCAGGGTGGTGACGTAGCCGTCCCGGCGGGCCCCTTCGATGACCCGCTCCATGTACTCCCTGACCCCTTCGTAGCGCTCAAAGTAGCTGTTGATGTAGCGTTGCGCCTCCTGGCGGGAGACGCCCACGCCCTGGGCCAGCCCGTAATCGCTGATCCCGTAGATGATGCCGAAGTTGACCGCCTTGGCCTTCTCCCGCATCGCCTCGCTGACCTCTTCTAGGGGGACCTGGAAGACCTCGGCGGCGGTGCGGCGGTGGATATCCTCGTCCTTGCGAAAGGCGTCCAGCAAGATGGGATCACCCGAGAGGTGGGCCAGCACCCGCAGCTCGATTTGCGAATAATCAGCGGAGAGGAGAACCCGGCCCCTGCGGGAGGGGACGAAGGCCAGGCGGATGCGCCTCCCCTCCTCCAGGCGCACGGGAATGTTCTGCAGGTTGGGATCGCTGCTGCTCAGGCGCCCCGTGGCCGTAACAGTCTGGTTGAAGGTGGTGTAGAGCTTGTGGTCGCTGCCGTCTACCAGAGGCAGCAGCCCCGAGAGGTAGGTTCCCTCCAGCTTGATGAGCTGGCGGTAATGGAGGATCTCGGCCACGATCTCGTGGTGCGGGGCCAGCTCGGCCAGCACCCGCGCATCGGTGGAGTAGCCCGTCTTGGTCTTGCGCACCACCGGCAGCTTCAGCTTGTCAAAGAGGATCGCCGCCAGCTGCTGCGGCGAATTAAGGTTGAAGCGCTCCCCGGCGAGGGCGTAGATCCTTTCCTCCAACTGTCCAATGCGGCTCCGGATTTCACCGGCAAGGTCGTGCATCAGGGGCAGGTCCACGGTGATTCCCTGCCGCTCCATCTCCGCCAGCACCGCCGCCAGGGGCAGCTCCAGCTCGTAGTAGAGCCGCTCCTGGGAGCGTTCGGCCAGGGCGGCGGCAAGCTTCTCCTGCAGGGAAAAGAGAGCTGCGGCCTGCGAGGCCAGGATGCGGCCGCGCTGCTCCAGGTCAAGCGGCTCGCGGCGGTGCCCCCGGCCGGCGGCTTCTGCTGCAGCCGGCAGGCCCAGGTAATCGCTGAGCAGCTCCTCCAGCTTGTAGCTGCCGCGGCCGGGATCGAGAAGGTAGGCGGCCAGCTGGCAGTCGAAGCTAAAGGGCGGCTCTCTCAGCCCCTGCTGGGCAAAAAAGCTGTAGAAGTACTTGATCTCGTAGCCAATGAGGCCGCCGGAGCAGCGCTCAAAAGCCTCCGCTAGGAGCTTCCACAGCCCGGCAGGGGGATGGAAATCCGCCGGGTTGAAATAGTAGCAACGTTCTTCGTCCAGGGCAAAAGCCAGCACGGCAGGGGGCTGGCGCCAGTAGGGGCGCCCCGGGGAGGGTTCTGCCAGCAGGGCCATCCGCGCTCCTTCTTCCAGGCCCTCGAGCAGCGCCGCCAGCTCCGCCAATCCCGCCACGGGCTTGCCGCGCAGCGGCACGGCGGCAGCGGCGACGGCCTGACCCGGGAAGAGCGCCTCCAGCTTATCCATGAAACTTTTAAATTCAAGTTCGCGGAACAGAGCCCGCAGCTTCTCCCCGTCAGGGTCCCTTCGCAGGCAGCAGTGTAGGTCAAAGGGCAGCGGCACGTCGCGCCGAATGGTGGTGAGCTTCCTTCCGGTGAAGAGCAGCTCCCGGTTTTCCTCCAGGGCCTGGCGCAGCTTGGGCTTCAACTGGGGCAGCGACTCAAGGATTCCTTCGATGGAGCCGAACTCCTGGAGCAGGCTCTGGGCGGTCTTGTCGCCGATGCCGGGGATGCCGGGAATGTTGTCGGAAGGGTCGCCCCTGAGGGCCTTGTAGTCAACCCACTGCTCCGGTGCCAGGCCGAAACGCTCCTGCAGGTAGGCGCGGTTGCAGCGGTCCACCTGGGTGATTCCCCGCCGCGTCAGCAGCACCTCCACGGCATCGTCAACCAGCTGCAGCAGGTCGGCATCGCCGGATACGACGATGGCCTGCAGCTGCTCCTCCCCGGCGCGAGCCGCCAGGCTGCCGATAACGTCATCAGCCTCAAAGCCGGGCACTTCGAAGACGGTAATGCGCATGGCCTCGAGAATATCCCGCACCCGGGCCATCTGCTCCCCCAGCTCCAGCGGCGTCTTCTCGCGGTGGCCCTTGTAGTCGGCGTAAATTTCCTGCCTGAAGGAGGGGCCGGGCGGGTCCACGGCCACGGCGATGTAATCGGGCTGCTCCTCCTCGAGGAGCTTGAAGAGCATGCTCACAAAACCGTATATGGCGTTGGTGTGCTCCCCGCGGGCGGTCTTCATCGACGGGGGCAGCGCGTAAAAGGCGCGGTGAATCAAGCTGTTCCCGTCGATAATGACAAACTTGCCTTGAGCTTTCTCAGCCAACTCGCTATCTCCTTCGGCTCCCCGGGGGAGGGAGAGGCCGGAACAGGTCCTTTAGCCGCCTCCCGCTTCTCCGGGCAAAAAATGAGACACCTTCATCCCGAAGCATAGCACCAGGAAATGAAGGTGTCAAATGTTAATCGACCCGGCTTTTTCCCTCTGGGCCGCGCTCATTTTCCGCCCCGGCAGAGCGGCTGAATAATCTCCCTCTGCCTTTACCGGCCGCGGTTATCTCTGGCGGCGCTTCTCCTGCTCCTTTTCCCGGCGGGGGCGGTAGCCGGCGCAGTGCTGCACCGGATCCCACTCTTCGCCGAATTCGACGCGGCTTTGCCTGATCCGTTCATCCTCAAGCTGGCAGCGGTTGTTTCGCTGATGCGCGCACTTGGCACGGCAGGGTCCGTTCAAGAGCTTCACCTCCAATGGGTTTGGTAAATTTATTTTTCCCCATTGGGGTACAATAAAAGCTGGGATTAATTGCTACCAGAGGATGATGCCCTTGAACAGCCGCTCCCAGAGGTACCTCGATGAAAACTTCAGGCGGGGGAAGGATTTCCTCGCCGCCCAGGAAGAACTGCTCTTTGAACTGGCCACCACCTTCGAAGAGGAGCTCCGCCAATCGCTGGAGAAGCAGTCGCTCTTCCGCCTGGGCCAGAAGATGGTCCTGCCGCAGCAGCCCCAGTTGCAGGAGATCCTCATCAGGCAGATCCTCTTTACCTGGGGGCTCGGCTTCGCCGTGGGCTCCGCCTCCATTAAGCAGGAGCAGCCTTCTTAAGACGGCGGCAGAGGTCGGCCATCTCGATGGCGCTCTGCGCCGCCGCCCAGCCCTTGTTCCCCGCCTTGGTGCCCGCCCGCTCAATGGCCTGCTCCAGGGTGTCGCAGGTGATGATGCCGAAAACGGTGGGAATGCCGCTGTCCAGCCCCACCTTGGCAATCCCCTTGGCCGTCTCGGCGGCAATGTAGTCGAAGTGGGGCGTGCTGCCGCGGATTACCGCGCCCAGGCAGATGACAGCATCATAGCGGCCGCTCTGCGCCGCCTTCTGGGCAATGAGCGGTATCTCAAAGGCGCCGGGCACCCAGAGGATGTCGATCTTCTCTTCATCGGCTTCATGGCGCTTCAGGCAATCCAGCGCTCCGGCCAGCAGCCGGTTGGAGATAAACTCGTTAAAGCGGCTTACCACCAGGGCAAAGCGGTAGTCGCGGGCAATAAGCTGCCCCTCGTAAACGTTCATCCATAGCGCCTCCTAACTAAATTTCATGCTTCACATGGTCAAACTGCAGCGGCGGCGCGGCAGCCGGCGCAGCGCTCGAAGAGCGTCCTTCTCTGCGCCATGCTACTCCGCCAGGTGCAGCAGGTGGCCCAACTTGTGCTTCTTCGTGGCCAGGTATTTTGAATTGTAGCTGCAGGGCGGTACCTCCAGGGGAACCCGCTCCACAATCTTCAAGCCGTGGCCCTCAAGCCCCTTGATCTTGCGGGGGTTGTTGGTCAGCAGGCGGATCTGGCGCACTCCCAGGTCCGCCAGGATCTGCGCCCCGATCCCGTAGTCGCGCAGGTCGGCGGGGAAGCCGAGGGCCTCGTTGGCCTCCACGGTATCCTTGTTCTCCTTGTCCTGGATCTCGTAGGCGCGCAGCTTGTTCATCAGGCCAATCCCCCGCCCCTCCTGGCACATGTACAGCAGCACACCGCTGCCGTTCTCCTCGATCTTCTTCATCGCCTGGCGCAGCTGGTTGCCGCAGTCGCAGCGCAGAGAGCCGAGCACATCCCCGGTGAGGCACTGGGAGTGGACCCGCACCAGGACGGGCTTCTCCGGGTCAATCTCGCCCTTGACCAGAGCTATGTGGACCTGCTGGTCAACGCTGTTCTCGTAGGCAATGAGGCGAAAGTTGCCATAGGCGGTGGGCAGGTTGGCCTGGGCCGAGCGCCAGACCAGCTTTTCTTTCTTCAAGCGGTACTGGATCAGGTCGGCAATGGTGATCATCTTCAAGCCGTACTGCCGGCAGAACTCCTCCAGCTGGGGGACGCGGGCCATGGTGCCGTCCTCGTTTAAAATTTCACAGATGACCCCCGCCGGCGGCAGGCCGGCCAGCTTGGCCAGGTCCACCGCCGCCTCGGTATGTCCGGCCCGGCGGAGCACCCCTCCCTCCCTGGCCTGCAGGGGAAAGATGTGCCCCGGGCGGCGCAGATCAGAGGGCCCGGTGGCGGGATCGACCAGGGCGCGGATTGTTTCCGCCCTCTCATAGGCGGAGATGCCCGTGGTCACGGCGGCGGCATCCACGGAAACGGTAAAGGCGGTCTGGTGGCTGTCGGTGTTGTGTGAGACCATCTGGGGCAGATCGAGCTGCTCCAGCCTCTCGGCGGTGAGGGGAACACAGACCAGGCCGCAGCCGTGGCGGATCATGAAGTTCACCGCTTCCGGGGTGACCTTGGCCGCGGCCATGACCAGGTCGCCTTCGTTTTCCCGGTCTTCATCGTCCACCACCACGACCATGCGTCCCGCCTTGATCTCGGCAATGGCTTCTTCAATGGTGTTGAATGGCATCTTTAAGCCCTCCCAAAAGCTTTAAATAAAGCCCATTTCCTCCAGAAAGGCGGCGGTAAGCTCCTTCCTGCGCTCCACTTTCCCGGCCAGGTAGGGCTGCAGCAGCCTATCCACGTACTTTCCGATGAGATCCACTTCTATGTTCACCGCGTCGCCCATCTTCCTCCACCCCAGAGTGGTCCGCTCCGCCGTCAGCGGGATGAGGGAGACGCTGAAGCCGTCGGGATGGAGGCCGGCGACGGTGAGGCTCACACCGTCCACGGCCACGGAGCCCTTGGGGATGATGTAGCGCATCAGCTCCGGCGGAATCTTGAACTGCAGAATGAGGGCGTTTCCCTCGGGGCGGCGCTGCACCAGCGTGCCCGTGGCGTCCACATGGCCGCTCACCAGGTGCCCCCCCAGGCGCCCGCCCAGGGGCAGGGCCCGCTCCAGGTTCAGCGGCTCTCCCGGGCGGACCTGGCCCAGGTTGGTCTTGCGCAGCGTCTCGGGCATGACCACGGCAGTGAAGCTGCTCTTGGCAACCGCCTCCGCCGTGAGGCAGACGCCGTTCACGGCAATGCTGTCGCCCTCGCGCAGGCCCTCCAGCAACGACTCCCCGGTAGAGATGACAAGCCGCGCCCCGCCGCGGTAATTATCGCGGCCCTGCAGGCGCCCCAGGGATTCCACCAGCCCGGTAAACACGGCTTAAGCACTTCCCCCTTCCGCGGCATGGCCCCTCTGCGGCCTCACAGGATAGCCGATGAGAAGCAGGTCGCCGTCGTACTGCTTAATCTCCACGTCCCGCAGGCGCCAGGCCTCTTCAAGGCGCGCCACCCCCGCGCCGTCGAAGGATGTGGGGCTCTCCCGCCCCCCCACGATGAGCGGGGCGATGAAGAGCATGAGCTTGTCAACCAGTCCCGCCTCCAGCAGGCTATAGTTGAGGCTGCCGCCTCCCTCCACCAAGAGCTGGCAGACCTCCCGTTCGCCCAGCTTGCGCAGCAGCGCCTCCAAGTCGACCCGCCCCTCCCTCTCGGGGAGCACGAGGATCTCCACCCCTCTCTCTTCCAGGGCCCGCAGCTTATCCTCCGGCGCTGCAGGCGTAACGGCCAGGAGAGTGGGAGCGCGCGAAGCGGGATTGATCACGCGGGCGTCGAGGGGGAGGCGAGCCCGGCTGTCCACGATAACGCGCAGCGGATCCCTGCCGCCGCCTCCTTCCGGGCGCGCGGTGAGGAGGGGATTGTCCCGCAGCACCGTGCCAATACCCACGGCAATGGCGTCGCTGTTGTGGCGCAGGCGGTGGACGAAAGCGCGGGCCTTCTCGCCGGTGATCCAGCGCGAATGGCCCGTGCGGGTAGCCGTCTTCCCGTCGGCAGTAACGGCGGTCTTGACAATGACAAAGGGGCGGCCGGTAGTAATGTACTTGATGTAGGCCTCGTTCAGCCGGCGGGCATTTTCTTCAAGGACGCCGCTGCGCACCTCGATCCCCGCCGCGGCGAGCTTTTGAAAGCCCTTGCCGGATACGAGAGGGTTGGGATCTTCCATCGCCGCCACCACGCGGCGGACGCCCGCACGGATGATGGCATCGGCGCAGGGCCCAGTGCGCCCCCTGTGGGCGCAGGGTTCCAGGTTAACATAAAGTACGGCGCCGCGGGCCTTTTCCCCGGCCTGGCGCAGGGCGATCACCTCGGCATGCGGCATCCCCGCCGCCTGGTGGTAGCCGCTGCCCACGATCTTCCCGTCGCGCACCACCACCGCGCCCACCATGGGATTGGGGCTGGTTGTCCCCCGGCCCCGGCGCGCCAGGTCCAGGGCGGCCCACATGAAGCGCTCGTCAGTATCCAAAAGATCTCCCCCCGGCCCGCTTTACTTTAGTCAAAGAAAAAACCCTGCCGGCAGTTGCTTCAGGGTTCGCTTGGGGACAAAGAGTATGCTGCTTTGCCGCCGTTTCTTCTCCCCTCCAGACTATACTGTCGGCCCCGGAATCTCACCGGGTCAGCCATAACGGCTCGCGGGCTTAGCCCACAGGGCATCACCGCCGGTTCGGAATTGGCGGGATTGCTCCCCCCTCACCGGACCCCGAAGAAAACGGTGCGTTTTATTTTTTCTACATTATATCACAGCGGCCTGCAGCTTTAAAGCGGGTAGCGCGGGCCGCCGATGGCCTTGAAGGCCTGGATCAATTCCATGCCCTGGGGATGGCTGAATACCGCCGAGCCGGCCACGAGAACCGTGGCCCCGGCGGCAACAACCTGCGGTGCGGTATCGCCATTGATCCCGCCGTCCACGGAGAGCTCCACCGGCCTGCCGCTTTCGCGAATGCGCCGGGAAAGGTGCTCGATCTTCGGCAGCACCGCGGGGATGAAGGACTGCCCCCCCGCACCCGGGTTGACGCTCATCACCAGCACCAGATCAAGCAGATCCCAGACGTAATCAAGCACCTGGGGAGGCGTAGCCGGGTTCAGGGCCACCCCGGCCTTTAGGCCGCGCTTCTTGATCTCCCGCAGCAGGCGATCCAGGTGCACCGCGGCCTCGGCATGCACGGTGATCATGTCGGCGCCGGCCTGGGCGAAGGCGTCTAAGTGGGACTCGGGATGCAGCACCATGAGGTGGGCGTCAAAAACCAGCCCGCTGTACGGGCGCAGCGCCTTCAGGACCAGCGGGCCCATGGTGATATTGGGAACGAAATTCCCGTCCATGATATCGAGGTGGACCCAGTCGGCGCCGGCCGCCTCGATGCGGCGCAGCTCTTCGCGCAGCCGGCCGAAATCGGCAGAAAGCAGGGAGGGGGCAACTTTTACCGGCATCTTCTTCTACCTCTCCTTGGCGGTTAATTCTTCCCAGAAAAGCCGGTAGTGCTCGTAGCGCAGCGCATTGATCTCTCCCCTTGAGACCGCTTTGCGGACGGCACAGCCCGGCTCGTGGATGTGGCTGCAGTTGCGAAAGGGACAGCGGGCGGCATGCCCGGCAAACTCCGGGAAGAGGGCACCCAACTCCTCCGGGGCCAGGCCGGCAAAGGAAAGCCTGGAGAAGCCCGGGGTGTCCACCACGAACCCCGCTGGGTCCAGCGGCAGTAGTTCGGCGTGGCGGGTGGTATGGCGGCCGCGGCCAATCTTGCCGCTCACCTCCCCCGTCTTCAGGGAGAGACCGGGCTGGAGGGCATTGAGCAGGGAGGACTTGCCCACCCCCGAGGGGCCGGCAAAAACCGATGTCCGCCCCTGCAACCGCTCCCGCAGCGGCTCGATGCCTGCGCCGATCTTGGCGCTGGTCCAGAGGAGCTCGTAGGGGAAAGGTTCCAGCGTGCGGTAGATGGCTTCCCTCTCGCCCTCGTCAACGAGGTCAATCTTGTTCAAGCAGCAGAGCACATCCAGCTTTTCATGGCCGGCCAGGACCAAGATCCGGTTGGCCAGGTTCCAGTCGGGCTCGGGCTCCCGCAGCGCTATGACCAGGACCAGCTGCTCCACATTGGCTACCGGGGGGCGCACAAGGACGTTCCTGCGGGGCAGCAGCTCTTCAATGACCCCGGCGCCTGCGCCTCCCCCCGGCCGGAAAAGGACCCGGTCGCCGACGAGGATGGCGCCCTCCCGCTGCTTCAGCCTGCCGCGGGCCCGGCAGAGATATTCCCGGCCTTCCGCATCGCGAACGGCAAAGAAACCGCCCGCAGCCCTCACCACCGTCCCTTCCAGGTGAGTTATGCCCCCCTTGGCCGCTTATTCATTGCCGCCACCTGCGCCTTCGCCATCCCCACCGCTCTCTTCAGCTGCTCCCTCCCCGGGCCCGCTGCTGATCACCAGGTCCACCGACTGTCCCGGCTGCACGAAGCTGCCCGGCTCGGGGAACTGGGCAATGACCGTTCCGGCAGGCTTCTCGTTCGCCTCGTAGCGCAGGCGCGGATTAAGCCCTGCCTGTTCCAAGTAGGAGACGGCCGCCTTCTCTGTTCGCCCAATGAGCGAGGGGAGGCTGAAGGGGCGGCTGCCGCTGCTCACGTAGACGACAATCTCTTCATCGCGGGATACGGGCACGCCGGCGCTGGGAATCTGCTTGAAGATCTTCCCTGCGGGGACATCATCGTTATACTCGCGGATGCAGTTTATCTTCAAGCCGTGCTCCTGCAGGATAATGCGGGCCTCTTCCTCCGTGTGCATGTAAAGGTCGGGAGCAAGCATCTTCTCCGGCCCCAGGCTGATGTAGAGCTGCACCGGCCGCTGTTTGCGGACAGTGCGACCCTGGAAGGGCACCGTTTTAACGACATAGCCTTCGGGAATAACGTCGTCGTGGACATACTGCACTTCCGGGTCCGCCACCAGCCCGTGCTCCTCCAGGACAGCGACGGCGTCTTCATAGCTGAGGTTTCTCAGGTCGGGAACGACAACCTCGGGGACGTAAAGAAAGTCCCGGATGAAGATGATCAGGCCCGCCAACAGCGCCCCGGCCAGCAGGAGGATAATGAGCAGCAGAGGCCAGTTTTTCTTCACCGCGCCCCACCCGCCGCCTTTGGAGTCCTGGGAGGGCAGCGGCTGCATCACCCTGGTATCCTCGTCGTCAAAATGGGGCGTTGCCGGCGGACGGACACGTGATTTGCCTTCCCTCTGGAAGTAGAGCAGCTCATCGAGAAATTCCCTGGCGCTGCGGTAGCGGTGCTCGGGGTCCTTCTCCAGCGCCTTTAAAATGATCCTCTCCAGCGGCTCGGGAATGTCGGCCGCCAGCTGCGACGGCGGGATGACCGGTTCCTGCACGTGCTTCATGGCCACGGAGAGAGGGCTCTCCCCGCTAAAGGGAACCTGCCCCGTAACCATCTCGTAGAGGATCACGCCCAGCGAGTAGATGTCCGACTGCTCCCCGGCCATGCCGCCCCGGGCCTGCTCGGGGGAAAAGTAGTGGACGGAACCGATGATCTTGTCGGTGCAGGTGAGGGTGGTGGAGCCGTCGGCGGCGATGGCAATGCCGAAGTCGGCCACCTTGACCTGCCCGTTATGGGAAAAGATGATGTTTTGCGGCTTGATGTCGCGGTGAATCACCCCGGCGGCATGGGCCTGCACCAGCGCCTCGGCTATTCGCGCGGCGATGGCCACCGCTTCGTCGGCGGGGAGGCGCCCCCGTTCGCGGATGAACTGCTTGAGGGTCTTGCCGTGGAGATACTCCATGACAAAGAAATGGGTATTCCCCTCCACGCCCACGTCATATATGTTCACGATATTGGGATGGGAGAGCCCCGCCGCCGCCTGCGCTTCGCGGCGGAAGCGCTGCACCAGGGCGCTGTCCCCGGTCAGCTGCTCCTTAAGCACCTTGACGGCCACGGTCCGGCGCAGCTGGCTGTCCCAGCCGCGGTAAACCTCGGCCATTCCGCCCTCCCCAATTTTCTCCAGCAGCTGGTAGCGGCCGGCCAGGGTTTTCCCAATCATCTGGCTTCCCGCCTCCCTATCTCAGTAGCATAGACTACCGTGATATTGTCGTGGCCGCCCCGCTCGTTGGCCAGCCGGATGAGGGCCTGCGCCGCCGCCAGGGGGTCGGAATGCTCCTTCACGGCCTGGAAGATTTCCTCGTCCCGGACCATGGAGGTGAGCCCATCGCTGCAGAAGAGGAGAGCGTCGCCCTCGTGGAGCTGTACCGGGATGAGATCAACCTTCACGTTGGCGGAGGTGCCCAGGGCCCGCAGCAGGATGTGGCGATTGGGGTGCCCTTCAGCTTCCTCCGGGCTCATCCTCCCCTCCTGGATCAGCTGCTCCAGGAGGGAGTGGTCCTCCGTGAGCATGGTCAGGCCCGCCTCTGAAACCAGGTAGGCGCGGCTGTCCCCTACGTGGCCGATAACCATGTGGAGGCCGCTGATGAGGCCCACCGTCAGGGTGGTCCCCATCCCCTCCTTGCCGGAATCGCGCGCCGCTTCTTCCAGGATGAGGTTGTTGGCCTGGATAAATAAATTTTCAATTATTTCAGCAAAACGCTCCGGCGCCGGGGGGCCGTTCCGGCTCACATCCTCCCAGTAGCGCTCGAAGATGTCGATGGCCAGGGCGCTGGCCACGTCTCCGGCCATGTGCCCCCCCATACCGTCCGCTACGGCGAGGATGGCGAGATCTTCCCCCGTTTTAACCAGGTAGCTGTCCTCGTTGCGCGGACGCTCCCGGCCCGTGTGCGTAAGACCGACGGCCCGCAAGGCGCCACCTCCATAAGGCGTTCTAATTTCCTAATCAGTATAGCAAAAGTAAATGGAAATAACAATATATAGGAGTTTTTTGTCATTCCCTGCGCCAGAGGGCCATGAAGAAGCCGTCCAGGCCGTGGCGGTGGGGATAGAGGTAGATCCCGCCCGCGGGGGCGCTTTCAGCTTTCCCCAGTTCCGGCGGCAGGAGCTGCTCCAGCGGCAGGGGGCGGAAGCAGGGGTGAGCAGCGCGGAAGGCCTGCACCACCGCGGCGGTCTCCTCGGGTTCAAAGGTGCAGACGCTATAGAGCAGCATCCCGCCAGGGCGAAGCAGCGCCGCGGCGGCCTCCAGCAGCTCCAGCTGGAGACGGGCCATCTCTGCCGGCTCCGCGGGCCGGCGGCGCCATTTCAGCTCCGGCAGGCGGCGAATGACGCCCAGGCCGCTACAGGGGGCGTCCACCAGGAGGCGCTGCGGTGCGGGCAGGCCGGCGGAGGCGATCTGCCTTCCGTCGGCAAGAAGGGTCTTGATGGAGGCAAGGCCCAGCCTCTGGGCGGCCTGCTCCACCAGCTTGAGGCGGTGCGGATGGATATCCACGGCGGTGACACGGCCGCAGTCCCCCATGAGCTCGGCCAGGTGCGTGCTCTTCCCCCCCGGGGCGCTGCAGAGATCCACAATGTGCTCTCCCGCCTGCGGCTGCAGCAGCGGGGCCACGAGAATGGAGCTTTCGCCCTGCACCGTGAAGAGCCCCTGCCGGAAGCTGTCCAGGCTGGAAACGGGCCGCTCCGCCTTCGCCAGCAGGACGCCGGGCAGGCGGGGACTGAAGGAGGCACTTACCCCCTCGGCGGCAAGAATCTCCTTCAGGGCGGCGGGATCGATGCGCAGCCGGTTGGGGCGCAGCGCCACGGGGGGCGGCAGGTTGTTCGCCTGGCAGAGCAGGCGGGCTTCTTCCAGGCCGAAGCGCTGCCGCCAGCGCTCCACCAGCCAGGGCGGGTGGCTCTCCCGCAGGGCCAGGTGGTCTGTGGGGCGGCGGCTGGGATCGGGCCAGGGAAGGTCGCCGGCAGCGGCAGCAAGGCGGCGCAGCACCGCGTTGGCCAGCCCGGCGACGCCGCGATGGCCGTAGCGGTGGGCCAGCTTGACCGTTTCATCAACGGCGGCATGAGGGGGAACCCGCTCCAGGTAAAGAAGCTGGTAGGCGCCCATGCGCAGCAGGTTGCGCATCCAGGGGGTCATCTTTTCCAGGGGGTGCTTCAGGAAGAGGCCCAGGGCCCAGTCGAGGGTGTTGCGGCGGCGGACGGTGCCGAAGGCGAGCTCGCGGGCCAGGGCTCGCTCCGGCGGGGGCAGCTTCTCCAGGAGCGGCGGCAGGGCCAGGTTTAAAAAGGCGCCCTCCTGTTCCAGGCGGTAAAGCGCCTGCAGCGCCGCTTCGCGCGCCGTAACAGCTCTTCCGGCCACGGCTAATCTCCCAGCCGCTCGCCGGCGGCGGGGCGGTAGCCGCGGCAGAATTCGGCGGCGCCAAGGCGCCTTTTGCCTTCGGGCTGCAGCTCCAGCAGCTCCAGATAGCTGCCGCCGCCGGCGGCGACGATAAGACGGCCGCCCTCCACGGAGGCGATCTGCCCCGGCTCGACCTGTTCCGGCAGCAGCCCGCCGGCGGCGTCGGCCGGGAGGGCCCGCCAGATCTTGAGGCGCCGGCCACGGTAAGTGGTATATGCGCCCGGGCGCGGGTTCAGCGCCCGGATGCGGTTGTGCAGGCTGAGGGCATCATCGGTCCACTCCAGCCGCTCCTCCGCGGTGCGCAGCGGCGGGGCATAGCTGGCCCGCGAATGGTCCTGGGGGATGCGGCGGGCCGTTCCCGCGGCTATCTCGTCCACCGCCCGGCGGAGCAGCCGGGCCCCGGCTTGGGCGAGACGCTCGCCCAGCTCGCCGGCAGTGTCGGTGAAGCCGATGGGCTGCCGCTCCTGCAGGATGATATCGCCGGCATCCAGTTCCTCGGCCATGTACATGACCGTAACGCCCGTTTCCGGCGCTCCCTCCATCAGGGCCCGCTCGATGGGGGCCGCGCCGCGGTAGGCGGGCAGGAGCGAGGCATGAAGGTTGATGCATCCCAGGGGCGGCAGCTGCAGGAGCTCGGGGGGTAGGATCATCCCGTAGGCCACAACGGCAATGAGGTCGGGGGCGATGGCTTCCACCTGGCGCAGAAAAGAGCCCTCCTTCAAGCGGGCCGGCTGCAAGAACGGCAGACCATGCTCCAGGGCCCACTGCTTCACCGGCGAAGGGCTCAGCTGCTTCCCCCGCCCCCGCGGCCGGTCGGGCTGCGTCACCACCGCCGCCAGGCGGTGTTCGCTGCGGTGGAGCTGCTCCAGCGAGGGCAGGGCAAAGTGAGGCGTCCCCATGAACAGAATGTTCAACCTTTTCATGATCCCTCTTTCCCTTTTTCCTCCGGATCTACGAGCCTGATGGCGCGGTCGAGAAAGAGGATCCCGTCCAGGTGATCGATCTCGTGCTGCAGGATGCGGGCGAGGAATCCCTCCGCCTCCAGGCGCAACTCCTTGCCGGAAGGGTCAAGCGCCTCCACCAGCACGCGGGTGGCGCGGGGCACCTCGCCGTAGATGCCGGGTATGCTCAGGCATCCTTCCACGTCCACGGCCTCGCCTTCCCATTCCAGGAGGCGCGGGTTGATGAGCTTGATCAGCCGCTTTTCCCCCGGATCGACCACAATGAGCCGCTTGGCAATGCCGATCTGCGGCGCGGCCAGGCCGACGCCGTTGTTCTCGTACATGGTTTCAGCCATGTCGTCGAGAAGGGAAATGATGACGTCATTTATTTTCCGCACCGGACGGGCATGACTGCGCAGGATGGCATGGCTGCCGTTTAAAATCCTTCGTATGGCCAAAGGGAACACCTCCCAGCCCATTATAGCACCACCTGGGGATTGAAATCCACCGCCAGCCGCACCGGCCAGGGCGGCCTATGCAGGCGGAATTCCCGGGCCGCCTTCCGCAGGCGGGGCGCGGCGGAGGCCAGCCTCTCCCCCTTCAGCATAGCATGAACCCGGTAGGCCTTTTTTAACCGGTACAGCGGCGCCTGGGCCGGCCCCAGCAGCTCCGCCTCGCCCCGGCACTCCTCCAGCAGCTCGCGGAGATGGGCAGCCGCCTCCCAGACGGCCGCCTCGTCATAGCCGCTTAAAAGAAAGCGCACCAGGTCGGTAAAAGGCGGATAGAGCAGGGCCCGGCGCCGCTCCAGCTCCGCGGCATAAAAAGCGTGGTAGTCATGGCGCGCCGCCGCCTGGATGCTGTAGTGGCGGGGATGGTAGGTCTGGATGATCACTTTCCCTGCGCCGTGGCCGCGGCCCGCCCGCCCCGAGACCTGGGTGAGGAGCTGGAAGGTGCGCTCGGCGGCGCGAAAATCGGGCAGGTTGAGGGCGGTGTCGGCGGCAACCACCCCCACCAGGGTCACGCGGGGGAAGTCGAAGCCCTTGGCGATCATCTGGGTGCCGATTAAAATGTCGGCCTTGCCCTCGCGGAAGCGGCGGTAGAGGTGCTGGTGCGCCCCCCTCCGGGCGGTGGTATCGCTGTCCATGCGCACCAGGGAGGCCTGGGGAAAGAGCTTCTTCACCTCGCTCTCCACGCGCTGCGTCCCGGCGGAGAAGTGGCGAATCTGCACACCTTTGCAATCGGGGCAGCTTCGCGGCAGGGGCTCCTCGTAGGAGCAGTAGTGGCAGATCATCCGTTCCCGGTCGAGGTGCAGGGTCAGGGAGACGGCGCAGTGGGGGCAGCGGAGCACGCAGCCGCACTCGCGGCAGAGAACGAAGCCGGCAAAGCCGCGCCGGTTTAGAAAGAGCAGGGCCTGTTCGCCGCGCTCCAGGACCTCCTCCATTGCCGCCAGGAGGGGGCGGCTGAAGATGTGGCGGTGCCCCTGGCGCAGCTCCTCGCGCATGTCCACCACGGTCACCGGCGGCAGCTCCCGCGGCGT
Organism: Bacillota bacterium; assembly: GCA_012800855.1. Lineage (GTDB taxonomy): Bacteria > Bacillota > Dethiobacteria > DTU022 > DTU022 > JAAZIN01. Next base: position 15,435 of record JAAZIN010000014.1, read on the forward strand.
GGCCCGGGTGCTCATCTCCAGGAGCCGGCCCCGGCCGCTTTGCGCCGCGTAGTAGCTCTCCAGGGAGGGGGTGGCGCTGCCCAGGAGCAGGAGGGCGCCGTGGTAGCGCGCCCTCCACCAGGCCACGTCACGGGCGTGGTAGCGCGGCGCATCCTCCTGCTTGTAGCTGTGCTCGTGCTCCTCGTCAATAACGATGAGGCCGATCTTCTCCAGGGGTGCAAAGACGGCGGAGCGCGCCCCCAGGACCACCGGCGCCGCCCCGCAGCGGATCCGCCGCCACTGCTCCGCCTTCTCCGCGGGGGTGAGGCGGCTGTGCAGCACCGCCACCCGCCCGGGGAAGCGGCCCTCGAAAAGCTCGATCATCTGCGGGGTTAGGGAGATCTCGGGAAGAAGCACCAGCGCACCCCGGCCCTGTTCCAGGCAGCAGGCGATCCCCTGCAGGTAGACCTCCGTTTTGCCGCTGGCGGTCACGCCGTGCAGGAGCATCTTTGCCGCGCGGCGCTCCGCCAGGGCGGCGCAGATCTCCCCAAAGACGCGCTTCTGCTCTTCGTTCAAGGCCAGGGGTGCGGTGGGCGGCGGAAGCGGGGCCGCCGGCCCGAAGTCGGCCACCGCGCGCGCCTCCGCCTCCCGGAGCAGCCCCTTCTGCAGCAGGGCTCGCAGGGTCTCGCTGCGCACGCCGAGGCGGAGCAGATCCCGCCGCGCCATGGGGCCCCGCTTATGTATTATTTCCATAACCTTTCGCTGCGCGGGGGCGCGGGAGAGATCGGCCGCCGCAGCGGCGCCGGTGGGAACCAAGAAGCGGGGAGGGCGGGCAGCAAGGGGTCGCCCTTCGCGAAAGGAAGCCGGCAGCAGGGCATGAAGAGCCTCGATCTTGCGGCAGTAGAAGCGGTGCGCCATCCACTGAAGCAGCGCCAGCTGCTCCTTCTGCAGCAGCGGCTCCTCCCCTTCCACGGCGATGATCTCGCGCACCTCCTCCACCGCGGGGCGCAGGCGGAGCCGCAGGAGGTAGCCGCGATAGACGCGGCGGCCAAAAGGAACCCGCACTGCCGCCCCCGGCACCGCCTTCTCGCGGAGATGCTCCGGGATGCGGTAGTCGAAGGGGCGGTCCAGGGCGTCGCTGACCAGGTCGATGAGAACTTCGGCATATTCAGGCATTTTCTTCGATTAACAAAAAGAAGCTGTTTTGATAAAATAAAGGCAGCCTCAAGAAGGCCATAACTGACGAAAGGCTGATGCCTGTGTTCACCCTCCTCATGCCGGCAAAAGAGGTGCTCAGTGGCAACCGCAACTGGCTTATCCTGGCCGCGGCCATCTTCCTGGCCGGCTCGCTGGTGGCTTACTTTGCCGCCGGCGCAGCGGAAAGCGTCCCCCCGGGGCTTGAAAGAGAGCTTGAAGGATTGGGGCAGCTGCTAATGCTGTTCCAGGACAACCCGCCGCTTATCACTGCGCTCATGCTCCTGCTGAAAAATTTCATGGCCATGGTCCAGATGCTCTTCCTGGGCGCCTTTTTCGGCCTCGCCCCGCTGGCCACGCTCTTTATAAACGGCTCCCTCCTCGGCATCCTCGCCGCATCAAGCCGGGAGATGGGCATGTCCATCCCAGCGGTGATGGCTCTGGGAATCCTGCCGCACGGCATCTTTGAGCTTTTTGCCTTCTTTCTCTGCGGCGCCCTGGGCCTGAAGCTGGGCTACCACTGCATCGCCGCCCCCCTGCCCGGTATGACGCGCCTGGAGAGCTTCAAGTATATCTGGAAAGAGATTGTCTCGGTAATGCCCCTGGTGACGGCGCTGCTTGTCCTGGCCGCCTTCATTGAATCTTTCGTTACGCCCCATCTCCTCGACAACCTGTTGTAGCGCCGCAGCTTGGAGACCCGCCTTTTACGGCAGGAGGGGGCGGAGGCGATCCAGGATGCGGTGGGCAAGGATCTCCTTCGGCATGAGGGGCAGCTCCTCGGCCCTCCCCTGCCGGTCAATGATGCAGACCTGGTTGGTGGAGACGGCAAAGCCGGCCCCGGGGACGGTGAGATCGTTTACGACGATGAGATCGAGGTTTTTCCGCTGCAGCTTCTCCCGGGCGTGCTCCACCGCCCGCTCCGTTTCCATAGCGAAGCCGACGAGGATGCGGCCGCCCTTGCGGCGCCCCAACTCCTGGAGGATGTCGGGGTTGGGCAGCAGCTTCAGCACTCGTTCGGAAGCTTCCTTCTTCAACTTCTGCTCCGCCGCCGCCGCGGGGCGGTAATCGGCCACCGCGGCCGCCTTGATTACCAGCTGGCATGATTCGAAGTGCTCCATCACCGCCGCGTACATCTCCAGGGCCGTGGTTACCGGTACCAGCTTGGCCCCCGCGGGGCAGCGCAGGCTGGTGGGCCCGCTGACCAGCACAACCTCCGCCCCCCGCTCCACAAGGGCGCGGGCGATGGCGTATCCCATGAGACCGCTGGAGGGATTGCTGATGAAGCGCACCGGGTCAAGGGGCTCCCGCGTGGGGCCAGCGGTAACAAGGGCGCGAACCCCCCGGAAGTCCTTCTCCCTTAGAACGGCACGGACGAAATCGGCAATCTCCTGCGGTTCGGGCATCCTCCCTTTGCCGTAGGCGCCGCAGGCCAGCTCGCCGCTGGCCGGCTCCATGATGTGGCAGCCATGCCGCCGCAGCCGCTCCAGGTTATCTTGAACTGCCGGATGGCGGTACATGCGCTCGTTCATGGAAGGCACCAGGACCACGGGGCACTGGGCCGCGAGGTAGACCGTGGTGAGCAGGTTGTCGGCAATGCCGTGGGCCATCTTGCCCAGGGTATTGGCCGTGGCCGGGGCCACTATCATCACCGCGGCCGCTTCGGCCAGCTCCACGTGGCGGACCTTCTCCCCTTCGGAGACCCAGAACTGGTCAATCAGCGCCGGCCGGCCGGTCAGGGTCTGGAAGGTAAGGGGGGTGATGAATTTCGCCGCGCCGGGCGTCATGATCACCTGCACTTCCTCTCCCTGGCGCACAAAAATACGGGCCAGCTCCGCCGACTTGTAGGCGGCAATGCCGCCGCTAATCCCCAGCAGGTACAAGCCATCAGCTCCCCTGATTGAAGGCTTTACTTTAGGCTGGAACGAGAGCCGCTGTCGGGCATCTCGATCTCCACTTTTCCCTCGTTTATTTCGTGAAAGGCCACCGTAACTACCTTGCGGGAGTCGCATTCCACCAGGGGCTTGGCCCCGTCGCGCAGCTGGCGCCCTCGCTTGGCCGCGGCAATGGCCAGGGCATACTTGCTCTTTACCCGCTTCAGCAGATCGTCAATGGAAGGATAGATCATCCTACGCTTCACCTCCCCAGCCGGGCGGCCTGGCTCCCCGGCTGATTCTGCATTTTTCAGCTTCGATGATGGCGTTGATGGAGGCGGCCGCCTTATCGACCTTGTCGTTGACTACCAGGTAATCATAGTGGCTGTAGGCCGCCATCTCCTGCTGCGCCGCCTCCAGGCGGCGCTTGATGTCCTCCGCACCCTCGGTGGCGCGGCCGGTTATGCGCTCGCAGAGCGCCTCCATGGAGGGCGGGGCCAGGAATATGAGGACGGCCTCGGGCATGCGGCGACGGATCTGCAGGGCTCCCTGCACGTCAATTTCCAGCAGCACATCCCGGCCGCGGGCCAGGCATGAATCCACGGTCTCTTTTAGCGTCCCGTAGTAGTGGCCGTAGACGACGGCCCATTCCAGGAAAGCGTCCTGGGAAATGAGCTCTTTGAAGCGGTCCGGCGTGGTAAAGTCGTAATTGACCCCTGCCACCTCTCCGGGCCGGGGCGGGCGGGTGGTAAGGGATACGGAAATCTGCAGCGACGGCCGGTAATGGCAGAGCAGCTCGCAGACGGTCCCTTTGCCTACTCCCGAAGGGCCGGAGAGAACAACCAGCAGCCCTGCAGCCATGGCTCCTCCTCCTGGAACAGCATATTTAACTGCTCTCTTCGCTTGACTCAGTGCAGGCCTGCAGGCGGTGGCGCACCGTATCCGGCTGCACCGCCGACAGGATGACGTGGCTGCTGTCGGTGATGATCACCGCCCGTGTGCGGCGGCCGTACGTGGCATCAATCAAAACTCCCCGATCCCTGGCTTCGCTTATGAGCCTTTTAATCGGCGCCGATTCGGGGCTGACAATGGCGATGATACGCTCCGCCGAGACGATATTCCCGAACCCGATATTAATCAGTTTCGTAGACACCGTTAAATAACCTCTTTTCCCTCATCTGTTATTCGATATTTTGAATCTGCTCGCGCATTTTCTCCAGCTCGGTCTTCATCTTTACTACCTGTTCCGCAATGCGGTAATCCTGCTGCTTGGCCCCCACCGTGTTTACTTCGCGAAAAATCTCCTGGGCAATGAAGTCGAGGCGGCGGCCTACGGGGCCGTCAGAGCGCAGGGTCTTCTGAAAAGACTCCAGGTGGCTGCCCATCCTCACCAGCTCTTCGTGAAAATCGACGCGCTCAGCCAGAATGGCACATTCCATGAGCACCCGGCCCTGGTCGAAATGGGCACCCAGCATCTCGCCCAGCCTGCTCTCCAGGCGCTTCTTCTGCTCCTCCAGGCAGAGGGGCGCCAGGGTAGCCATCTCTTCCAGGATTGAACTCAGCTTCTCCAGGCGCAGCTCCAGGTCACGGGCCAGGTTGCTCCCTTCTTCCTCCCTCTGCTTTACCAGGTTCTCCAGGGCCTCCTGCAGCGCCTTTTCCAGGAAAGGCCAGATCTGCTCATCGGTAGGCACGGTCTGGGGAGGCCGCAGCACGTCGGGCAGCTGGATGAGCTGGGCCAGTCCCAGGTCGAAGGGGAGGGCTAGGCGCTCTGCCAGCTTCTGCAGGGCCCGGCAGTAGGCGGCGGCCAGCGCTTCGTTTACGTCGATCTCCACCTTGGCTGCCGGCGAGCCGCTCAAGGCAATGGTTGCCTCCACCCGCCCCCGCCGGATCTCTTTCTGCAGCAGGCGGCGGATGCGGTCTTCAAAGCAGTAGAGCTCCCGGGGGAGCCGCAAAAAGAAATCGGCGTAGCGGTGATTCACCGATCGCAGCTCGGCGGTAACGCTGAAATTTTCCCCGGAGCAACTGCCCCGCCCGTAACCGGTCATGCTTCTAAGCAAAATAACAACCTCTCCTTGCGCCGGCCCCGCGGCGGCTCTTGCCCGAGCCGCCTCCAGGCCGGCAGCTGCAACCCGTCCCCTGGTTACCTCTATCTTAACACCTGGAAAAGGCGATCTCAAGAGTAATTGGCAAGAAGCGGCCTCTTTTTTCCCCGAGAAGCGGGCCACAGGCGTGCCAGGAGCGAAAGGAGCAGGTCCGCCAGGGCGGGCAGAAAAGCGGCGGCCAGGGCGATGGCCCATTCGCCGGCGGAGAGCGGCTCGGTGCCGAAAAAGGTGCGCAGCCAGGGATGGTGAACGGCGGCGGCCATGAGCAGGGCGGAGGAGAGCACGGCCCCGTCAAGGAGAAGATTGCGGCGCCGCCTTGCAAAGAGAGCCCCTTCGGCGCGGCAATCGTAAACATAGACCAGCTGCGCTAGGATGAGGGTGGCAAAGGCAATGGTCTGCGCCTTGGCCATGGCCGCCCCGGAAGAGAGGGCCCAGGCGAAAAGCAGCACGGTCACAACCCCGATCATTATGCCGCGCAGGAGCAGCTTGCCCCACAAGCCGCGGCTGAAAAGCCCCTCGTCGCGGCGGCGCGGCGGCTGCTCCATGAGCGCCTCTTCGGGGGGATCCATGCCCAGGGCCAAGGCGGGAAGGCCGTCGGTGACCAGGTTGATCCATAAAATCTGGATGGGCCGCAGCGGCAGCGGCAGGCCGCCGAGAACGGCCAGGAGCATAGTCAGCACTTCCCCCGTATTACAGCCCAGCATGAAGCGGATGAATTTGCGGATGTTGCTGTAGATGCTGCGCCCCTCTTCCACCGCGGCCACGATGGTGCTGAAATTGTCGTCAGCGAGGATGAGCGAGGCCGCCTCGCGGGTCACATCTGTTCCCGTGAGCCCCATGGCGATGCCGATGTCGGCCTCTTTCAGCGCCGGGGCGTCGTTGATCCCGTCCCCGGTCATGGCCACCACCTCGCCCCGCTCCTTGAGGGCGCGAACAAGGCGCAGCTTGTGCTCGGGGCTGACGCGGGCAAAAACCTGCACCCGATGGATGATCTGCCGCAGCTTCCGGTCGTCGATGCGGCTCAGCTCCTGCCCCAGCAGCACCTTGCCGCCCGGCGGGAGGATTTCCAGGCGGCGGGCCACCGCTTCGGCAGTAGAGCGGTGGTCGCCGGTAATCATGACCACGCGGATGCCGGCCTTCCGGCAGAGGCGAATTGCCGGAAGGGCTTCGGGGCGCGGCGGGTCTTCAATGCCGAAGAGCCCCACCCAGACCAGCTCCCGCTCCATCTTATCCGCTTCGCCAGGGGCCGGCTCTGCAGGCCCGGACGCTGGGGCTGCCCCCGGTGGCAGCTCCCGGAAGGCCACGGCCAGCGGGCGCAGCGCCAGCCCGGCCATGCTCTCCACCTGGGCCAGCAGTTCCCGGCGCTTCGCCGCGCTCAGGGGCGCCACCCGCTTCCCGTCCACGCTGTAGCAGCGGCAGCGCTCCAGGACCATCTCCGGCGCCCCTTTCAGCAGGAGCCAGCGGCCGCGGTCCCGGCGGCGCTGGATCACGCTCATCATCTTCCGTTCCGGCGAGAAGGGATACTCCCTCTCCCGCAAGCGCCGGTCGGGGCGGATCCCCGCCGCGTGGGCGGCCTCGAGCAGGGCGGCCTCGGTGGGGTCGCCCTTGAAGGAACCACCCTCTTGATAAGCATTATTGCACGCCGCGGCAATGAAGAGCGATAGGGCCAGCGTCTCTTCGGCATGCACCAGCGCCTTCCTCCAGCCGCCTCCTTCCTCCCGATACTGAAATTGCCCCTGTTCGTACTTGTAAAGGCGTTCCCCGGCATAAAGCCGGTTTACGCTCATCCTGTTTTCGGTGAGCGTCCCCGTCTTGTCGGAGCAGATCACCGTGGCCGAGCCCAGCGTTTCCACCGCCGGCAGGCGGCGGACAATGGCCCGCCGGCGGACCATGCGCTGCACCCCCAGGGCTAGGGAGACGGTGACAATGGCTGGGAGCCCCTCGGGGATGGCGGCAACGGCCAGGCTTACCCCGGCCATGAACATGGCATAGGGAGGCTCCCCCCGCACCAGCCCGATGAGGCTAATCCCGGCGCAGATGGCCAGGCAGGCCCAGACCAGGATCTTGCCCAGCTGGGCCAGCCGTGCCTGCAGGGGAGTCTGACCGCGCTCCGCCTCCTTGAGCATGTGGGCGATCCGGCCGATCTCCGTGTTCATGCCCGTGGCCACGGCCACGCCCATGCCCCGCCCCGCCAGCACCTCCGTGCCGCTGAAAACCATGTTCGCGGCGTCGCCGGGAGAGGCGGCGGGAGCGGGAAGAACGCCGGTCTTCTTGAAAACAGCGGCTGATTCCCCGGTGAGGGGCGCTTCGTTGACCGTGAGCGCCTGCGCTTCCAGCAGGCGAATATCGGCGCAGGCCCTGTCTCCTGCCTCCAGGATCACCAGGTCGCCGGGGACGACCTCCGTGGCGGGGATGAGCCGCTGCCGCCCCTCCCGCAGCACCCGCGCCCGCGGCGCGGCCAGCTTTTGCAGTGCCTCCAGGGAGCGCTCGGCGCGGTATTCCTGGATCAGGCCGAGGAAGGCATTGAGCAGCACGATAATCAAGATGGTCACAGCGTCGGATATTTCGCCCAGCAGCGCCGCCAGCAGAGTCGCCCCCAGCAGCACCAGAACCATGAAGTCTTTAAACTGGTTCAGGAAAAGCAGCGGCAGGGAGAGGCGCGAGCCCGTCGCCAGGACATTTTCGCCCCAGCGGCGGCGCCTCTTTTCCACCTCTCTCTCCGCCAGCCCGCTGGCGGGGTTTGTGCCCAGCCGGCGGCACAGCTCCTCGGGGCTCAGGGTAGTCCACTGTGAAAGCACGGCAGGCCCCCCTCTTGGCAGGCAATTTCTACATTGTTATGCCGCCGGCGGCGCCCTCATGACTTCGTCCAGCTGAGCTTCTAGGCGTAGCTGTAAAAGCCGCGTCCTTTTTTCCCGCCCCCACTCGCCGCGCAAGTCGGCGAGGGCTTATCGGCGGGATCGCCCGTCTCCCGGTGCGCTCCGAACCTTCCCCGCAAATGACCGCAAGCCTGTTTTCCAGCCGCTCTCCCCTTGTGGTAACAGCGGGGAAGTGTATACTGTAACTAGACCTACCTGGGGGTGCTGGAAAGGTGACCTTTGATACCTTGACCATGACGGCCGTAGCCGGGGAGCTGCAGAAGCTGGCGGGAGCCAGGGTGCAGCGCGTGATCCAGCCTACGCGCGAAGAGGTCGTCCTCTCGCTCTACCACGAGGGAGCAGAGCACTTCCTCCTGCTATCTGCCCACCCCCAGCATGCACGAGTCCACCTCACCCGGCAGCGCTTCCGCTCCCCGGAGCAGCCCCCTCCCTTCTGCATGCTCCTGCGCAAGTACCTCACCGGCGCCCAGATCCGCGCCCTCTCCCAGCCCCACCTGGAGCGCATCCTCATCCTGCATTTCGCGGAGCATGAGGGGCTGCCTGCGGTAAGGCTCATTGCCGAGATCATGGGGCGGCGGAGCAATATTGTCCTCGTTAACGATATGGGCATTATCCTGGGCGCCATTAAGACCGCCGGCCCCGAGCAGAACCCGCGGCGCCCGGTGCTGCCGGGGCTGCCCTACGCAGAGGTCCCCCCGCAGCGCAAGCTGGACCCAACGGCCGTGGAAGGCGGCGTGCTGGCCAAGGCCATGCTGCCGCTGCTGGCCCAGGGGACGGGCCCGGAAGAGGCGCTGCTGAAAGCAGTGGGCGGCATCAGTCCCCTGGCTGCCCGCGAAGCGCTTCACCGCAGCGGCTGGGATGATGAAGCCCCCGTGGGCTCCATCGAGCGGCTCAGCCGCGAGTTGAAGGAGCTTTTCCGCAGCTGCGGCGCAGAGGGGGCTTTCCTAGTCCCGGAACTGAATATATACGCCCCCTACCCTTTGACCCATCTCCGGAGCGCCGCCAGGCAAAGGTTTGCCCAGATGAACGAACTGCTGGATTGCTTTTACAAAAAGCTGGGCCGGGAGGAAGAAAGGGAGAAGCTGCGCCGGGAGCTCCGCTCGAGGGTAAACCGCCGCAAGTCGCGCCTGGAAGAGAAGCTGTCAGAGCTGCAAAAGGAGCTGCAGCAGGCCGTAGAGGCGGACCGCTACCGCCTCTACGGGGAGACGCTGCTCACCTATGGGGCCATGGTTGAGCGCGGAGCTGCGGAGGCCACCCTGCCCCACCTCTACAAGCCGGAAGAGAGCATCACCATCCCCCTGGACCCGGCCCTCAATGCCGCCGCCAACGCCCGGGAATACTTCCGCCGCTACCGCAAGGCCAGCAGCGGGCGGAAACACCTGGAAGAACAGATAAGCAGGATCCATGACGAGCTGGCCTACTGCCGGGAGCTGCTTTACGCCATTGAGGAGGGCGATCTCTCCTCTCTGGAAGAGATCCGCGAGGAGCTGGTGGAGTCCGGCTATATACAGCCCCGCGCGAAGGAAAGCCGGCGCCGCCAAAAGCAAAAGCAGCGCCAGGAGAAGCCCCGTCCCCTCTCCTTCAAGGCCTCCTCGGGGAGCACCATCCTGGTGGGGCTTAACAATCGCCAGAACGACTACCTCACCTTCAAATTAGCTTCCAGCCGCGACACCTGGCTGCATGCGCAGGGCCTGCCGGGAAGCCACGTCATCGTCAAGAGCGCCGGGGGAGCGATCACGGAAGGCGATATCGAGGAGGCGGCACTGCTGGCAGCCTACTACAGCCGCGGCCGGGAGCTCCCCGCCGTGGCCGTGGACTACACCGAGGTGCGCCACCTGCGGCGCCACCCCGCGGGCAGGCCGGGATTGGTCCTCTACAACCGCTACCAGACTGTAACCGTAAATCCCCGCGACGAGAAGCTGAAACGGCTCCTGCGGCGGCATATACCAGAATAACAGTACAAGTGATACATGGCTATTTGAAAATCCCCCCGCCCCCCCTTTTTCAAAGGGGGGAGAATATAAGCATTTTCTAAAAGGGAATTTAAGGGAATTTGGGTTTTATTTAATGCAACTGGGCTGGCCTGGCCCCCCCACGCGTTTGTTTCGCCAGGCTTGCAGGGGCGGCTCATGAGCCGCCTGAAGTCGTATCGGAGCCGGAGCGGTAGCACCGGCGCAGGATGCGCAGGCCCGCGCGGAAGTCGGGCGGGAGGGGGGCGCTAAATTCAAGCCACCTACCGCTGCGCGGGTGGATGAAGGAGATGCGGCGGGCGTGGAGCGCCTGCCCCTGCCTGAGCGGCGGCGGCAGCTCGGGGGTGCAGCCGGGCCCGTAGAGGGGATCGCCGGCAACGGGATGGCGGATAAAGCTCAGGTGGACGCGCACCTGGTGAGTGCGGCCGGTCTCCAGCCTGACCTGGAGCAGGCTGAAAGGGCCGAGGTGGGCGATGACGCGGTAGCGGGTCACCGCCTCTCTCCCCCCGGGGACCACGGCCATGCGCTGGCGATGGCGCGGGTGGCGGCCTATGGGGGCCTCGATCTTCCCCTCCGCGGGGCTGACCCGGCCGTGCACCAGGGCAATGTACTCGCGGCGCACGGCGCGTGCTTTCAGCTGCGCCGCCAGCGAGGCATGGCTAAAATCGTTCTTCGCCACCAGCAGCAGACCCGTGGTATCCTTGTCCAGGCGGTGCACGATGCCGGGGCGATCCGGCCCCCCCAGGGTGGAGAGGTTACGGTAATGGTGGAGCAGCGCGTTGACCAGGGTGCCGCTGTCGTGGCCCGGGGCGGGGTGGACGACCATCCCCCGGGGCTTGTTGATCACCAGGATATCGTCATCCTCGTAAAGGATGTCCAGGGGGATCTGCTCGGGCAGCGGCTGCGGCGGCTTCGGCTCCGGGAGAAATACGGCCACGGCATCGCCTTCCTGCAGGCGGTAATTCTTGTCGGTACAGGGACGGCCGTTTACCTGGACCGCCCCCATGGCAATGAGTTTCTGAGCCTGGCTCCGTGAAAGGCCGCTCACCGCGCCGGCCAGGAAGAGATCGAGGCGCCGCCCCGCCTCCGGCGGGCCGACGGTGCAGTTCACTCTTTCCGCCAACTCTCCACCTCGCCGTTCAGCTGCAGCGGTCCCTGGCTACTTGCGCAGGCTGCTTCCGCTCCGGGCGGGCGCCAGGGAAAAGATATAAAGCATTAGCGACAGCGAGACAATAGCCAGGCCTAGGCTGACAATCTGGGCCAGGGTCAGGCCCATCCAGATGACGGGCTCTTCGCGGAAAAATTCGGTGGTAAAGCGAAGCATCCCGTAGAGGGCGCAGAGGGCCAGGAGCTGAAAGCCGTGGAAAAAGCGGTAGCGCTGCAGCCACTTGAGTATGATAAAAATGATGATGCTGCCGATGACCGCGTAGAGCTGGACGGGATGGCGGGGCAGATCGTCAACCTCCGGCAAAACTACGGCCCAGGGAAGATGGCTGATCCGGCCGTAGCAGCAGCCGTTCAAGAAGCAGCCAATGCGGCCGAAGGCATAGCCGAGAATCATATAGGGCGCGGCCATGTCCGTGAACTTGAAGAAGCTGACCTTCCGCCAGCGGCACCAGAGCAGGACGGCGAGCAGGCCGCCCAGGAAGGCACCGTAAAAGGTTAGTCCCTCAAAGCGGGCAAAGAAGATATCCTTCCAGTTCTCCCGGTAGTGCTCCCAGTTCAGGAGGACATAAAGAATACGCGAGCCCAGCAAGCCCCCAATTACGGCAAAAATGATCGCCTCGAGGGTGTGGTCGGGGTGGATCTCCCAGCGGGAAGATTCCCGGGACATAAAGATGGCGATAATGAGGACAGCCAGAGAGATCATAACTCCGTAAGAATAGATGGGAAAATCACCGATGTGAAAGAGAATGCGCTGCATCTTTTCATCTCCCCCCAGTATTATTCAGGCTCCTGCTGGCGACTCTCCAGGCTTGGCGAGAGCCTCCAGAAAGCAAAAAGAAAGAGGACCACCCCGAGGACAATGGCCGTATCGGCCAGGTTGAAAACGGGCGGGAAAAACTTGACGTCAATAAAATCTACCACGCTGCTGTGGCGCACCCGGTCGATAAAATTGCCGATAGCCCCTCCCAGCTGCAGCGCCAGGCCCAGCCGCAGGAGCCAGTAGCCGGCTGGGAGAACCCGGTAGTAGTAAATGATCATGCCCATAACAAGCAGGGTGACCACAATAAAGAAAATGGTCCGGTAGGGAAGCAAGCCAAATGCCGCCCCAGGATTCCGGACATAGGTGATGGCCAGGACATTTTTGATCAAGGGGATCGACTGGCCCACCTCCATGTGGAGGGCCACCAGGTACTTGGAAAGCTGATCCACGGCTACAATCCCGGCCACAATTAAAAAAAAGAGCAACCCCGTCCCCCCCGGCAGTTCATACCTGAGTGCTATTTTATCACAGCAGCAGCGCTGGAAACAAGCCAAACAAAATGGGTGGCGGGGCGGCTGGGGAAAGGGCTAGTCGGGGAGCTGGCTGCGGTAATCCTCGTTGGTCAGTCTGTCGATCTCCTCCACTAGGCCGGTCTCCTCGTCTTCAAGGGCATCATCATATACCCGCGGGCGCTTGTTGTGCCGCGCCGCTTCCTGCCAGAAATCTTCGCTGTCAAATCCCGGGTCGCCGAAGAAGGCGGTACGGGTAAAGGGCCGGCGCAGCAGCTCCTCTTCAACTGGGCGCCGGCCGGCTTCGGCGGCGGCCCGCTCTTCGTATTCGCGGCAGGGTAGGCAGAGAGACGCTTCCGGAACCGCTTCAAGCCTGGCCTCGGGGATCTTCTCGCCGCAGCGGGAACAGATCCCGTATGTACCTGCGGAGATGCGGGCCAGCGCCTCCTCCACCTGGCGCAGCTGGCTGAAGTGCAGCTCCCTGAGCGAGAGGTCCTTGCTCCGTTCGAAGTTTTCCGTGCCCAGATCAGCTGGATGGTTGTCGGCAAAGGATAACTCGGCAACGCTGTCGCGCATGCCCAGGCCGTGCTCCCGGGAGGGGCCTTCCCCAAGTTGTTCCAATAGCTGCCGCCGCTTTTCCCTTAAGGCAGCGGCATGTTTTTCCCATTTACCGGCCATCTGTTTTCTTCATCCTTTCAGCTGTTCGTTGACAATCTTGACCAGTTCGGCAATAAAATCGCCAATGAGCGGCAGGTTGAGGATGACCAGCCGCTGCATGATGTAGAGCAGCAGGGCCGCCAGCAGCGTCGCACCCAGGGCGAATCCGAGGCCGCGGGCTATTCCGCCGGCGAAATTGACCAGGAGATAGCGCCGGGGATTGTTCAGCAGGCTGATATACTCGGCCAGGTTGAACCGTTCCAGATCCCGCGACAGGCGGGCCAGGCGGACAATGAGGCGCCGCTGGAGCTGCCGTTGCAGGTAGTGTTCATCGTTCATTGCTCAACCTTCTTGCCTCCCTGATCAATCATATATTTTCCCACGGGGTCAAAAAAATTGCCGCCGCCGCATGAATAAAAGCTGCCCCTGCAGGAAAGCAGGGCTGCTGCCTTAATATAGATTAAAAACTGTTTTCCAGCCGCCTCAGTCTAATAGATAAAGAGGCCCGGCCAGAGAGAGGTGAGGAGTTGAACCTGGAAACAGAGAGCCTGGTAAAAAAGGCCCGCCTGGGCAATGACGAGGCTTTTTATGAACTGATTCAGCGGCGCAAGGAACTATTGTACAGAACGGCCTATGCCTATGTAAAGAACCGGGATGATGCCCTCGATATCGTCAGCGATACAGTTTACAAAGCCTACCGATCCCTCCGTAAGCTGAAAGAACCGGCTTTTTTCAACACCTGGCTTACCAGGATCTTGATCAACTGCAGCCTGGACCACCTCCGCAGGCGGAAGCGGGCCATTCCCCTTAAGGAGTTGGCAGGCATCCCGGGTCAGACAAAAGATTTTTCAGAGGAGCTCGACCTGCACCGGGCCATAGATAAACTGGATCACAGGTGCCGCACGGTAATCATTCTAAAATATCTTCACGACCTGACGATAAGAGAAGTTGCCGAAATAATGCAATGTCCCCAGGGCACCGTCAAGACCTACCTGCATAAGGCCCTGAACAGCCTGAGAATTGAATTGAAGGAGGACTGGCCTGAATGAATAGGGATATTTCTGCCTTTAAGGAAGTATTTGAAAACATCCCCATTCCCCCGGAGCTGGATCGTTGTATCAAGCTGGCCATCCGCAAAGGGAGAAGGGCTAGGAATCAAGGCCGCCTCTTCAAATTCCTGGCCGCCGCGATCATTTTCCTGTTCTTTGGTTTCACCCTTTGCGTTAACCTATCGCCGGCTTTCGCCGCCTACATTGCTGACATGGGCCTGGATTCCCTGGTAAAGCTGTTCAGCTTTGATCAAGGCCTTGCCAACATCGTCCGGCGTGGCTTCGGCAAGCTCTCTTCACCCTCGGCCACAGACAAGGGCATAACGGTAACCGTGGAGAGCGCCATTTATGATGGCCGGAAACTCATTCTTGCCATTAGAATTGATTCCCACCGGGAGTTGGAGAGCGTATGGCTAAAAGATCTTCGTTTACGCCATGTTTCCGGCAATATGACAAGCCGGAGCTTCCCAGATGCCGGGGAAAGCTCGCGCGTTCACTGGCAGTTCCTGGAGTATGACCTGAATGGCGGCACATTGCCCGACAAGCTGTTCTTCGAGTGCACGGAGATAGAGATAAGCAACTCCAGCCCGGAAGAAAATGGGCGCGAGATGTTGACCGGGAATTGGTCCATCGTTTTCAGCCTGGAGGATAGGAAGCTGCAGGAATATAAGCCCGTAGAAGTGACGGTCAATAAAACAGCGGCCATGGGCGAAGTGCGGTTCACCATTGAGTCCATGGCCATATATCCCACAGCCATTGATGTCAAGATAAGCCTGGATCCAAACAACCCGGTTAGGATTGCCGGCTTTAACAACCCGCGGCTCATCGACGGCGAAGGGCATGAATACACTTTTAAGAAATTCTCCGGCAAGAATGGGATTCTATCCTTTGAAAGCGCTTACTTTGCCGGGGCCAGGGATTTGACCCTGGCTCTGGACGGCATTTATACACTGCCCCTGTCAGAGACTTATTTCATCATTGACATTGACAACGAAACAGTTTTGGATGACGGCGGTTACGGCATTGAATTTTTGGGCAAAACCGGCGAGGGAGAGTATCTCCAGGTCTGGTTCAAACCTACGGACGAGGAGTATGAAACGGCGGATAACAAATTCTTGTGGATAGAACACCGGGTTCATGATCTTTCGGGCAAACCCTATGACATAACTTTTATTTCCACATGCGTAAACGGTAGCAAGCAATATGCCCTAGGATTTGATGTCAGCAAGGGCGTGCCGGCCGCGGTCAAGGTAAAGATCACCGGTATATCCAAGGGTATTATGAAGCCGCTGCGAATTAAGCTGAACTGACAAGTTTATGTTTAAAAATCCCCCCGGC
>JAAZIN010000095.1 GCA_012800855.1 Bacillota bacterium
CCGTGCATAATGGATTATTTTACCTTGAAATTGAAATACGTATCCGGGTAGGGTTCATTTTCCAGGGTATAATGCCACCACTCCTCCGGGTACGGCTTGAAGCCGGCGGCAACCATGGCCTCGCGAAGGATGTTCCTATTCCTCTCCTGCTCCTCGGTGATGAGGTCGGTTCCATGGTGGGAAATCTCGCCGAAGAAATCAAAGCCGCCGCCCATGTCCAATTCCTCGCCGGTATGCTTGTCCACCAGGGTCAGGTCCACGGTGCTGCCCCGGGAGTGCCCCGATTTTTCGGCAATGTAGCCCAGTTCAAAGAGCTTGGACTTGTCCACGTCGGGATAAAACTGCTCCTTCATCTTTACATCGTCCAGGTCCTGGGCCCACCTGATAAAATGATCCACCGCCATCTGCGGGCGATAGGCGTCAAAAATTTTTATGTAATAGCCTTGTTCTTCCAAAATATCTGCCGCCACCTTTAAAGCGGCGGCGGCCTCTTCACTGAGTATGGCCACCGGCCGTTCATAGCCGTCGATGCGCGTGCCCACAAAGTTATTCTCGCCGTAGTACCTGATATCAAGCTGCACCGTATCGATGACCTCGTGCACGTAAACAAAGCCTTCCGGAAGACCCGTTCCGCAGCCGGCCAGCGCCAGGACAACCAGGATGACACCGATTACAGGAAATAACCTTCTTCTCATGGCCATGCTCCTTTTGTTAAATTTTTTAAGTCCTGTTGGCAGCTCTTGGAAAAAGCCTCCAAAAAAGGACAAGTACAGTATACTCTATTGCCCGCACGGCGAAAAGGACTGCTCTTGCCTGGCGCAGCCCCTTTTTATTCTACATATACCTTTTGGCTAACCGGTCCCTGCTTAATATAAAAACAGTTCATTATCGTAATAATCCCTTTCCCCAAGCTGCCGCCATAAATTACCAACAGCCGGGAAATTGGGCTTGCTTCATTGTCGAAGGGGAGGCGCAATGAGAAGGAGGGCGGCCTGGGCCTGCCTGTTTAACCTATCTCGGCCTATGGAGAACCAGGGCG
This sequence comes from Bacillota bacterium, assembly GCA_012800855.1. Taxonomy (GTDB): domain Bacteria; phylum Bacillota; class Dethiobacteria; order DTU022; family DTU022; genus JAAZIN01. Next base: position 1,040 of record JAAZIN010000095.1, read on the forward strand.
GCGAGGAAGATGAGGCCGGCTATACCCATGGCCGGATAGACGGTGGCCACTATTTTGGAAAAACCCAGCTGGCCGGCAAAGAAGGCCCCGGCGGCCACGAGGAGCGTGAGAACCCTGAAGCGGGGGCTGTTTTCCGGAGCGAGGCGGGAGACGAAGCCGTAAAGGCTGCCGATGGCCGTGGTATAGACTTCGGCGACGAGGACGAGGGCGTAGAGAAGCCTTGCCGCCGGCGAGATCTTGCCGGCTACGGCGAGCATGGGGATCTCGCAGGCCGCCGTTTCGGGAGCCCCAGCAATGATGGCCAGCAGTATGGCCAGGGCGGAGAGGCCCAGGCCCAGCGCGCCAAGCAGGGCGCCTTTTTTTAGCGCCGGTGGAGCGGCAAGGGCTCCCATGGGGGCGAGGATGGGAGTGGCCAGGGTGAAATTGTAGGAGACATAGAGCAGGCCGGAGAGAGGCCAGCAGGGGAGGGTGGCACTTTCCGGGGCGGACCAGCTCAAATCCAGGGGCGCGGCGCCAAGCTGGAATAGCCCCACGCCCAAAACGGCGATGATGAGAAAGGGAACCACCACGCTGATGGCGTCAATGACCCGGCCCAGCCCGGCAAAAACGGTGAGCCCGGCCAGCCCGGCCATGACCGCCCGCCCCCAGGAGGGCGGGAGGGCGAATTCCTCTTCAAAGACAGCCCCCGTGCCGGCCACCATGGCCACGAGGATGCCGAAGAGGAAGAAGGTGATGGCCCAATTGATGGGCGGGCCGAGCAGGCGCCCGCCCACGGCATCAATGACCTCCCGGTAGGAGCGGCGCCCGCTCTGGAAGCCAACGAGCATCACCTTTTTCCCCAGAGCAAAAAAAAGAGAGCTGGCCAAGGCCAGGCCGGCAAGGCCCCACAGGCCAAAGTAGCCGAAGAACTGGAGTATTTCCTGTCCCGAGGCGAAGCCCGCCCCCACCACGGTGCCGATGTAGACCGAAGCCACCTGCCAGGCGGAAATATTCTTCCGCGGCGTGTTCTTCCCGCCCATGTTAGATCATGTGATCGCGGCGATGAAAAAATGACACTTATTTCTTAGATTTCTTCCGTGTGGAAAGATGGCGCGCTGCCAAGGGAGTAAGGCCGGCCCCGGCCCTTTCCCTGGCGCGGAAGGATTCTTCCGGTAATAGGGCTGCTCCCCGCAAGCATATAAAAAAAGAGAGCGGGGAGGCCTGGCTTTGAAGATTAAGACGGGGTATTTGAAAGTGCTTCTTTCGGCCCTGATCTGGGGCACGATGGGCGCCTTTGCCCGCTGGAGCGCCCTCAGCCCCCTGGAGCTATCCTTCTTCCGCCTGGTGTCGGCCACCTTGGCCCTTTTCTTCCTCCTGCCCCGGGAGCAGCGCTTCTCTCATTTTTACTCGCAGGAGTTCCTGCTCCTCATCTTTTCCGGCATCCTTTTCGCCCTGGATACCCTTTTCTATTTTAGTGCTTTTCAGCTGACCACCCTGGGGAATGCCGTTCTCCCCTACAACATGCAGCCCCTCTTCATGGCCGTGCTGTCGCCGCTGGTTTTAAAGGAGAGGGCCGATCCCAGGAACATTTTTCTCTTTCTCCTCTCCCTTCTGGGGGTGGGGATCATGCTCCGCCCCTGCCTGCTCGGGCTCTCCTACGGCGATGCCGCGGGAATCGCCTTCTCCCTGGGGGGCGCCTTCTGCCTTTCCCTGGTGGCCCTCATCGCCAGGCGCCTGCAGATGAATGCCATTGCCTTTGTCTACTACACCATGTTTACCGCCTCTCTCTGCCTGCTGCCCTTTGTCCGCCTTGCCGGCCCCAAACAAAAAAAAGGAGCGGCAGGAAGGTCTTGCAGCGGGGATTTAACGGGCCCAACGACAATCACCTGTAAAATTATATCGGCGAGGGCGGGGGAATATGAGCTTTCCTGCGGCGGCCGGAGCGGTGCCGGGGCGGCGTGGAAGCCATGGGAACCAATTCGCGGCAAAGAATGTCTACCGGGTAGGAGGTATACGAAACAAATCCAACATGGGCAAGGGGTGTTCTGGGTTGAGGAAAGCAGTTGCCGCATTGCTGGTCTTATTCATCCTGGGCGGCTCCGTCTCCGCCGGCCTGGCGCAGGACTATCACCGGCAGGTCCTGGAATACCTGGCCGCGAAGCTGCAGGTGGCGGAAGAAGAGATCCAGCTTCAAGGCGAGTTGAAGGAGCTGCCGTATAGCGGAGAAAAGCTCTGGCTAGGGCGCTATTCCATTAAGGAGGCGGTGGAAGGAGCGAGCGATGATCCCGCCGCCGGGCAGGAGGAAGGCTACGACGAGGGGAAGCCGGAGGACCTCGACGGCAGTGTCTCCAGCGGCCCCCTGGCGGGTACCGTTGTCCTGCGCGTCAAGACAGGCGAGATCTTGACCGCTGAAGAGGCGGCCTTTCTCTGGGAAGAGGAGCAGCAGCTGGAGCAGAAGGAACTGGAGCGCCTGGAGAAGGAAGCGGGAGTCATTTCCCCTTACCTCTACCGCCAGCTCAACAGCGCTTCCCCGGAGCAGAAGTTTAAAGTAACCATCTGGCTGAAATACGTGGAGACGGCGGCCATGCGCAAGGCCATGGAGGAGCTTTACCGGGAATACCCCGAGTTTCCCGGCGGTGAAGTTCCGCCCTCTTCCGGGCGGAAAGAGCCCGTTGTTGACGGCGGGACGGCGCCTGCCGGTGTGGGCGGCGGCGTTTCCGGGGGGAGGGCGGAGCCTTACCCGCCGCCGGCTGACGGCGCAGGCGGGGGAGTTGAACCTGCTCCTGCCGGCGATGACGCTGCATTTACCATCCTGCCCTATCCCCGGGATAAAGAGGCCGCGGAGAACCCCGTTGAGGAGCGGGTGGTTCCGCCGAAGGAGGCTCCTGACGCCGTTGACCGCGAAGAGATTGACTGGAAACGCTTTGAGGAGATGCAGCAGCGGCTGGCGGAAATCCGCCTGCAGGGCTACCAGGAAAACCTGGCTCGCCTGAAGAGCGACCTCGATTCGATGAACGTGGAATACGAAGTCCTGGGCGGGGGCGTGGCTGTTGCCTGCGAAATGACCGCTGCGCAGATCCTCTCGTTAAAGGACAAGGACTACATTGATTCCATCGGCGAAGAGCTGGATGTCACCCCCGATGGCCCCGAGCCGGCCCTGGCCGGCGATCTCCTGCAGGAGATCGACAAAGGGGCTGCTACCGGGGGCAGCCCCGTTGGCTGGATCCTGGCCGCGGCAGTGCTCCTGTTCGCCGCAGCCGGCGCCGGCGTGGTTGTTTACAAGAGACGCCGGGCTGTAAACGAACAGTAAATCTCCCTCCCCCTAAACTGGGAGATGCAGTGTCACCATTCAAGGGCTGTCCTCAAAGACAGCCCTTTTGATGAACCCTGCCCGGGGCAGGGTGACTTCCGCGCCTGCCCGCAGACAGCCCAGTCCCCCCTGCAACCTTCACAATCTTCCCCCTTTCCCAAAGTGGGGCCGGGGGGTTTTAGGAGCAAGGGGCGGTGCCCCACCCCGCCCGCCCGCTGCGCCTTGGCTAGTACGGCTCCCAGGCTGCTCTGGCCAGCGCCTCCAGGTTGAGAAGGCGGAAGGTAGCCAGGTGGTAGTCAATGATGCCTTCCTTTTTCATGCGGCTTATTTCCCGGGAAAGGGATGGGCGGGAGACGGACAAAAAGTCGGCCATCTCGTTGCGGTTCAAGGGGAGGGTAAAGGTGTTCTTCTTCTCCTGCCGGTACTGATCCAGCAGGAAGGCGCTGATGCGCCCGCGCATGCTCTTAATGGCCAGGTATTTCACCTTTTGGTTGAGCATGAGAGCTTTCTCCGAAACAATGCGCAGCATGTTGTTGATGAGATGGTAGTGGTGCCGGCAGCTGCGGGCGCAGCTTCCCGCGATTCTCTCCCGGGGCAGGAAGGCGGCCACGGCGGCTGCCTGGGCCTGCACCGTGGCCGGCCACAACGGCTTCTCTGCAAAGGCGGCGATCTCGCCGAAAAGATCGCCTGGGTAGAGGATGCTCATCACCACCCGCTCGCCGCCGGGGCCCTCCTTGATGACTGCCGCTTTTCCTGCCAGGATGAGGCCAATGCCCTCCAGGGGCTCGCCCGCCATGGCCATGTATTCGCCCTTGCGGTAGGAGCGCTGGCGGGGCTGCAGGCAGTGAAGCATGGCCGGCAGTTCTTCGCGGCTGATGCCTTTAAAGAGGGACGATTTCATAAGGGCATCGGTAAAGTTTTCTCCCATGGCCGGCACCTCCCCGGTAATTTTGTAGCCATGGCTACCGACTTGCCAAGCTGATCTTACTATAATGGAGGCGCCAGGACAAGAAATTGAAGGGAGGAGCTCTCATGAAGAGAAAGATTGTCAAGATTGACCCGGAGAAATGCAACGGCTGCGGCCTCTGCGTCAACGCCTGCGCCGAGGGAGCGCTGCAAATAGTGGACGGCAAGGCCAGGCTTGTTTCCGAATCCTACTGCGACGGGCTGGGCGCCTGCCTGCCGGAATGCCCCACCGGGGCCATTACCATCGAGGAGCGGGAGGCGGCCCCCTTTGACGAGGAAGCGGTGAAGAAGCACCTGGAGAGCAGGAAGGGGGAGGAGAGCGCCGCCGAGAGCTCTCCCTGCCCGGAAGTGAGCCTGGAATGCGGCTGCCGGGGCAGCGAGGTGCGGGCAATCCAGCCGGCGGCGCCCCATGAGGAGAGCCCCGCCCCGGCGCCTGCCGTCTCGCAGCTGCGGCAGTGGCCCTGCCAGCTGCGGCTGGTGCCGGTGAATGCGCCCTTCCTGGAAGGCGCCCACCTGCTCATCGCCGCCGACTGCACCGCCTACGCCTATGCCGCCATGCACGACCAGTTCATGCGCGGCCGCATCACCCTCATTGCCTGCCCCAAGCTGGATCAGTTTGACTACGCGGCCAAGCTGGCTGAAATGTTGAAGCAGAACAAGATCAAGAGCATCACCGTCCTGAGGATGGAGGTGCCCTGCTGCGGCAGGCTGGTGGAGATGGTGAAGGAGGCCCTGCGCAGCGCCGGCGAGCTCATCCCCTGGCGCGTGGTTACCATATCCCGGGATGGCCGCATCGTCGAGGAGTGCTGAGAGCGGTTGTAGTGCTGGCCGCATTTCATTGATAAATGCCCGCCAAAAGCCGCACACTATATAACAGTGAAAGAAGGTTTTGCCATGATTGAAACGAAGTATACTTTTACCAGGACAGATGAGAAAACGGTGGAGAAGATTATTGAGGATGATCATGTCTCCCTCAATCACATGGTTTTGCCGAAGGGTGAGGCGCTGCCCGAGCATTATGCCAATTCTCATGTTTACATGATCGTGGTGCGGGGCAGGCTTACCCTAAGGCTGGAGGGGGAGGATGAACGCAGCTACCCCGCCGGCAGCATCGTGGCCATACCTTACCGAACCAAGATGCAGCCTCTTAACCGGGATGGCGAGGTGCTGGAATTTTTCGTAGTCAAGGCGCCCTCCCCGAAAACCATGTGCGGCTGCGATTGCCGCAACGGCATGTAGTGGCGGCGCGTCACGGGTTCGGGCAGTTCATGGGCCGCCCCTGATATGGTAGTGCGTGTCAAGACCCCGCATAAAATTTTTTTCATCTCATGTTTTGTCCTAAAACTAGCCGAGACCCACCAAGGTCGGCATAAAATTTAGTAAAGGCAGGTGAGGCTTTA
>JAAZIN010000096.1 GCA_012800855.1 Bacillota bacterium
AGCCTCACCTGCCTTTACTAAATTTTATGCCGACCTTGTTGGTCTCGGCTAGTTTTAGGACAAAACATGAGATGAAAAAAATTTTATGCGGGGTCTTGACACGCACTACCATATCAGGGGCGGGGCATGCCCCGCCCTAACCAGCGCTGCTTATGGCAGCCAGCCTTTGCGTACTGTACTAACAACATCGTTGTCGAGTTACAGGTGCTTGTGTGGCAGAGGTTTTTTCCTAAGCGCAGTATTTTTATTGTTACCGGCACTGGATTGGGCGGCTCATGAGCGGCCACTGCAATTATGGCGCCCAATCAGCACCTAATGTACAGATGTTATTACTCATTTTTTTTCATCAGGGAAGCCGGCTGGTTCCCGACCTCCGACTTCTGTCTTCTGAACCTCCCATAATGCAGGATTAATTCCGCCCCTGGTAGAATTATGTAGCCATGCGCAAGCTATACCTGGGGCAGCTTCAGGAACTGGAGCAGAAACTCTGCGGCGACATCGCCGCGGCCAAGCAGGATGACCCCTTCTACCCCGTCATCGTGCTGGTGGAGAACCACCTTGCCGGGGTCTACCTGCGGCGGGCGCTGGGCCGCCGCGGCAGCTACTGCCGCGTGCGCTTCACGACTTTCCCCGACCTGGCTGGGGAACTGGCCGGGAAGACACCAGAGTTTGCTTCCCGCAAGCCCATGCCTCCCTTTGGCGAAGACTGGCTGGCGGCGCTGACCGCCCGCGAAGCTGCCGGAGGCTACTTCGGCCCGGTTGCCGCCCGGCCCGGCTTCCGCATGGCCCTGCGCCGCACCTTTCAGGAGCTCGAGGAAGCGGGGCTGGTGCAGCTGCCTCTTCCTCCCGGAAGCGATCCGGCCCGCATCGGGGAGCTGCAGCGCCTCTACGAGCGCTACCTTGAACTTCGCCGCCCCTTTGTCTCAAGGGAGGAGGCCTTCCCCGTCGCCGCCCAGGCGGTGCCGGAGGGGCCCTTCTTCCTGGCCCTCTACGGCTTTTATATCCTCTCCGCCCTCGAAAAAGAGCTTCTGGCTTCCCTGGCTAGCCGGGCAGATATTCATGTATACTGGCTGGAGACGGCCTGCGCCCTGCCCCCTGTTAAAGAGACGCTGCAGTGGTATGAGGGGCAAGGCTTCCTCATGGAGCGCCTTCCTCTAACTCCCTCCGCGCAGGGCAGCCTGGCCCGCCTGCAGCGCCGCCTCTACCGGCCTTCACACGGCGAGGAGGAGACCGAGGCGCCGGCCGGCGCAGACGACAGCCTTGAGTTTATCTGTGCCCCTGACGAGATCCGCGAGGTGGAGGAGATTGCCCGGGAAATTATCCGCCTTGCCCGCGCCGGGGTGCGCTTTGGCGAGATGGCCGTGCTGCTGCCCAACCATGCCTACGCCCTCCTTATGAGGGAGCGGCTGGAGGCTGCCGGGATACCCTTCTTCCTGGCCGGGGGAGAGCCTCTGGCCTACACCAGGACCGGCCGCTCTTTTCTGCTGCTGCTCCAGCTGATCGGCAGCGACTATTCCCGCCAAAAGGTGATGGAGCTTCTCACCTATGCTCCTTTTGACTACCGCCGCCTCCTCGGCGCGGAGGCACCTGTAAGCCCGCCTTTCTGGGACTACCTCACCGTGCAGGCAGGGGTGATCAAGGGGCGCCGGCAGTGGCGAGAGGCGCTGGAGCGCTACTGCCGCAGGCTCCAGGCGGGGCCCCCGAAGCAGGAGGAAGAGCCCGCTGCGGAGCTGGAGAATCAGGAAGAAGCGGAGGAAAGAGTGCGCGGACGCCTGAAGGCGGTGGAGGCGCTGCTTGCCTTCCTGGAGAAACTTTTCACCGCCCTGGAACGCTTTGAAAGCTGCCGCTCCTGGAGCGATTTGAGCGCCGCGGCCGGAGAACTGGCGCGCAGCTTTTTTTACCCTGGCGAGGAGCGGGAGGCGCTGCGCCGCTTTTTAAAAGGGCTCGCGCGCCTCGACGAATGCGGCGGCGAATTTGAGCTCGGTAGCGCCCTTCACTTGCTCCAGTGGGCCCTGCAGGCTACAACCCTTCCCGCGGGAAGCTTCCAGCGGGAGGGGGTCAACCTGCTGCCGCTGAGCTCCGCCGCCGGCATGTGCTTCACCGCCGTCTTCATTCCCGGCCTGGCGGAAAAGATCGTTCCCGCGCCGGTTGACAGCGATCCCCTGCTACCCGAGACGGAGCGTCTGGCCCTGGGAGGGGCCCTGCCGCTGCGGCGGGGCCGGATCGACATGGAGGCTCTGCGCTTTGCCCTTGCCCTAGGCGGCGCCCTCCGGAAGGCGGTCCTGACCTGGCCGCGCGCTTCCGCCGCCGGCGGCAGGGAGCAGCTGCCCTCATTCTTCCTCTCCCGCTGCGGCGAAGCGCTTCTGGGCACCCGTCCGGGGTACGACAAGCTTTACCTCCTGCCAGGCTATCGCCACATTCCCGCCACGGGCCAGGAAGAGGCGGTGGAGGAGCCCATTACCGCCGCCGAGTACGACCTGGCCTGTTGCGCCTGCCTGCCGGCGGGGCTGTCGCCCCTTCAGTACTACCGCCGCCTTTCTGACGCCCTGGCCCGCCTTCTCGAAGCAGACCTGGCCAGGCGCAGCCGCCGCCTCACCTCCTACGACGGCCTCTTTTCGCCGCAAGGCGCCCCGCGGCAGCTGCTTGCCGCACGCCTGGACAGGGCGGGGGGCCGCTTTTCGGCCACCGCCTTGGAAGATTACGCCCGCTGCCCCTATAGCTACTTTTTAAAGCGGCTCCTCAAGCTGGCGCCGTTGGAAGAGCCCGCAGAGATGCTGGAGATGGCACCCCTGCAGCGCGGCCTCCTCGTGCACCGCATCCTGGAGCGGTTTTACCGCCGCGCCGCGGCGGAAGGGCTGCTTCCCGTGGAGCGCCATCCCGATTCCTGCCTGAAGCTCCTGGAGCAGGTCGCCGCGTCGGAGCTGGCGGCGCTGCCGCCGGAGGAGCTGCCGCCCCATCCCCTGCTCAGGGAGGTGCAGCGGCGCGCGCTCCTGGATACGCTGCAAGCCCTGCTGGAGTGGGAAATAAAGCAGGCGGCGGGGTTTATGCCGGTGGAATTTGAGCTCGCCTTCGGCTTTGAGGAAAGGGAGAAGCGGGTGCTCCTGCGCCTCCCATCGGGAGAGGAGCTTTCTTTCCAGGGGCGGATCGACCGCGTGGATCGCAGCGGCGGCCGCCTCCGCATTATCGACTACAAGACGGGGCGGAAACGGATTAAGAATGAGAGCCTCTCCGGGGGAGAAGCCCTCCAACTTCCCGTTTACCTCCTGGCCGCCGCCGCCCTTTTTGGCCTCTCCCCTTCACAGCTGGAGGAGGCGGAGGCCTGCGCCTACCATCTTTCGCCTGAAGGGGTGGAAAAAGTGCTCTTTTCGGGGCGCGCATGGCCGGAGAAAGAGCGGCTTCTGCGGGAGACCCTGGCGGTGCTTTACGAGGGCATCGCCGCCGGCCGCTTTTTCCCTTATCCCGGACGGAATGGCCAGAACTGCCGCTTCTGCGACTACCGCGACCTCTGCGGCCCGGGGATCGAGAGGACTTTCCGCCTAAAGGCCGCCGACCCCGTCCTCGCCGCCTTCCGGCAGATGAAGGAGGAGAAAGCTTGACCCTTATGGCCAAGGCAGGTGAAATCTCTTGAGCCGCTCCGGCGACGTCCCCAAGCCCCTGGTCGATGCCCGCGAACGCAGCCTGGCGGAGAGCGATCTCAGCCGCAACTACTGGGTGGAGGCGGGAGCAGGCACCGGGAAGACCACCCTTCTCATCCGGCGGCTGCTCAACATCATTGTCCAGGGCGCCGCCCGCCTGGAGGAGGTCGTGGCCATCACCTTCACGGAGAAGGCCGCCGCCGAGCTGAAGGCCCGCCTGCGCGATGAGCTGGAGAAGCGCCTCACCGAAGCGGCGGAAGAGGAGGCCCGCCGCATCCGCGAGTCCCTGGAGGCCATCGAGGCGGCGCCCATCACTACCATCCACTCCTTTGCCGGGCAGCTGCTGCGTGAGCGTCCCGTTGAGGCGGCCGTGGACCCCCAGTTTCAAATCTACGAGCCGGGGGAGATGGAGGAACTCCTGGAGGAGATCTGGGAAAAGTGGTTTTCCGCGGAGTTGGCCGCCGAAGGCAATGTGCTGAAGCGGGCGCTGCTGCTCGGCGTCAGTCCGAAACGGCTGCGCGAACTGGCCGGGATCCTCTACCACCAGCGGGACCTGGTGGCGGAGGGGAGCACCCCCTCGGCCCCCGACCTTCTGCCGGCATTTCGCGAGCTTCTCCAGGAGAGGCTCACTGAGCTGAAGTCACTCCTTCCCTCCTGCCGGCAAGAAGAAGACAAGGGCTACCGCCATCTTTTAGAGATCATTGCCGCCGCGGAAAAGTTCCTCCAGCTGGGCGATCCCCTGGAGCAGGAGCGCTTCCTTCTTATGCGCTTCCCCGCCATTGCCGCCCGCGGCAGCCAGAAAAACTGGCAGCCGCCAGAGCACTGCCGGCGGCAGAAGGAGATCTGCGGCGAGCTGCGGCAGCTCCAGGAGCAGGCGTGCCTCTCCCTGCGGGGGCAGCTTACGGCGTCGCTGGTGCACTGGCTGGGCGGCTACCTGGCCGCGGTGGAGCGGGCCAAGGCGGAAGCCGGCGTCCTCGATTTCCAGGACCTGCTCATCAAGGCCCGCGATCTCCTGCGCGACAACAGGGAGGTGCGCGGCTACTTCCAGCGGCGCTTCCGCTACATCCTGGTGGACGAGTTCCAGGACACCGATCCCCTGCAGGCGGATCTCCTCTTTCTCCTGGCAGAGAAGGAGCCCCGCGCCGCTAGCTGGCAGGAGGTGGAGCTGGCGGAGGGAAAGCTCTTCCTGGTGGGGGATCCGAAGCAGTCCATCTACCGTTTCCGGCGGGCGGACATTGAAATATACCAGGCCGCCCGGGAAAAGCTGCTGCAAAAGGGCCAGGCCCTCGCCATCACCCAGAACTTCCGCACCCTGCCGGCGCTCATCGACTGGGTCAACCGCACCTTCAGCGTTTTGATCACCCCCCAGGGTCATTACCAGCCCGCCTACCAGCCGCTCAGCGCCTACCGTTCTCCCTATGGACGGCCCGCCGTGGTCTTGCTGCAGCCGTCCCAGCCTCTCGACGAGGCGAGGGCCGATGAGATCCGGGCCGCCGAGGCGGCGGCGGTAGCGGAATTCATTGAAGGCGCCGTCGGCAAGTGGACCATCCCGGCACCGCATGGGGGGTCGCGTGAGCTGAGATACGGCGACATCGCCCTTCTTTTCCCCGCCGCCACGGGCCTCTTCCACTACGAGGAGGCCCTGCGCCGCCGCAAGATCCCCTACCGGCTGGAGGGGGGGCGCCAGTTCTACCTGCGCGAGGAGATTGTTTTTCTCAAAAACCTCCTGGCCGCCGTGAGCAATCCCTATGACCAGCTGGCCCTGGCGGCGGTGCTTCGCTACTGGGCCGGCGCCATCCCCGACGAGATGCTCTTTCAGTACCTGGAAAGTGGGGGTAGACTGAGCTACTTTGCCGATGCCGGGCCCGATTTCCCCCAGCTGCAGCGGGCTTTCGAACTGCTCCGGCGGGCGCACCAGCGCCAGCAGCAGGCCCCCATCTCCGTCCTGGTAGAGGAACTCCTGGAGGAAACCTGGTTCTGGCAGCGGGCCTCCCTGGGGCCGCAGGGTCGCCAGGCGGCCGGCAACCTGCGCAAGGCGCTGCAGATGATCCGCGGCCTGGAGATGGAGCGCCCCCTCACCCTGAAAGGATACATCAGCCGGCTGGAGCGCATGGCCGAAGAGGAGCGCGAAGAGGCCGAATCGCTCCTCTACGATCCCGGCAGCGACGCGGTGCAGCTTCTCACCATCCACAAGTCCAAGGGGCTGGAGTTTCCCCTCGTCTGCCTGGTGAACCTGGGCGGACAGAAGAGAGGAGGCACCAGCTTCATGGCTGACCGCAGCCGGGGCCTCTTTTACCTCAAGCTCGGCGAGCTGGCCAGCGCCGGCGTGGCCGAGGCGGAACAGGAGGAGGCGCTGCGCCTGGAAGCGGAGCGGATCCGCCTCTTCTACGTGGCCGCCACCCGAGCCCGCGACTACCTGGTGCTGCCGCGCTTTTACAAGAGCGGCGCCGCCGGCTTCTGGGCCTACCTGGAACAGGCCGAAGAAGCGGCGGCAGGCCTCTGGTCGGGCTGCCTCAGCCTCCAGGCCGGCCATGAAGAGCCCCTGCCGGGAGATGATGCGGGCGCCTTGGCCGGCATACTGGCGGAGGGGGAGGAGAGCCCCCTTGTGGAGGAACTGCTTGCGCGCCGCCGGCACTGGGAAGAATCTCTGAAGAAGGCCATCGCCGGTGCCGCAACGCCGGGTCCCTATATCAGCGCCGTCGCCCTGGCCGGCATGGCCCGGGAACCCCTTCCGCCGGCCGGAGAGCCCCTAACCGCCGCCGGCGCGGCGGAGGACTGGTACGGCGACGGGACCGCCTTCGGATCCGCTTTTCACCAGGTCATGGAGCGCATCGACCTGTGCCGCCCCCTGGCTGCACAGATTGCCGCCGAGGCCGCCCGGGCGGCGGACTACTGGGGGGTGCCTGATGCCAAAGAGCTCATCGAGCTGGTGCAAAAAACCCTGGAGCACCCCCTTCTGCTGCGGGTTCGCTCCGCGGGGCGCCTGTTCAAGGAGCTCCCCTTCTGCTATCGCCTTGACTCCTTCCTCGTGGAGGGCGTCGTCGACCTCCTCTTCCAGGAGGGGGAGGAACTGGTCATCGTTGACTACAAGACCGACGCGGGGGGGGAGGAAGAGCTGGAGCGGCGCTGGGAACATTACCGCTGCCAGGGCTGCGTCTATGCCGCCGCCATGGCCGAGATCACCGGCCGTCCCGTGAAAGAGGTCTCCTTCATCTTTGTCCGGAAGGGCCTGGTAAAAAGCTTCTTCAACCCCGATCCTGCCTCGCTACGCCGCATGCTGCGCGAAAACATAAACCGGGCGAAATGAGAATATATTATGGAAGAAATGAAGCCTCGCGTACCCTTGGCCATCCCGGGGCGCCGGCCCTCTTGTGGCCGAAGGTTCCGGCGTCGTCATGGTGGGCGAGGAAAATCTTAGCGGTTGTCAAAAGGGTCTTGCTCCATTATAATGGCCTTAAACAGAGAATCTGTTAGCAAGGTCTGAAAGATATGAAAGTTAATGAATATATCAAAAATAAATTAAGCCAGGGCGCAGTCCATATCACCCTCATTGACCCCTCGCGGCAGCTGCCGGAAGCGGCCGGCCGCCTGGCCCAGACGGCGCAGGAGGTGGGCAGCGATCTGGTGCTCATCGGCGCCTCCGCCCCCACTAGCCAGCGCACGCTCATGGAAACGGTGGAGGCCATCAAGGAGAAGACGACCATCCCGGTCATCTTTTTGCCTTCGGGAGCGGAAGCCATTAGCTTCAATCTCGACGCCATGTTCTTCTTAAGCATGCTCAACTCGCGCAATGCCGGCTTCATTGCCGCGAGCCACGCCGGCATCGCCCTGGTCTTAAAAAAGCTCGGGGTGGAGACCATTCCTGTGGGCTACATCCTCGTCGAACCGGGAATGAAAATCGGCGAGATCGGTGAAGCCGAGCTGGTCTCCCGCGACAACTTCTGGAAAGCCATCGGCTATGCCCTTACCGCCGAGTTCATGGGCATGGAATACGTTTACCTTGAGGCGGGTAACGGCGCGGCCCAGCCCATTCCTGCCGGCATGATCCGCGCGGTGAAGCGCGAGATCTCCATCCCCCTCATCGTTGGCGGCGGCATCCGCACGGCCGTTGATGCCCGCCGGGTCCGCCAAGCCGGCGCGGATATCGTCATCACCGGCACGGTGATTGAAAACGCGGGCTACCGCGAGCGGCTCCGCTCCATCCTCAGCGCGCTCAAAGATTAGCGGCATCACTCCCCTCCGCTTTCCTGCGCGACCTTACACGTTATCTCTTTCATCGCAGAAGGATAATAAAGCAGGGCCATGGAATTAATAAGGCGGCTCCGCCGTGGGAAGCGGCCGGACCGCATGCTGAAAGATGAGCCGATTCTCCCCTTAAGTGCCTTCTCGGCGGTGCCCCGTGGCATGCAACGGGATATCCTGCAGCTGATCAATCCTGGCGATAAACGCAAGGGCGGGCTACCACGCCCGCCCTTAGAGGCCCCGTCCTTTTTCTCCCAGTTGTGGGGGCCGGGCATGCACGCCCGAACCAGGCCGGTTATTGCCGCAAACTACTGCTTACAGTACTGTCAGTGTCACCGGCGGGGCGCAGGCGTTTACGCAGTTTTCGACTTACATCCCTGGCATCAAACGTAAGGACGC
>JAAZIN010000097.1 GCA_012800855.1 Bacillota bacterium
CATCCATCCCTACAAACGTGGTATAATCCATTGTACTGGCCTCCTTTGTATGTGGCTCTTTAATGGTTTTCCCATTATAACCCACGTCATTGCAAAGCGAGGCCAGCACTACCATTATGTCTACGCTCCCCCTTTTCCAAAGGGGGGTTGGGGGGGATTTACCCATTAACAGTTGCTCCATCCTCGCCTTTAGTAAGCCCTGGCGAAGTATACCACATGGGCAGCCTTCTCGCCGCAAACGAGGCAGTTTTCGTGCTCCATCTCGCGGTCAAAGGGGATGCAGCGGATGGTGGCCTTGCTCTCCTCCTTAGCCTTCAGCTCGCACTCCTCGCGGCCGCACCAGGAGGCGATGAAGAAGCCGCGCTCCCGCTCCATCACCTGCAGGAATTCGCCGTAATCGGCGCCGCTGCGCGTATGCTCCTGCTGGAACTGCAGCGCCCGCTTGTAGAGGTCGCCCTGCAGCTCCTCCAGGAGCTGGGGCAGCCGCCGGGGCAGCTCCGCCCAGGGCAGCGGCTCCTTGGCCCCGCTGTCGCGGCGCACTGCGATAACTTGCTCCGCCTCGAGATCGCGGGGGCCCAGCTCGAGGCGCAGCGGCACCCCCTTCATCTCCCACTCGTTGAACTTCCAGCCGGGAGAGTATTCCTCGCGGTCGTCGAGCTTCAAACGAATGCCGGCCTGCTGCAGCGTTTCGGCAACGCGGCGCGCCGCCGCCAGCACCTCCTCCCGGGCCTTCTTCGAAATGATGGGCACGATCACCACCTGTATGGGGGCAATTCGCGGCGGCAGCACCAGGCCGCGGTCATCGCCGTGAACCATGATCAGCGCCCCGATAAGCCGCGTGGAGACCCCCCACGAGGTCTGCCAGACATATTTCAGCGTCCCGTCCTGGTCCAGGAAGGTAATATCGAAGACCCTGGCAAAGTGCTGCCCCAGGTTATGCGAGGTGCCTGCCTGCAGCGCCCGGCCGTCGCGCATGAGCGCTTCGACGGTGTATGTGCGCAGGGCGCCGGCAAATTTCTCCCGCTCCGTCTTACGGCCGGCAATGACGGGGATGGCCATCTCCGTCTCCAGGAATTCCTTGTAGACGCCGAGCATGAGCAAGGCCTCCTTCTCGGCCTCTTCCTCGGTGCGGTGGCAGGTATGCCCCTCCTGCCAGAGGAACTCGGAGGTGCGCAGGAAGGGCCGCGTCACCTTCTCCCAGCGCACCACGTTGCACCACTGGTTTATGAGCATGGGCAGATCGCGCCACGACTGGATCCAGCGTGAGTAGAAATCGCAGATGATCGCCTCGGAGGTGGGACGCACCACCAGCGGCTCGGCCAGGGTCTCCCCGCCGCCCTTCGTCACCAGGGCCACCTCGGGGGCAAAGCCCTCCACGTGCGCCGCCTCTTTCTGGAGCAGCTCTTGGGGGATGAACATGGGGAAATAGGCGTTCTGGTGGCCGGTGTCCTTAATCCGCCGGTCCAGGAGCTGCTGGATCTTCTCCCAGATGGCGTAGCCGTAGGGGCGGATGGCCATGCACCCCTTCACCGGGGCGTAATCCATCAGCTCGGTCTTTAGGACCACGTCGATGTACCACTGCGAGTAATCCACCGACTGCGGGGTGATCTCCTTGACAAATTCCTTCTCCGCTTTGCCCCGCCCGGCGGAAGTGCTGCTGCCCTGCTGCTCCATTCACGGTCATCCTTTCACTGAAGATTCTCACTGCCCCATTTTAGCATAGATCGATTTTCCAGCCAACAATGCACCGGGTGCACATAAAAAGGCAGCCGCCCGGCGGGCGGCTGCCCCTTTCTCCTGCCGGCATGAACCCCGGCGCACTACATGACAAAACCCAGGATGAGGAAAATTATCGCGGCCAGAATAAAAGCGAGCGCTACCAGCGGCACCGAAGTCTTGAAATAATCGGCGTTGGTCACCTGGGTGGAGGCGGAAGCCAGGATGACGGTGTCGCTGTAGATGCAGATGTGGCCGCCGAAAGCAACGGCCGAGATAACGGCGCCGGCGGTCAGGAAGGGATTAACCCCCAGGGCCGCCGCCAGCGGCGCTACGATGGGGAAAGAGATGGCAGCCAGGCCCCAGAAGCTCCCCGAGGCAAAAGAAAGCAGTCCGATTACCACAAAGATAGTTACGGGCAGCAAGGCGGGGTTGACTACATTCAGGGCCACATCGATAACGTAATTTGTGAGCCCCAGGCCGCTGTTAACTTCCATCAGGGTATAGGCCATAATGATCAGCAGCAGCACGGGGAACATGTCCACAAGACCTTTTACCACCGTATCAAAAAACTGGGTGAAATTCATTAAGCGTTGCGGCAGGTAGAGAATAAAGCAGGCCACGATGGCAGCAAAGATACCGATAAGAATATCTTCCGTGATGATGGTTAACACCGCCACCACGATCATGGGAATGAGAAAGTTGAGGGCCCGGTTCTTTTTGCCGGCAAGAGCGGTCTCTTCCTCGGGCAGCTCCACCAGGGCTTCCTTTGATTCCTTGGAGAGCACCTCGCCCGTCTCCAGGGCTCGCTTCTCCGCCTCCTTCATGGGGCCGAAGAGGGGAATCACCTTCAGGACGAAAAGCGGCACCAGGATAACCGCCAGCCAGCCGTAGACAATGTAGGGTATGGTCTGGATATAAGCGCTAATGGGTGTCATGCCTTCAACCATGCCCGCCTTGTCCATCTGGGCAGACATAAAGGCCGCCCAGGTTGAAAAAGGCACGATAGCGCAGACCGTCACCCCGGTGGAATTGATGATATAGGCCAGCATTTCCCGGGGAACCTTGAAGTGATCGGTTATCTTCCTGGTGGCGGCGCCCACGGCCAGGTTGTTGAGGTAGTCATCCACAAAAATAATTATCCCCAGGATCCAGGTAAAGATCATGGAGGCTCTTCTGCCCTTGATGACCTTCTGAGCCAGGCTGGAAAAGCCCAGCACACCGCCTGATTTCTCCATGAGGGCGATGAGGCTGCCGAAGAGCCCGCATACCAGCAGGACCCAGGCGGTGTCTGCGTCGGTCATCACTGTATAGAGCCCATCCAGAAAAAGATTAAGGAGCTTTACCGGATGACCTGCGGCCAGGATGGCAAAGCCGACCAAGACCCCCATGAGCATGGAGACGAAGGTCTTGCGCGTTACCAGAGCAAGGACAATGATGACCACAATTGGCACCAGGCTTACAATTCCGTAAGTCTCATTCACTTTCTTTCAGCCCTTTCTAAAAGGAAATAAATAATGCGAAATAGTGCTTCTGCAGTTTCAGGTCACTTGAAGCTCTTTTCCGATAGAGCTATGCCGGCAATGGCCAGGGCAAAAATCTTGGCGTTGAGCATCAAACTGCGCAGGGACATGTGTTCGTTTACCTCATGGCAGGTATCCTCCTCTCCGGGAAAAATTGGCCCCCAGGAAACAATGTTTTTCATGGCCTTGGCGTAAGAGCCGCCGTAAGCGAGGGTGAATTCATTTTTCAGCCCGGTCACAGTTTCATAGGCCCGGGCAAAGGCCTGCATGAAGGGCCGGTCCTTGCTGATGTAGACGGCGGGCAAGGCCTTGTAGGATTTTACGGTGCCGCCCATCTCGGAGGCGACGCCGCGGAAGGCCTCCAGGATCTCTTCCTCCGTTGTGCCGTAGGCAAAGCGAACATTGAAGTTTAACGTGGCCTCGTTGTCGCCGGTGGTGATCATGGTTACCGCGATGGTGTTGCGGTGGATGAATTCCCCGTTGTAGTACTCATCTTTGCTGTAGAGGCCGATTTCACGGCCGTAAATGTCGGCAAACTTCTCCCTCAAGACCTTGGCTACGCGGGCAAGGGCGTTCTCTGCCAGCGGCTCTTCCTTCAAGCGATGGCAGAGGTTAATAATGGCGTTTTCTCCTTTCTCCGGCTGGCAGGAATGGGCCGACTTGCCCCTGGCTTCGATGGTGACCACTTCATCCCCGGGCTTCTTGAGCAGGCGGGCCCGGCAGTAGTCGGGGACCACGTTGGTGGCCTTCCCCCCGTCAATGGCTGATAGAAAGAGGCCCTCGCCGGCGGGGCTGTCCAGGGGGACGGCAATCTCAACGTCCATCATCCCCTTCTCGATGTTGCACAGGGGGTATTCGCCGTCGGGGGTGAAGCCGTAGTCGGGCAGGGGGAAGCTTTTCACGTAAGCGCGCATGTCCGTCCAGTCCACCTCTTCCTGGGTGCCGAGAATGAGCTGCACCTTCTTGCGCCAGGGCTGCCCCAGGTCGGCCACGGCTTTCATGGCGTAAAGGCTGGCGATGATGGCCCCCTTGTCATCCAGGGTGCCCCGCCCCCAGATGGCGCCGTCGCGTATGACCGGCTCAAAAGGAGGCGAATCCCAGGCCTCCAGGTCCCCAGGTGGCACCACGTCAACGTGGGAGAGTATGCCCAGGGTTTCCGGCCCCGCGCCTGTCTCAATAACGCCCACCTGCCCGTCCAGGACGGCGCGGCTGCTGAAGCCCATTCTCTCCCCCAGGCTGAGGGCGTAGTCCAACGCCCTCCGCACCTGCTCCAGATCGGTGGAGATGCTGGGGATGCGCACAAACTCCTTCAGGTCGGCGATCATGTTCTCCTCGTTGGCTTCCAGGAAGGCAAACAACTTATCCTTGTACCCATCCACGTTCATTTTGCCGCTGCTCCTCTCCTTCCTTTTCCCTTGGCAGTAGGTCCAGCCGCCGGTGCTGCTCCAGGATGGAGATGATGGTTCTATCCACCCCCGCCATCCCCTCCCTGCAGATCCGGCCCAGGTTGTGGAGGCTTTCTTCCACGCTGTCGGCGATAAAACCGTTCCCCGGCGGTACCGTTACGCCCGCCCTGGCCAGGAGCGCCCCCTGCCAGGCCGTGGCGGCGCTGGTGCAGAGCTTCAACGCACAGCCCACCTTGCCGCCGTCGCAGATCATCCCGGCCAGGGAAGAGATGATGTTTTTTATCGCCCCTCCCATCTCCTCCTTGCTCCCTTGCAGAAGATAGACCAGCCCGGCGCCGCTGCCGGCGCCCGCCGCCACCCCGCAGCCGCAGATGGGAGAGAGCCGCCCCGTGTAAGTTTTAATGTAGTTTGTCACCAGCTGGCTGATGGCCAGCGCCTGTACCTCCCGCCTTGGGGGGGACCCCAGTTCCCGGGCGGCCAGGCTTATGGGGATGGTCGCCACCAGCCCGTGATTGCCGCTGCCGGCGATGCTCAGCACCGGGAGCTGGACTCCGGCCATCCTGGCATCACAGGCTGCTGCGGTATAATACGCAATCTTGTTCGACAAATCCT
Source organism: Bacillota bacterium (assembly GCA_012800855.1). Taxonomy (GTDB): domain Bacteria; phylum Bacillota; class Dethiobacteria; order DTU022; family DTU022; genus JAAZIN01. The sequence goes on from JAAZIN010000097.1 coordinate 5,258, forward strand.
TTCCTGTCAGCCCCTGGGAGCATAACTGCTTCCAATTTAAGCCCACGCCCAGGCCGTTTTTAAGGCCCATGCCCTCGCGGGCCATGCGCAGGTTCATCTCCGCCCCCTCCTTGAGAAAGGAGAGGGCCTCCGGATCCAGGGCCAGGACCAGGTCTATCAATTCGTAGATGCTGTGCCGCCGCAGCAGCCGGGCAGGACCGTTCGCTGGCCTCTTCTCGGGGCGCTTGTCCACAAGGAGGCGTTGGTTATGCTTTAAATAAACCAGGTCCGTATGCCGGCCCTGGATAATCGCTTCCGCTTCCCCGCTGCTGGTGGCCAGCCTTACCTCGATATAGAGGCTGTCTGTTAAATCGTAGTCTATGTCAACGTGCACCAGGCCCTTTTCCAGCAAGGCCAGCGCTTTTTTAACATCCGCGTCTTTCACCGATGAAAAAATATTTAAGTCAAGCGCCGGCGGCGAAATGGAGACGCCAAGAGCAGCGGCCATATCCACTCCGGTATGGCTGGTTCCCGGTATGCCTACCGCCTTGGCATTTTTGAACACATTGGGGCTGACCAGGACTTCCAGCCGGCTCACATCGCCGGGTGCAACATGGTAGGCATGGGCTGCGGCCAGGGCTATGGCCACAGGCTCGGTGCACCCCACCACCGGAGCTGCTTCTTCTCTGAGGAGTTCAAGTAACTTTTCCGGCAGCATCGGGCATCCTTCCTTCTAGACTAGAGCTGTCATCTTCATTCCTTCTTCCGAAGGATGCAAGATGCATGCCAGAGAAAGGCAAGCGTCTCCGGCTTGGCGGCAAAGGCTTGCTGCGGCCAGGCCCCCTCCTCTCCATCCCAATTTTGAGATATTTCGTGTCATTATTGGGATAGCTTGCGATAGAGGCTTGACCTGCTGATGCCCAGCAGCTTCGCCACCTTGTTCCTGCCCTCTTCGTCCCAGCCGTACCTGTCCAGGTAGCCGGCTATTGTCTGCCGCTCAAACTCCCTGACCCTATCCTTCAAGCTAATGCGCTCATTGCTCTCGGCAGAGGCCTTGAACCTTCTCTGGATCTCGCTGAAGTGAATCGTATCCCCCTCTGCAAAGTTGATGCCATATTCCACGATGTTTTCCAGCTCCCGCACATTCCCCGGCCAGGAATAGGACATAATGAACTCCATGGCCTTGTCGGAAAAGCCCCGCACATTCTTGCCAAACTTCTGGTTGTAATATTCCAAAAAGTGGGCAATCAGGGCGGGGATGTCTTCTGGCCGCTCCCGCAACGGGGGTATTTCCAGGGGAATTACATTTAAGCGGTAATAGAGATCTTCGCGGAACATCTTTTCCCGGATGAGCTCTTCCAGGTTTTTATTGGTCGCGGCAATTATCCTCACATCAATATCTTTGGGGACGGTGCCGCCCAGTTTTAAAACCTGCCTTTCCTGCAAGACCCTTAAAAGCTTGGCCTGCAGGAAAAGAGGCATGTCGCCGATCTCGTCCAGGAAGAGGGTGCCCTTGTGGGCCAGCTCGAACTTGCCCAGCTTCCCGTTCTTGCTGGCCCCGGTAAAGGCGCCCGGTTCATAGCCAAAAAGTTCGCTCTCCAGGAGGGCTTCGGGGATGGCGCTGCAATTGATCCCCACAAAGGGATAATCGGCCCTGCTGCTGGCATTGTGTATGGCCCGGGCGAAGAGCTCTTTGCCGGTGCCGCTTTCCCCCACGATTAAAACCGTGGAGTCGGAGCCAGCCACCACCTTGGCGCGCTTGATCACATCCTGCATCTTGGGGCTTCTGCTGATGATATGATCGAAGGTAAAGTTGCCGGACTTCTCCCTCGCCCTGAAGCTGGACTTGTGCATCTCTTCAATGTCGGAGAGGGTGGCCACCGCCACCGTATCGCGGTCGCCCTTCTTAATCAACCTTACCGTGGTGATGAGTTCTCTCCGGTAATTGCTGCGGGCGTAATGCTCCTCGCGGTTGAAATACTCCCGCCCTTCCTTGAGCGCTTTAAGAATGAGGGCCGAGGGCCAGAATTGGTGAAGGTTCAGCCCTATGGCCTGCTCCTCTTTGAGGTTCAGCCCCAGAAGCTGGAGGGCCAGGGCATTGATGTGGTTAATCCGCCCGGAACGCTCCACACAGAGAACACCCTGGTTCACATGCTGGACGACGGTGGAAAGCTCCTTATTCTTCACAATGAGCTCTTCGAAGAGCACGGCCTCGCCGTATTTGCTGGCAATAAGCTCCGACATCTTCTGGAGGAACCTGAGGTGATGCTTTTTCTTGGCGACCATAATCTTCTTCTGCTCTTCGTTGAAGGCAAATATGCCCATGACGCCAATTACTTCGTCCTGCCAGATGATGGGAGTGCAGATTTCAAAGGTTTCCCGGCATTCATCCTTAACGGCGCAGCCGGTGCAGTGGGCATCCTTGCCGGGATTTTCAATCAGGATGGTCTCCTTCGTCTCCAGCACCTTGGCATAGGCGGAATTGCGGGGGATAAACTCCTTCACCAGCTGCTCATAGGGGCCCGTTCCCGCTACTCTCACCAGGTCCCGGTCCACAACAGTCACATGCACGTCGATGGCCTCGGCAATGGCTTCGGCGATCTGCTGGATATTTCTCCCTATCTTTTGCAGCGGCATGCCCGGCCCTCCCTTGCCTGCTGTAACTTTTGCGCATTCAACATTAGAATGGCATAACCGCCTGCAGTAGGGGACACTCTATCTTTATTTCATCTTAACATCACCGCCAGCTTTATGCAAAGCCGCCGCCGCGGCCTTCAGAAAAGACTGCCGCCGCGGGCTCGCAAGGCCATGCCCCGGCCGCCCAACGAATAAAAAAATCCCGCCGCCACGGATAAGGCCGGCCGGCGGGATTTTCTACGGTTAAGCCGCTAGCCCCTATTGGGCCATGAACATTTCGATATCCCCGTCCACCGTTCCGATGCTCGCCAGGCCAAACCTGTCCACCAGGACCCTGGCCACGTTGGGCGAAAGGAAGCCCGGGAGGGTGGGGCCGAGGTGTATATTCTTCACCCCCAGGTAAAGCAGCGACAGGAGAACGATGACCGCCTTCTGCTCGTACCAGGCAATATTGAAGGCAAGGGGCAGCTTGTTGAGGTCGTCCAGGCCGAAGGCTTCTTTCAGCTTGAGGGCGATGACCGCCAGGGAGTAGGAGTCATTGCACTGACCGGCGTCGAGAACCCGCGGGATTCCTCCGATGTCTCCCAGGTTCAGCTTGTTGTACCTGTATTTCGCGCAGCCCGCCGTCAGGATGACCGTGTCCCGGGGAAGCTTTTGGGCAAACTCGGTGTAGTACTCTCTCGACTTCATGCGCCCGTCGCAGCCGGCCATGACAAAGAACTTCCTGATGGCCCCGGACTTGACCGCTTCAACAACCTTGTCCGCCAGGGCCATGACCTGGTTATGGGCAAAGCCGCCAACAATGCTGCCGCTTTCGATGGCTTCGGGAGCGGGCAGGGTCTTGGCCAGGGCGATAATCTCGGAAAAATCCTTTTTGCCGCTGGCATCGGCCTCAATATGCCGGCAGCCGGGATAGCCTGCCGAGCCCGTGGTAAAGATCCTGCTTCTTACCTCTTCGCTTCGCGGAGGAACAATGCAGTTCGTCGTAAAGAGAATGGGACCATGGAAGGGAACAAATTCGTTCAGCTGCCTCCACCAGGAGTTGCCGTAGTTGCCCACAAGGTGGTCGTATTTTTTGAAAGCGGGGTAGTAATGGGCGGGAAGCATCTCGCCGTGGGTATAAACATCCACCCCCGTGCCCCTGGTCTGCTCCAGCAGCTGCTCGAGATCAGTCATGTCGTGCCCGGAAATGAGGATGGCCGGGTTCTTGCGCACACCAATATTTACCTCGGTCATCTCGGGATCGCCAAACCTGGACCGGTGCGCTTCGTCCAGCAGGGCCATGACTTTAACGCCATGTTCGCCCGTTTTCATGGCCAAGGCCACAAGATCGTCCGCCGTCAGCGAATCATCCAGGGTTGCGGCCAGGGCCTCGTAGATAAAGGCATTAACGGCCAGGTCCTCTTTGCCCATATTCTTCGCATGCTCGGCGTAAGCCGCCATCCCCTTGACCCCGTAGGTGATCATCTCGCGAAGAGAACGCATGTCCTCGTCTTCAGTGGCCAGCACGCCCACGGCGGCAGCCTTCTCCAGCATGGAATCCCTGGAGTCTACCGCGAAGGTCGCCGCATCGTGCAAATCCTTCACCGCCACGGAATTCCTCAGTTCATCCCGCAGGGCCATCATTTTTTTGATCTGACTTTCAATACGCCCGTCGTCAAAGTTGGCATTGGTGATGGTCATGAAAAGGCTGTTGAGAACTTCATAATTCATCCGGTCATGAGCGCTGATATCGACCTTTCCCTTGACCACAATGTCCGCAATTCCCTTGAGCGTATAGATGAGAAGATCCTGCAGCTTGGCCACCTCTTCGGTCTTCCCGCATACGCCTCTAACGGTGCAGCCCTGATTCCTTGCCGTTTCCTGGCATTGAAAACAAAACATGCCCATTTTTCATCCTCCTTTTTGCTTCCATAAGTTCAAATTGTCCGCGCGCTTTTGCCGGCTATGCTGCCGGCGGCTGCGCTTCCGCAAGCGGCAAAGAAGCCAGTATTTTCACAAAATACCTGGCGAATTGGTTTAAAAAAGGCACCAGCTTGTCCGGCCGTCAAACAGCTTTTCGGCAGCCAGCTGCCGCCTGGTGCCTCTCCGCTGCGCTAAAATTATATTACCAACTTCGCCGGTTTATCAAATGAAAATAATTAACTATACTTTAAAGTCATTTGCTCCGGCAGACGCTCAATAGGCATTTCAAAAAGGGGGTCCAAGCCGTATCCATTAGGGCCTTACCGGCATCCCCATTAAAATATCGGGCTTCCCCGGGCCGTTGGCATCGGGCATCACCCCGATAATCTCAAAGCCCACCTTCTGGTAAAACTCAAAGGGATGCTCATGCAAATTCTTGATGTTTACCAGGTGATTCAGCACCCCCGGGAAAAGGTCCACCCCGCTCAGGCTGGTCATGTTGCAGCTGTCATCGGTGCCCAGCCAGATGGTCAGCCCCCCGCGCGCCTTCACCTGGCGGACCAGGTCCTCCACCAGCGCCCGGCCGATGCCCTGCCGCCGGTACTCCTTTTTCACCACCAGCGGATGCAGCTCCCAGACGCGGCCCTTGTACTGCGGCGCCGCGCTGATCCAGCCCCTCAGTTCACCGCTCGGCGTCACCGCCACCCGGCTGATCCTCCCCCCTTCCAGGGAAGCGCGCACCTCCTGCATGGCGCTTTCTAAGGTGGGGTAGGCATCGGGCCAGAATTCTCCAAATCCCTCCCACAGCATCTGGGCCACCTCTTTTATGCGAGCCTCGTTTTCCGGCACCAGGCTGCAGATGCTTATCGTCTTTGCTTCTATCGTCGGAAGCACAATCCAACCTCCCGCTAATTCTTTACCTAATTACTATTTTCCCTTCCCCTTTTTTAAAATAAACCTGCGGCAGGCGCCATCACTTCAAAAAGGATTTTCCTTAAAACCGCTCAACGCACAACCATCGTCCTTAATATTACTCTCACCCCGAGGATTCTCCTCAAGCAGGACTTAAGCGCTGCAAATCGAATTAGAATCTTGTGCAAGTACAAGCGGTCGATAAAAAAATGTCGTCGACCTTCGGTAGTGCACAAACCCCTGGAGATCGACGACACTTTAAAATTTAGCATGCAGGAGCTAAAAACCCTTGACAGGCACCACCTTGCACGCTTGGGCATATAAAAAAACATTCTACAGGCACGATATTATTTGGACATACCACTATTTAACAGATCCTTATACCACAAGCACTTAACGG
>JAAZIN010000098.1 GCA_012800855.1 Bacillota bacterium
AGTAAAAAAACAGCGGGGAGGTGCTTCAGTGCTTAAGGCCAACCGCTGCGGTGAGATTACCCAGATCATGATGGGCCGGGAGCTGGACGGCGCGGTGCTTTACTGGACCGCCGCCTACCTCGTGGACGGCCTGCTTATCGATACCGGCTGCGCCTATACCGCGGAGGAGCTGATCCGCTTTCTCGGGGAACATGAAGTGAAGCAGGTGGTGAACACGCATCATCACGAAGATCATGTCGGCGCCAACGCTCTCATCCAGCGGGAACTGGGCCTTGACATATTTGCCCACCCGCTGGCCCTTCCGCTGGTTGACAGGCGCCTGCCGCTGCGCGAATACCAGGAGACGGTCTGGGGGTATCCGGAACCGGCTGCGGTGCGGCCCCTGCCGGAGGCTATTGATACGAACCGCTATCATTTTGAAGTAATCGAAACGCCGGGCCACTCCGCCGACCATGTGGCCCTCTTTGAACCGGTTGAGGGCTGGTGTTTTACCGGGGACCTCTTTGTCTCGGAGAATCTGAAAATGCTGCGCGCCGACGAGGATATCGGCGGCATTATCAACTCCTTGGAGAAGCTGCTGGAGCTGCCGGGAGACGAACTGACTCTTTATACTGCCATCGGGCGGATCTTCCCTGAAGGCAAGAAAGCAATTAGCACTTTCTTAGGCTACCTGAGCGGGCTGCGCGATGAAGTGGCCCGGCTGGCCGGACAGTCCCTCAGCGCGCCCGAGATCCGCGACCGCATCTTCGCGCGGGAGACTCAGCTGGCGGCGCTGACGGGGGGCCATTTCTCCGTGCTCAACCTGGTTGAGCAGCTCATGCCCGGAAAATAGAACCAGGCTGGATGGCTGTCCTTCCCGGGGTGGGTACCTTCCAAGAAGCCGTCGAAAAGTGTAGGAGCCGGGCATGCCCATACAGGCAATCAGATGCTGGGCGATAGGGCATCGTAAAAACGTAGGGGCGGGCTTCCACGCCCGCCCGACTTGGACTCAAAAAAGCTCACTTGGGCTGGTAGTAGCCCTTGCTTTGCATGTAGTTGAAGATCCCCTCGCCGTGCTGCTGCTCCTCCTTTTGGATATGGTTGAGCACCTGCCGCACCTGGGCGTTGGTCATCTCGAAGATGGCGGTGTCGTAGGTTGCCGAGACATACTTCTCGGTGGAAAGCATATCCTGGCAGAGAGCGGCGTCATTTTGCGCCTCCGCCGTGAGCGGCTGATTGATCGCTCCCGGGCTCGGCTGAGCCTGTGCCTGGCCCTGCTGCTGCCCGCCTCCCATGGCCGGCGCCTGCCCGGACAGGATCTGGTTGATCGAGTTCAGGTGCTGCTGCTCATGACCGGCGTAGGTGGAGAAGAGCTGCTTTAGTTCGGGGTCCCGGGCCTGCTGCGCATAGGAGCTGTACTTGAGGATGCAGAGCTCCTCGTGAGCCTTCTGGTCCTCCAGGAGAAGCCGCTCTTTTTGGGTTAGCTGGATCATGCTTGATCACCTCCTCGCTTATAGGCTTCTGCTTGCCGCTCATTTTTATACTTCCGGAAGAACAAAGGGGCGAGCCGCAGAATTAAAAGGTAATTTTATCTGCCGGGAGGTGCTGCTCATGGCGAGAATATATGGAGAGAGAATCATGCTGCGGGAATAACGGAAAGAAGATTTTCCAGTAATCCGCAAATGGGTAAACGATCCGGAGGTCTCCCCATTTCTTTCCGATATTTTTCTTTTTCCCCATACGACCGCAGATACTGAAAGATTCCTCAATACTAATCTGAAAATAAACTATATTACGTAAATAGTCATTTTTGTGACGCATTTACGTCACTTCTGCTACCTGTTTAGGCAAACAAGCCTCCGGCCTGCTCTACACTGGCCCCTTGTGTTTTCTGGAACTCCCCTAAAAATAGCCTTCTGGCAAAGGTTGGGGGAGTTTTTTTGTTTTCCGCCTTCCAGGAAATCTTGGCACGGGCTTTGCACTTTCAAGGGGGCAAAAGAGAGAGAAATACATGGTGAAGGAGGTTTGTCAGACGTGTCCAAGAGGTGCGAATTCTGGAAGGATTACGATTCCGTAGGAGGTCCCGTTTCGTACTGCGAGCTGGCCGCTTTCAACCGTCCCGTCAACCCCGATTTCCTCCTTAAGATCGGCTGCACCCCGGAGAAGAGAAAAGAATGCCTGGGGACCATGGAGCTGAACATCGGGGCGGGGGCGGTTCCGGGAGCGGCGCCGCTGCCGGCGGGCGAGCAGGTTACGCCGGTGGGTTCCTTCTGTCCGCCTCCCGAGATTGCCAAAACCATGGTGGGCGTGGCCGAGAAGAAGGTAACGACGAAAATGAGCTCCCTGGTTCCGCTGGCTATCCTGGCCGGGGCCTACATCGCCCTGGGAGCGATTATGTTCACCATCATCACCAATGACCTCGCCGGCTACATTGGGGATGGCCTCACCCGCATGATCGGGGGGATTTCCTTCTCCCTCGGCCTGATCCTGGTTATCCTCGGCGGGGCGGAGCTCTTTACCGGCAACAACCTCATCATGACCGGCTTCCTGGAGAAGAAGGTCACCGGCAAGCAGCTTTTAAGCAACTGGTTCTGGGTTTACCTCTTCAACTTTGTCGGCTCCCTGCTCGTGGTCCTGCTCTTCTACTACTCCGGCATCTGGAAGGCCAATGCCGGCGCCATCGGCACTCGGGCGGTAGCCATTGCCGCTTCCAAGGCGTCGCTGCCCTGGGTGGAAGCGCTCTTCAGGGGAATCTTGTGCAACTGGCTGGTCTGCCTGGCGGTCTGGCTGGCCAATGCCGCACGCGACGTCATCGGCAAAATTGTCGGGATCATGATCCCCATTGCCGCTTTTGTTGCTGCCGGCTTCGAGCACAGCATCGCCAACATGTACTTTATCCCCATGGGCCTGGCCCTGAAAAATCAACCCGTGCTGCAGTCTGCCTTGCAGGCGATTAGTAATATTGATGGCCTGACCCTGGGAGGGTTTTTCCTGAATAACCTCATTCCCGTGACCATCGGCAACATTATCGGCGGGGCCGGCTTTGTGGCTGCCACGTACTGGGGAGCTTACCTGCGCCCCATGCTTTCGAAAAAGGACTTTGCCGCCAACGGCAAGGCCTAGCTGTTTAACAAAATGGCTTGCTACCGCGGGGGGGAAGTGATCAGGAAGGGAGTGACATAAGAAGATGGAAAAACTGGTCCAATGCCTGCACTGGAAAGAATACCAGGGCTTAAACGGATGGGTTATGTTTTGCAGCGCCGGCGCCTTTGCGAAGCGGTTGACCAGGGAAGAGGCCGAACGTTGCGGCTGCACCGACGCCCAGAGAGCTACCTGCAAGAGAATCATGGAGAGCAACCTGGGCTACGGGCTGGTCCCGGATATCCTAGAAGGGGAAAAGGTAGCCTTGCGCGAGAAGAAAGCCGTATCCGAGATGTAGCCCTATCCTGTCTTCTCAAAAGGGGATGAGGCTCCGCGTTGCCCGCGGGGCCTCTTTTTCTTTTTAAGCGCTTGTGAAAAAAGGAATTTACGACCTTTTCAGCGAATAACTAAACAATGTTGAGCGGTTTTCACGCTTGCCTGCACGAAGCGACAACGGTGAAAAGGAGATGAGGATACCGGGGAGCCAGCGCAAAGATTTCGGAGACTGAGCAAAAGACAGAGAACACACAGCAAAAGATACCGCAAAAAGGAGGTCTAGGCATGGCTGACAAGTGCCAGTTTTTAAAGACGTACAGCACGGGCAACGGTTCTGTGGTCTACTGTGAATTGGCTGCGTTCAACCAGCCGGTAAGTTCCGATTTTCTAACTAAAATCGGCTGCACCGCGGAGATGAGAAAGGAGTGCCCCGGGGGCACGGAGCTGGATGCGAGGTTAAGTGCGGCCAATCCCCCGGTTACACCGATTATTTCCTGCACCCCTCCCCCGGATCTGGCCAAGACCATGGTCGGCGTGGCTGAAAAGAAAGCCAACACGGGCATGCCCTCGCTCATGTGGCTGGCCATCCTCGCCGGAGCCTACATCGCCCTCGGTGCGATCATGTTTACCATTATCACCAATGACCTGGCCACATTTATCGGCGACGGCCTCACCCGGCTCATCGGAGGGATTTCCTTCTCCATTGGCCTGATCCTGGTTATCCTGGCCGGGGCGGAGCTCTTCACCGGCAACAACCTCATTTTCACCGGTTACCTGGAGAAGAAAGTGACGGGCAAGCAGGTTTTGAGCAACTGGTTCTGGGTCTACCTCTTCAATTTTGTCGGTTCCCTCATCGTGGTCTTCCTGTTCTACTACTCCGGCATCTGGAAGGCCAACGGCGGCGCCATCGGCGTGCGGGCGGTGAGCATTGCCGCATCAAAAGCCAGCCTCCCCTGGGTAGAGGCACTCTTCCGCGGCATTTTCTGTAACTGGCTGGTTTGCCTGGCGGTATGGCTCTCCAATGCCAGCCGCGATGTCATCAGCAAGATCCTGTCAATCATGATTCCCATCGCCGCTTTTGTTGCCGCCGGCTTCGAGCACAGCATCGCCAACATGTACTTCATTCCCATGGGCCTGGCCCTGAAAAATCATCCTGCCCTGGCGGGGCTGCTTAATCCTGCGGCCATTGAAGGGCTGACTCTGAGAGGATTCTTCCTGAACAACCTCATCCCGGTAACCATCGGCAACCTCATCGGCGGCGTGCTCTTCGTGGCGACTGTTTACTGGACCGTCTACCTGAGGCCTGCCTCTGCCGTCAAGAAGGCTGCCGCCAAGAGCGGGGCATAACAAGCAGTCTCCGGAATGTTCTTTCCATATAACCCCGGCCCTGGGCCGGGGTTTTCTTTTTGCCTAAAAGGGGGCGAAATAGGGTTTTTAGCCATCTTTGTAGAAACATTAAAACAGTATAGATTAGAATTGAGATTGGTTCTATTGTGAAGGAATGAAATAGTAGTGTATATCAGCAAATTTATGGCCCCGGAAATAATTTTCGGCAAGGGTTCGCTGAACCAGGTGGGCGATTGCTGCAGCCGCCTGGGCTCTTCGCGGGTCTTCCTTGTTGCCGACAAAGGGGTCATCCGGCACGGGTGGGTTGAAAAAGCGCTGCCCTTCCTGGAGGAGGCGGGGCTGGATTACGAGATCTGGTCCGGGTTCTCCTCCAACCCGCGCGACTACGAAGTGGAGGAGGGCGCGCGGATCTACGGTGATTGCGGCTGCGACGCGGTGCTGGCTATCGGCGGCGGCAGCGCCATAGATGCGGCCAAGGCGGTGGCGACTCTCTCCACGAATGAGGGGAGAATCCAAGATTACGAGGGAATCGACCTGATTAAAAACCCGCTGCCGCCGCTGATCGTGGTCCCCTCCACCGCCGGTTCGGGCTCCGAGGTCTCCCAGTTTTCCATAATCGCCGACAGCGAGCGCAAGATCAAGATGACCATCATCTCCAAGTCGCTGGTGCCCGACATCTCCATCACCGACCCGCTCATCCTTTCCACCATAGACAGCCGGGTTACCGCCCAGACGGGCATGGAGGCGCTGAGCCACGCCATCGAAGCCTACCTCTCCCTGGCGGCGACGGATATGACCGATCTCCATGCGCTGCATGCCATCGAGCTCATCTCGCGCCACCTGCGCGCCTCCGTGGCCAGCCAGGTGAACGAGGAGGCCAAGGTGGCCATGGGCCAGGCGAGCCTGCATGCCGGCATTGCCTTCTCCAATGCCGCCCTGGGGCTGGCCCACGCCATGACCCACCAGGTGGGGGGGCTGCTCGATCTGCCCATTGGCATGATCAGCGCCGTCATCCTGCCGCATGTGATGCGCTTCAACATGCTTGCCTCCATCGACAAGTATGTGCGCATTGCCGCGTCCATGGGGGCGCAGGTGGAGCAGATGCCGCCTCGCGAAGCGGCGGAGAAGGCCATAGAGATGGTCCGGGAGCTGGCCCAGGACCTAGGCATCCCCTCGGGCCTGGCCGAACTGGGGCTGCCCGAAGAGGTGCTGCCCCAGTTAAGCGAAAATGCAATCAAGGATGCCTGCTTCATCACCAACCCGCGCGATGCTGAAGTCTCCGACATTATCGAAATTTTCCGCTCGGCACTTTAAGGGGTGTAGGTGGGCGGCAATGGTTATTAAGAACAAAAAAGAGCTCATAGAGAAGCTCACGGGGATTCACAGCTCCAAAAAATCGTACTACGTGGAGCTGAAAAAGAAGATCTACGAGACCACCCGCCGGAACATCCAGCTGGAGATCATCAACCAGCTGGCCAAGGGGATTGGCATCGACATGTCCTTCCAGGAGATTATTGAGAGCGTAATCCCCAAGATGCAGGCGGTGGTTTCTTTTGATACGCTCAGCCTTTACGTCATTGACAAGGGCACCCTGGTGAACCGCACCGTCTTTGTGCAGAACCACAAGGAGGGCGCTGCGGCCAGGGCTGCCGAGGGTGAAGAGGCGGAGGCGCAAAGAGCGGGGAAGGCTGCCGAGGCCTTCTGGCAGGTCCTCAGCGAGAAGAGAACGATCCTCGTTGATCAACTGGGGGCGGAGGCGGCGGACGCTTCCGACAGTGGACTTCCTTTCATGGTCCTCATCCCCCTGCTGGTTAAAGAGAAGGTTATCGGGGTGCTGGAGGTAATCTGCAAGGAGGGATTTGACCGGAGCGACATTCTCTTCCTGGAGCAGGTTGCCGACCAGCTGGCGGTGGGCCTGGAGAATGCCCGCCTTTACAACGAGGTCTTGCAGCACAAGCGGGATTGGGAGATCACCTTTTCGGCGGTGACCGACCTGCTGGTGTTTATCAACTGCGACTACCGCATCCAGAGGGTGAACCAGGCGGTAATGGACTTCTTTACCATGCCCGAGGAGGACATCCTGGGCCAGAAGTGCTACCGCCTTTTTTACGGGCGGGAAACGAAGTGCAACCCCTGTCTGGCTGACCAGGTCTTCCGCACCCAGAAGACGGCGTACCTGCAGTCACGCACGCGCTTCAACCGGGTCCTGGACATCTTTGCCTACCCCGCGTACACGGAAGACAACAAGCCCTACGGCGTCACCTATTACGCCAAGGACGTGACCCGCTTTGTCGATTCCATCAAGTTTGTCTCCATGGGGGAGATGTCCGCGGGGGTGGCCCACGAGCTCAACAGCCCCCTCACGGCCATCGTGGGCAATTCGCAGCTGCTGCTGCGGGAAACCGATCCTTCAAGCCCCCACTACCAGCTGATCAAGGATATCAAGAACTGCGGCATGCGCTGTCAGCGCATTATCCAGAACCTGCTCACTTTTTCCCGGCAGGAGGAGTACACTTTTGAAGAGGTGGACCTGAACAAGGTCGTGGAGAGCGCCCTGGGCCTGCTCGCCTACCAGATCGAGAAGAGCAATATCGAGCTGGTGCTGAAGCTGGCGCCGAAGCTGCCGCCGCTGCTGGGCAACGCGCAGGGCCTGGAGCAAATCATCATCAACCTGCTGCTCAACGCCAAGGACGCCATCGAGAGCAAGGCGCAGCTTGGGGGAATGGAGGAGAAGGGAAGGATCGTCATCGAAACCCGCGCCTCAGACAAGGTTGTAGCCGTGCATGTCAGGGACAACGGCTGCGGCATCGATGATGAAGATCTGCCCCACGTGTTCAATCCCTTTTTCACCACCAAGCGGGTTGGCCGGGGCACGGGGCTGGGCCTTTCGGTCAGCCTGGGCATTGCCCAGTCGCACGGGGGGGTCATCGACGTGGAGAGCGTCGCCGGGAAGGGGAGCACCTTCAGCCTCATCCTGCCCCTGGAGAAGGCCTACCAGAACAACAACCATAACAACCATAACCACGGGAGAGAGGGGGGTTGATCGGGTGGCGGCGGAAGCACCTCACTTCCTGGTGGTGGATGATGAGCAGGAGGTCTGCAATTTTTTCTCCTACCTGCTGCAGAAAAAAGGCTACCGGGTCTCCGCGGCAAACAGCGGGCGCCAGGCGCTGGAGCTGCTGGGGAAGCACCGCTTTAACGTGGCCCTGGTTGACCTGAAGCTTCCCGATCTCAACGGCCTGGAGATCCTGCGCGAGATCAAGAAGGTGCAGCCGGCCTGCGAGGTGATTATCATCACCGGCTACTCCACGGTGAAGTCGGCGGTGGAGGCGATCCAGTCCGGCGCCTTCGACTACGTGGAGAAGCCCTTCGGCGACATCGTGGAGATGGAGCGGCTGCTGGAGAGGGCGCTCAACGTGCGCGCCGAGCTGGAGAAGCTGTCCATCTCGCACAAGGATCTCGGCTTCGTGGTGGGCACGAATAAAAAAATGCTCAACCTGGTGGCCGCGGCCCAGAAAATAGCGAAGAAGAATATCACCGTTTTGATCCAGGGGGAGACGGGGACGGGGAAGGAGGTCCTGGCCCGCTACATTCATGCCATGAGCCATCGCAGCGATCGACCCTTCCTGGCTTTCAACTGCGGGGCCTTTACCGAAACGCTGCTGGAGAGCGAGCTTTTTGGCCATGAGAAGGGCTCTTTTACGGGGGCCACCAGCAAGAAGAAGGGCATCTTTGAAATGGCCCACAAGGGGACGCTCTTTCTCGACGAGATCGACTCGGCCAGCCCGGCCATCCAGATTAAGCTGCTCCGCGTCCTGGAGACGGGCGAGTTCCTGCGGGTGGGGGGCGAGGAGATCATCAAGGTGGACGTGCGCGTCATCGCGGCGACCAATGCCGACCTGGCTGCAAGGGTGGAAGAGAACAAGTTCCGGGAGGACCTCTTCTACAGGCTGGATGTGGCCTCCCTCCACATCCCGCCGCTGCGCGAGAGGGCCGAGGACATCCCTATTTATGTGAATTATTTCCTGGAGAAGGAAACGGTGGAAAAGGGGATGCCCCCGAAGAAATTCACCGATGAGGCCATGGAGATACTGCAGCGGCACAGCTGGCCGGGCAATGTCCGTGAGCTGGCCAACACCGTGGCCCAGGCTGTTCTAATGAGCAAGGGGCCGTGGATTGAACCGGGGGACCTCCCGCCGCGCATCAGGCCGGATGTGATGAAGGATAAAGGGGAGGCGGCGCCGGTTGCTGACAGCACCGCCGCCGATGGGAAGACTCTCTTCCGGGCCCACCCCCAGGGGGAGAAGCTCTCCCGGCTGCTGGAGCAATTTGAAGAGCTGCTCACCACAGGCCTTGACCTGAAGGAAGGATTTGACTTTGCCTCCTTCCAGGAAGACCTGAAAGCGTGGCGGGACAAGGTCTCCGCCCAGCTCGTGGAACAGGCCCTGGAGGTGACCTACGGCAGCCAGGTTAAGGCTGCGGAGCTGCTCAAGATCACCCCGCGGGCGCTGCGCTACTACCTGGAGAAAAAGAAGCGCGATTCATGAACAATGGCCGCATAAAGGGGGGGCAGCGGGGCTCCGGGGTAGCGGGCGGGGCGGTGCCCCGATCCTATTACTTTTATGATACCCAATTGCCCATAGGGGCTGCCCCTTGGGGACAGCCCCGCGGGGCCGGGCTAGTAATTCCGGCGCAGCATTCTTCCCATCTCTTTAAATGAAACCGTCCGGTCGAACTGCAGCAGGCCGCGGCTGAAGATGCGCGCCCCCACGTAGACAAAGAAGGCGATGCCCAGCAGCAGGGCGGCAAAGGCGGAGGCCAGCTCCCACCACGGCAGGGTCGTGGCGGGGATGCGCAGCAGCATGGTCATGGGAGTGAAGATGGGAATATAGCTCATTACGCGCACCCAGGCCGCGTTGGGCGCGAGCAGAATGGCGCTGGAAGCAAACATGGGGATCATGGGAATAAGCACGACCATCCCCTGCGTCTGGCTGCCTCCCTCGGCATCCTTCATCGTTGCCCCCATGGCGGCAAAGATGGCTGCGTACATGATGTAGCCGCCGACAAAGAAAAGCGCCGCCGGCAGGAGGAGTTCCAGCTTTATGCCCAGGTCGGAGAGGTCGATGAAGCGGCTGGCTGCGGCCAGCCCCACCGCCAGCCAGACGGTGATCTGCAGCAGGCCGAGAAGACCGAAGGCAAAGATCTTGCCGAGGAGCAGGTCCACTGCCGTGACCGATGAAAGCAGTATCTCGACGATGCGGTTGCGCTTCTCCTTGAGCACGCCATACATGAGCACCTGCCCCGAGATAACCACGGCCAGAACCAGGAGTATGCAAAAGAACATGGGGGCGATGACCGCGGCGAAGGAGACCTCTTCGCCGCTGACGCTGCGCACCCGCAGCATTACCGGGGCCGTAGCCAGGTTGATCTCCTCTTCGCTCAGCCCCATCTTCTCCAGACGGTAGCGCGTCAGCGCCGCCTTAATCGCCCCCTCGAGGAGCGCTGTATTCATCCCCTTGGCATCGCGGTCGTAGTAGTCAATGATCCCGCTTTGCACGCTCTCCGCGGTGAAGACGAGGTAGCCATCCAGCTCTCTCTCCTGCACCTGCCGGGCCAGCTTCTCCCGCTCGGCGGCATCATGGAGAGTTACTTTTACCGAGTCGGCCAGATGGGCTTCCAGGTAGGGGAAGAAATCTCCCGTTTCATCGATAACCGCCACCTGCTGCTCCTGCCGGGCGACGCTGGTGCCGGCCAGGTAGCCGATCCCGCCGGCCAGGGCCATGATCAGGGGGATCATCAGGGTTGTAGCCAGGAAGACGGGGCTTTTGATGTTTTTCAGCAGCTCCCAGCGGAAAACCCGGCCTACATTACGCCACTTCAACTTCTTCACCCCTTTCGCGGACGGTTTCCACGAAGATCTCGTGCAGCGGCGGCTTCTCCACGGTGATGGCTTTTATGGACAGCCTTGAAGCCAGCTCCTGCAGCAGGCTGTTGATGCTGCCACGCCAGCGCATCACCGCCAGTCCCGGCTGCTCCCGCAGCAGGCGCAGGCCCGGCATCGTTTTCAGGAAAGAGCCGTCTTCAGCGGGTTCATAGCGCAGCTCCACGATATTCTCCTTGTAGCTGTCTTTAATCTCCTGCAGCTTCCCGGAGAGGACTTCCCGCCCGTGATTGATCAGAAAGATGGAATCGCAGAGCTCCTCCACCAGGTTCATCTGGTGAGCCGAGAGCAGCACGGTCGTGCCCTCTTCGCGGAGCTCGCGAATGATCTCCTTGAAGAAATCCTGGTTCACCGGGTCGAGGCCCGAGAAGGGCTCGTCGAAGAGGACCAGCGGCGGCCGGTGCAGGATGGAGGCGACGAACTGCACCTTTTGCTGCATCCCCTTGGAGAGCTTCTCCAGCTTCTGGTGGGCGTAGCCGCCCAGCTCCAGCCGCTCCAGCCACTGCTGCGCCTCGCGCCGTGCCTCCTGGGCCGTCTTCCCCTTCAGCCCGGCCAGGTAGACGAGGTTGTCGATGACCTTGACGTCCTCGTAGAGGCCGCGCTCCTCGGGAAGGTAGCCGATCTTGCTCTTGTCCAGCGGCTGAAAGCGGCCGTTGAAATTAAAGCTGACCTTGCCGG
This sequence comes from Bacillota bacterium, assembly GCA_012800855.1. GTDB lineage: Bacteria > Bacillota > Dethiobacteria > DTU022 > DTU022 > JAAZIN01. Next base: position 11,363 of record JAAZIN010000098.1, read on the forward strand.
CGTCGGGAGAGAGGATGCCCATGATCATGCGGATGGCCGTGGTCTTGCCAGCCCCGTTGGGCCCGAGCAGGCCCATTATTTCTCCTCGGGAGACGCTGAAGCTGATTCCATCAACGGCTTTCTTGCTGCCAAAGCTCTTGGACAGGTTTTCTACATTGAGAATAAGATCCATGCCCCCGAAACCTCCTTTCACTCCTATATTCTTGTAAAGGGGCTGCTATCCTGCAGCGCCTTGCCTCTCTTTTTTACAGGTGGGTCTTTTCAGGAGAGCGCGCTGACCCGGCCAGGGGGAGCAAGGCGTAAAGAATCGCTGCTCCGAGGAAGGCCAGGAGGAAAGAGATGGGCCAGACCCACGCAATGGCGAAGTGCATCAAGAAGAGGCCGAAGAGCCACGGACCGATGGAGTGGCCCGCCCCGGACATGGACCTGAAAAGAGCATGGAAGCGTCCCCGGTGGGAGGCGGGGGCATGCTCGGCGATGAAGACATTAAGATTGACCGCATTTAGAATTTCGCCGGTGGTCCAGATAATAGTGGAGATAAAAAAGAGGGGGAGGCTGCGGCAGAAATAAAGCAAGCCGAAACCGCAGGCGAAAAAGATACCGGCCAGGCCCAGGTTGAAGATGCTCTTGAACCGCGAGGTGGCGGTGGAAACCAGCGGGGTGAGGAGGATTACCGTGATCCCGTTGGTGCTCATCAGGTAGCCGTAATACACGGCTCCCTGCAGGGGAAACAGCTCCTTCAGCAGGAGGGGCAGCGAAAAGGAGCTCTGGCTGTAGACGATGCTGTAGAGAATTCCGGCGAAGGCGCAGCCCAGGAGAAGCGGGTTTTTAAAGAATAATGCCGCGGTGCTGTTCCCGGCGGCTTCCTCCTGGGGAGGCGCCGCGGCATTTCCCGGGGCGGAAGGAAGCGTCTCCCTGACTAGAAAAGCAATCAAGATCATCGAAATGAGCATGGCCAGGGCGCTGCCCCAGAAAAGCAGGAGAACGTAATGCTGGTAGAGGAAACCGGCCGCAAGCAGTCCCAGGGAGAAGCCGAGGTTGTACCCCACGTAGTGCAGGGAAAAGGCCGCTTCCCGCTTCCCGGGGCCGGTGAGATCCATGTACATGGCGGTGTTGGCCGGAGTCGCCGCGGAGGTAAAGAAGATGGCGGCGAGAATGAGCCAGATTCCCTTCTCGCTGCCGTAGAAGAAAGCGGCGGCGGCGTAGGCGGCGGCGGCAAGCCCGCTGAACAGGAGGAAGGCGGTCTTGCGGCCGGCGCTGTCGGCCATTTTCCCGCCCGCCAGGTAGCCGGGGAGATGGAGAAAGAGGGCCACCATGACGATGAAACCGGCTTCATTTGGAGGGAAGCCGAGCTTGTCGGTGAGGATCATGGTGAGAAAGGTGCGCACAAAGCTGCCCGAAGCGTTGATTAAAGCGGCCAGCGTCAAAATGTAGACACTGGCGGGCAGGTGGCGATATCTTTCCAGTATGCCCGTCATGCGAAGATAGGGCCTCCTTTAACAAGAAAATGGGGGCCGCCTGCCTGTGGACGGCAGCCGGCGCCGGCGCGGGCCTCTTCCGGCAGGGCGTTGAAAGAAAACCCTGCCCTTGGAAGAGAGGATTCTGCCCTGCGCCAGGGAATATTATACTTTAAAAATCTGCCCAGGTGGCGGGAAAACCCTTCTCCCGCCGCCGCGAGTGGCCTGGGCCGCCCCGGGGAGGCGATGACATGGCTGAACTATCTGCCAGGAAAGAGATTACTGTAATCCGGGAAGGCGAAAGGCGTCTCACCGACGACGAGGTGGTCGTGGAGGCGCCGCTGACGATCTACCTTAACGGCCGGGAACTGGTGACGCTCCTCTGCACGCCCGACAAGCTGGAGAGCCTGGCCCTCGGCTTCTTGCGCTCCGAAGGCTTGCTCAACTCTCTCGATGATGTGGCCGCGCTGCGCCTGCGCGACGACAGGGGGGCGGTGGAGGTGGAGCTGAAGAATAAAGGCGGCCTGCTGGAGAAGCTCTACGGCCGGCGCACAATAACCTCGGGCTGCGGCAAGGGCACCATCTTCTACAGCGCCCTCGACGCCCTGCGCAGCAGCCCCGTGCGCGGCGACAGTGTTACGCTTACCGCCGGCGAGGTCCATGCCCTGATGAGAGAGCTGCAGGAAAGGGCCACCCTGTTCAAGGCTACCGGGGGCGTGCACGCCGCCGCCCTGGCCGGCGGCGGAAAGATCCTCATCTTCTGCGAAGATATCGGGCGGCACAACGCCGTGGACAAGATTATCGGGGAGTGCCTGCGGCAGGGAATGGCCATGGAGGACAAGGTGCTGGTCTGCAGCGGCCGCCTGAGCTCGGAGATCCTGCTCAAGGCGGCGAAGCTGCGCCTGCCCATGCTGATTTCGCGGGCGGCCCCGACCACGCTGAGCATCGAGCTGGCTCAAACGCTGAACATCACCCTTGTCGGTTTTGTCCGCGGGCGGCGGATGAATATTTACACTCACCCCCACCGGGTGATAGATGCCCGCAACGCTTGAAAAAGCGGCAGGGTTGCCGCCCTCTGTCACTCCTTTCGCTCGTCAAGGTTTAAATGGATTCTCCTGGCCGTTACGTTGATCTCGTCCAGGTAGAAGCCGGTGAGATATTCAAGTTCCTCTTTGAGCCGCTGCTGCGCCTCTTTTAAAATCTGCCGCATGTTTTTGCCGGGGGGCATCTGCTCCAGGGATAAGACCACGTCCACGTTCAGGATCATCTTGCCGCCCTGGCTTTTGATCTCCACGCGGCCGGCACGGTGGATGCCGGGAACCTGGCCCATGATGTGGCTGACCAGCTCGGTGACGACGTGCTCGGCAATGTAAAAATTGCCCAGGTTGCTGTAGACGGGGCGGATGATGGATCGCTCCACGGCCACGTCCCGGGGTTCTCCCGAGGGCAGGCTGAAAAAAGAGCGCAGCGGGTCGATGAGGTAGCCGGGAAAATCTTTTTTGATGGCGAAAGTGGGCAGGGGGATGACGTGGCGGTTCTCTTCCTGCCGCAGCCGTCGCGCTTTATTAATTTCTTCCGGGCTGGCGATCTCTTCAATGTGGATGTAGTGATGGGGATGGGGCAGCCCCAGCCTCTCGGCAATGGCCTGGGCCATCCGCTCGGAGGTGGCCAGGATGAGCAGCCTGGGCGGCTCCAGTTCGGCCAGCTTTTCTCGCAGCTGCCGGGCGTGGTCCTTGTCTTGCAGGAGGGCCCGCTTGATGGCCCCGTAGCGGGTGTTTTCCCGCTTCGCCGAGCGACCGGCCAGGACCTGGTTTCCCTTGATCAAAAGACCGTCATCGAGAATATAATCAATCTGGTACTGGTAGGCCAGGAGCGGGGCATGGTGGCTTTTCCCGGTGCCCCTGCGGCCAACCAGGGCATAGATCTCCATCGCCCATCTGCCTTTCCTGCTCGGGCCGGCGACCCCGCCTGCATCCCTGGCGGCGGCAGCCACCGGTGCTAAAATTATACCATAAAAAAAGAGCGGTGATGTTGCCGAAAAGGGCTTGGCAAAGAAAGCCGGGGTCTCATCACCAGGGGAATCTTTTGTGACCAAAGGCCGCCCTGGAAAGAGCTGCCCGCCGGCTAATAGGGGGAGGGGGATTTGGACAAGGGATAAATCACTGGCTTCTGGTGTTCCTTGCCTCTTCCGGGGGGACATGTTAAAATACGCCTAAATACATAGCTCGGAGCGGGAACCATGCTGCTGCCCATCTACGATGCGCTCTCTTCGTACATGGAACGGCGCCGCCCATTCAGCCTCGACGATTACGCTGCCGAAAGGGAGGCCGTTCGCGAGATCATTGAGGCGGTGCGCCGGAGGGGCGACGCGGCGGTTAAGGAATATACCGCACGCTTTGACGGCGCCGTTCTCGACGACTTGCGCGTGAGCGAGGCGGAATTCAAGGCCGCCGAAAAAGCCGTGGAGCCCCTTCTCCTGGAGGCGCTGCGGAAGGCAAAAGAGAATATTGAAAAATTTCACCGCCGCCAGCTGCGCGCCTCGTGGTGGGAGAGCGCTCCCGGCATCCTGGTAGGGCAGCGTTTCCGGCCGCTGCATTCCACCGGCGCCTACGTGCCGGGGGGGACGGCGGCATATCCCTCGTCGGTGCTCATGACGGTGCTGCCGGCGCGGGTGGCCGGTGTCAAGGAAATCTACCTCTGCACCCCGCCGGGGGCCGACGGGAAGGTGCACCCGCTCACGCTCCTGGCGGCCCGCGAGGCCGGCGCCACCGCCGTCTTCAAGGCCGGCGGGGCCCAGGCCATTGCCGCCCTGGCCTGGGGCACCGAGACCATCCCCGCGGTGTCAAAAATTGTCGGCCCGGGGAACATCTACGTCACCCTGGCCAAGCGCGAGCTCTACGGGCGCGTGGGCATCGATCTTCTGGCCGGCCCCAGCGAGATTGCCGTGGTGGCCGATGCGCAGGCCAACGCCGCCTACATTGCCGCCGACCTGCTCTCCCAGGCGGAGCATGACATTCTCGCCCGGCCTCTTTTAATTACCACCTCCGCGGAGCTGCTCCGCCGGGTGGAGGAAGAGCTGGAGCGGCAGCTGCAGGAGCTGCCGCGGCGCGAGATTGCCGCGCGCGCCCTGCAGGAGCAGGGGGCGGCGCTGCTGGTGGGCAGTCTTGAGGAGGCCTGGCAGGCGGTGAACGAGCTGGCCCCCGAGCACCTGGAGCTGCACATCGCCCAGCCCTGGGCCCATCTCGACAGCATCGAGAATGCCGGCGCTGTCTTTATCGGCCCCTGGACGCCCGAGGCCGCCGGCGACTACTGGGCCGGCTCCAACCACGTTCTCCCCACGGGGGGAACGGCGCGCTACGCCTCTCCCCTGGGCGTGGGCGATTTCCTGAAGAACACCCATTTTATCTACTACAGCGCCGCGGCCCTTGCCGAGGCGGCACCGCATATTGAGAGGCTGGCGCGGGCGGAGGGGCTGGAAGGGCACGCCCGGGCGGCGGCCATGAGGAGGCATGATTATGAAACGCGAAGCGGCCGTGAAGCGCTCCACCCTGGAGACAACGGTGGAGCTGAAGCTGACGATTGATGGGCGCGGCGAAGCAGACCTGGAAACAGGGCTTCCCTTTTTGGAGCACATGCTGGCCCTCTGGTGCCGGCATGGCTTTTTTGACCTGCGCCTCCGGGCCCAGGGCGATCTTGAAGTAGAGCCCCATCACCTGATGGAGGATATCGGCCTCTGCCTGGGCAGGGCCCTTTACCAGGCTCTCGGCGACAAGTCCGGCATCCGCCGCTACGGCTTCAGCGCCGTGCCCATGGACGAGGCCCTCGTTTTTGCCGCCGTCGACCTCTCCGGGCGCCCCTACCTGCATTACGAGATGCCGCTGCCCCCGGGGCCTGTGGGAACCATGGATCCCGAGCTCTTTGAGGAATTCTGGAGAGCCTTTGTCAACGAGGGCCGGCTGAACCTGCACCTGAAGATGAGCCACGGGCGCAACAAGCACCACCTGGTGGAGGCTTCTTTCAAGGCCGCGGGTCGCGCCCTGGGCGAAGCCTGCGCCAGGCTGGAAGGCTGGGACGGGGTCCTCTCCACCAAGGGGAGGCTGGAGTAGTGGCGGCGATCCAGGCCATCCCGGCCATCGATCTTAAGGGAGGGCGCTGCGTCCGCCTCTTCCAGGGCGATCCCGGCCGCGAGACCGTTTACAGCGCCGACCCGGTGGCGGTGGCCCGGCGCTGGGAGCAGCTTGGAGCCAAGCTGCTGCACATAGTTGACCTCGACGGCGCCTTCAGCGGCAGCGCCGCGCACGGCGGCGTCATTGCCGAGATGGGGCGCACCCTGGCCATCCCCTTCCAGCTGGGCGGGGGGATCCGCTCCCGCGAGGCCGTGCAGCGGGCCCTCCAGGCCGGCGCCGCCCGCGTCATCCTCGGCACGGTCATCGTGGAGCAGCCGGAGATCGCTGCCGCCCTGGCGGCGGAATTCAAAGGAAAGATACTTGCCGGGATCGACGCCCGCGGGGGAGTGGTGGCGGTGCGCGGCTGGACCGCGCGGGCGGAAATGAGGGCGGCCGAGCTGGCCCGCCGGGTGGAGCAGTGGGGCATCGGCGAGATTGTCTACACCGACACGCAGCGGGACGGCACCCTCGGCGGGCCCAACCTGAAGGGGCTGGAGGAGATTCTTGCCGCCGGCTCCTTCAAGGTGATTGTTGCCGGGGGGATCTCCTCGCGGGAAGATCTCCTTGCCCTCAAGCCCTACGCGCCGCGGGTGAGCGGCGTGATCATCGGCAAGGCCCTCTACGACGGCCGGCTCACCCTGCCGGAAGCCATGGCCGCCCTGGCCGATTAAGCGTCCCGGGAAAGGGGAGTTGATCAACAACCGGCCGGGCAAGCGGCCGGGCTCCACCCCGGAAGGGGGGAGCTAAAAAGGCACTGTAACATCAACGGAGGATAGACTAATGAACTGTAATGATGTCACTACCAAAAACAGCGCGTCCCTGCCACTGGACGGGCTTAAATACGATGCCGCCGGGCTCATCCCCGCGGTTATCCAGGACAACCGCAGCGGCGCTGTGCTCATGGTGGGCTACATGAACCGGGAAGCGCTGCGGCGGACCATGGAAAGCGGCCGGGTCTGGTTCTGGAGCCGCAGCCGGCAGCAGTACTGGTTGAAGGGGGAGAGCTCCGGCAACTACATGACCGTCTGCTCCATTTACGCCGACTGCGATGCCGATACGCTCCTGGTGAAGGTAATCCTCGAAGGGCCGGGAGTGGCCTGCCACACGGGGCGCTACTCCTGCTTCTTCAATCTTCTTCACGAGGCAAAGGCGGCCGGGAAAGAAGGCTGCGGCCATGATTGACTATCACCTGCATACGCCTCTTTGCCGCCATGCCCTCGGTGCTCCGGCCGACTACCTGGAGGCGGCCCGGGGCAAGGGGCTGCGCGAGATCGGCTTCGCCGACCATTATCCCCTGGGCCTGCTCGGGGTGAAGCCGCATGCCGAGGTGACCATGTCCCCCGAGGAGCTGCCCCAATATGTCAGCGAAATAAAGGCGCTGGCCGCCGGGGAGAAGGAGATCCGGGTCAAGCTGGGAGCGGAGGTGGACTACCTCCCCGGCAAAGAGAAGGAGTTGGCCCGCCTGCTGGCCCGCGAGCCCTTCGACTATGTCATCGGCTCCATTCACTTCATGGACGACTGGGACTTCACCCATCCCTACTTCGCGGCGCGTTTTGAAGAGGCCGACCTGGAGGCGGTCTACCGCCGCTACTTCGAGCTGCTCTGGCAGGCCTGCCGCAGCGGCCTTTTTGACATCATCGGCCATATTGACGTGATCAAGAAGTTCGGCTACCGGCTTCCCCCCGCCGCCTTGGAGCCTTACCTCCAGCGCACCGCCCGCATCCTCAAGGAGTGCGGGCTCTGCTATGAGCTGAACAGCGCGGGGCGGGCCGCTCCGGCGGCGGAGTTCTACCCGGGGCGGCGCCTGCTCGAGCTCTGCTGCCGTGAAGGGGTGCCGGTGACGCTGGGTTCCGATGCCCACGCCCCCGACCAGGTGGGGCGCTACTTTGATGAGGCCCTGCAGCTGCTCCGGGAGGTGGGCTACCGCGAACTGGCCGTTTTTACGGCGCGGCAGAGGAGCTTTATACCGCTGGATGGCGGCGCCGGTAAAGAGGCCCCTTCCGCTTCCTAGCCGCTTGGGGCGCGGCTGCGGTGCCTGTCTGCAGGGACAATGCTCCAGGATATTCCTTCTCCCCGGGAGAAAGCGAGGCGGGATTGCATGGACGAGCTCTACTCTTGCCGGGTGGAGACATGCCGCGGCTGCTGGACCATTCTCTTCCACCGCGGGGGCATCTACGAGATCTTCTTTCCCGGCACCGCCCCGCGGCGGCTCCCCCCGCAGCGCCCGCTGCCCTGGCCCGGCCTGGAGCGGGAGCTGCAGCGCTACCTGGAGGGGGAGAGACCGGCCTGGGAGGGGTATCCCCTGGACATGAGCGGCTATCCCCCCTTCACCCGCGCCCTTCTCGGCGCGGTGCGGCGGATTCCGTACGGGGAGACGCGCAGCTACCGCGAGGTGGCCGCCGCCGCCGGTTCGCCGCGCGCCTGGCGGGCTGCCGGCCAGGCGCTGAAGGCCAACCGCCACCCCCTGCTGGTCCCCTGCCACCGCGTCATCCGCAGCGACGGGCGGCCGGGCGGCTTCAGCGGCCCGCCGGGCTGGAAGGAGATGCTCCTGGAGCTGGAAAGGGGCCCGGCGATGGGCTGAACAAGTTTCTCTGAAATTGCGTCGCCGCTTTGCTATAATAGAACAGGCAAGCTTACGATCACAGATGGGAAGGTGGTCACCTTGGGGTTAAAGCGGAAAGTTAAACCGGGCCTGGTGATTTCTTTTGTCATCGTCTGCCTGCTGCTGGCGGGCTCGGCCTTTGTGGTGACCCAGATCGCTTTGGGGACAGAGCTGGGCAGGAAGATGACGGCCTGGACCGGCAAGGAGAACATGGGGATCAAGCGGGGGCTCGATATTGCCGGCGGGCTCTACGTGCTCCTGGAGGCGGTGGAGACGGGCGAGGCGGAGGTTGACGCCGACGCCATCGAGCGAGCCGCGGCAGTGATCCGCATGCGCGTGGACGAGCTGGGCGTGGCCGAGCCGGTGATCGTGACGCAGGGCAGCAAGCGCATCCGCATCGAGCTGCCCGATATCGAGAACCCGGAGGAGGCCCGCGAGATCATCGGGCGCACTGCCAGGCTCTCCTTCATCGGGCCTGATGCCAAGGAGATCCTCACCGGGGCCAACCTGGTCCGTGCCCAGGCCATGCGCGATCCCAGCGGCAGGGATCCCTATCCCTTTGTCTCCCTGGAATTCGACGATGAGGGAACGCGCAAATTTGCCGAGGCGACAGGCAAGTTTCTCGGCCAGCCCATTGCCATTCTCCTCGACGACGAGGTCATCTCTGCGCCCGTGGTGCAGAGCGTGATCACCGACGGCAAGGCCCGCATCACCGGCCAGTTTACCTTCGAGGAGGCGGCCAAGCTGGCTCTGCTGCTGCGCAGCGGCTCCCTGCCGGTGGAGCTGCGCGAGCTGGAGTCTCGCCTCGTGGGGCCCACCCTGGGGCAGGAGACGATGAAGATCAGCATTTATGCCGGCGCCGCCGGCCTGGCGGCGGTACTGCTGTTCATGATTCTTTTCTACCGCTTTGCCGGCTTCATCTCCGGCGTGGCCCTGCTGTTCTACCTCACGCTGGTCCTGGGGGCGCTGACGCTGCTGCCGACAACGCTGACCCTCCCCGGCATAGCCGGCCTCATTCTCTCCATCGGCATGGCTGTGGACGCCAACGTGATTATCTTTGAGCGCATCAAGGACGAGCTGCGCGCCGGGCGCACCGTCCGCAGCGCCATGGAAGGCGGCTTCAGGCATGCTTTCCGCACCATTCTCGACTCCAACGTGACGACGATTATCGCCACCGTGGTTCTCTTCGCCCTGGCCAGCGGCCCGGTGCGCGGTTTTGCCGTCACCCTCTTCATCGGGGTCATCTGCAGCATGTTTACCGCGATTACGCTGACGCGCGGCCTGATGCGCCTCGCCTACCGGGCCGGGCTGATGCAGAGCGGACGCTACGTGGGGGTGAAAACAGCATGATGGGCTACATTCGCCGCCGCCGGATACCTTATATTCTATCGCTGCTTGTCATTCTCGCGGGGGTGATCTCTCTCATTGTCTCCGGCCTGAACCTGGGGATCGATTTCACCGGGGGGACCATCTTCCATGTCAACCTGGCCGAGGAGTTTACCCTGGACGAGGTAAAGGAGTTGACGGACAGCATCCCCGAGCTGGAGGGCGCCGCATTGCAGCTGGTGCAGGGGCGCGACGTGCAGGGACGGGTGACCACCGAAGGGGTGGTCATCAAGACCTCCTACGTGGAAGAGGAGCGCCGCAGTGCCATCCTGAAAGCTTTCCGGGAGCGCTTTCCATCGCTGGGCACGGACGACCTGCGCGTGGAGAGCGTCGGCGGGGTGATCAGCAGCGAGCTGGCCCGCCAGTCCCTTATTGCCCTGGTCGTGGCCATAGCCGGGATGATCGCCTACATCACCATCCGCTTCGAGTTCAAGTTTGCCCTGGCGGCGATCATACCGCTGCTGCATGATATCTTCGTCGTCGTGGCCATCTTTTCCCTCTTTCAAATCGAGGCCAACAGTCCCTTTATCGCCGCTCTGCTAACCATATTCGGCTACTCGGTGAACAATACCATCGTCATCTTTGACCGCATCCGGGAGAACCTGGGTAGGAAGAAGAGGGAGGAGTATGCCGCGGTGGCGGATCAGAGCATCCGGCAGAGCCTCATCCGCACCATCAACACTTCTTTGACCACGCTGCTGACGCTGCTGGCGCTGCTGGTGGGATTCTACTATTTCATCGGCAGCTCCGATCTCATTGCCTTCGTCACTGCCCTCATTATTGGCGTGCTGGTAGGGACTTATTCGTCCATATTTATCTCCGCGCCGTTCTGGTGGGACCTGACGGAGCTGGCCTCGCGGCGGGTCCGGCGCCGCCCGGCCTGAGGCGGCGCCCCCGCCGGCGGGGAAAGGCCCCGCCATGGCGCGCCGGGCTCAAGGGAGGGATTTATCAATGGGCTCATGGTTGATTGTCCTGGCGCTTCTTTTCAGCCTCCTCATTGCCATCTTTGCCGCGGCCAATTACCAGCCCGTGAGCGTGAACTATCTTTTTGGCGAGGTGCAGCTGCCGCTCATCGTCCTCATCATCGGGGCCGCCGCGGCCGGCGCCCTGGTAACGGTGCTGATCGGCCTCTACGGCAGCATCCGCACCGCCCTGCAGCTGCGCAGCGGCAGGAAGCGGCAGGAGGAACTGCAGCGCCGCCTGGAAAGGCTGGAGCAGGAGAAGGCCTCCCTGCAGCAAGAGCTGGAGCGCCTGCAGGCGCCGGCCGAGCCGGGAGAGGCGGCTGAAGCCGCGGCGGCGCTGGAAGAATCCGCCGTGCCGGAGGCAGCGGCAGCGGCGGAGGCGGCAGAAGAGGAGGGAGGGGGAGAGTCCCTGCAATGAGCCTTGCGCAAAAGCGCTGGGGTGACCCCCTTCCCGCAGCCTCGGCGGAAGCCGCGGCCCTGGCGGAGGAACTGGGCATCCTGCCCGCCCTGGCCCGCGTCCTGCTCCGCCGCGGCATCAAAAGCGCAGGCGCTGCCCGCGCTTTTCTTTATCCCTCGCAGGAGCAGCTCCACTCTCCCTGGCTGATGAAGGGGATGGAAGCGGCGGTGGAGCGGATCTGCGCCGCCCTGGAGCGGGGCGAGAAAATCGTGGTGCACGGCGACTATGACGTCGACGGCATCACCGCCGCGGCGCTCCTGGTGGAGGCCTTGCGGGAGCTTGGCGCCGCCGCCGTCGACTTCTTCCTGCCCAGCCGCTTCCGCGAGGGCTACGGGCTGCACCGGGAGGCGCTGGAGCAGATTGCCGCAGGGGGAGCCCGCCTGGTCATCACCGTGGATTGCGGCATCAATGCCGCCGCCGAGATAGCTTGCGCCCGCAGCCTGGGCCTGGACCTGGTGGTCACCGATCACCACCAGCCCTTTGGAGAACTCCAGGGAGCCGCGGCGGTGCTGAATCCGCTGCAGAAAGGCTGTCCCTATCCCTTCAAGGAGCTTTCTGGGGCGGGGATCGCCTTTAAACTGGCCTGCGCGCTCATGGAGCGGGCGGGGGCGCCTTTCCCCGCCGACCTGCTGGACCTGGCCGCCCTGGGCACCGCCGCCGACGTGGTGCCCCTGCTGGGGGAGAACCGCGTGCTTGTGGCCTGCGGCCTGGAGCAGCTGCGGCGGGCGCCTCGCTTGGGGCTGCTGGCGCTGGCCCGCGCCGCCGGCCTGGCGCAGGAGCACATTAGCAGCTACGCGCTGGCCTTCATCCTGGCCCCGCCTCTCAATGCCGCCGGCCGCCTTGGCGAAGCCGACCCGGCCCTGGCCCTGCTCCTGGAGCGGGAGGAGGCGGAGGCGGAGCGGCTGGCCCTCCTTCTCCACCGCACCAACCGGCAGCGCCGCGAGGTGGAGATGCAGATCCTGGAGGAAGCCGAGGCCATGCTGGCCGCGGATCGCCGCGCCGCCGGGGAGAAGGTTATTGTTCTTGCCGGGGAGGGCTGGCCGCACGGGGTCATCGGCATTGTCGCTTCGCGGCTGGTTGAACGCCATTGCCGCCCCGCTGTCCTCGTGGCCCTGGAAGGCGATGAGGGGCGCGGCTCGGCGCGCAGCATTCCCGGTTTTGATATCACCGCCGCCCTGGACCGCTGCGCCTCCCTGCTGGAGCGCTTTGGCGGCCATGCCGCTGCGGCCGGCTTTACCATCGCCCCCGCGCGGGTGGGCGAGCTGCGGGAGGCGCTGAACCGCTACGCTGCGCCCCTTTTGCCGGAGGAAAAGCTGCGCCCCTTCCTCGAACTGGACACCCTCCTGGAGCCGCATGAGATCAGCCTCGAGCTGGCCCGGCAGCTGCAGCTGCTGGAACCCTTCGGGACGGGCAATCCCCGGCCCCTCTTCTGCAGCGCCGGCTGGGAGCTCAAGTCCTGGCGCCTTGTGGGAGAGACGCAGGAGCATCTGAAATTAAACCTGGCCTGTGGCGAGTACAGGGCCGATCCCATCTTCTTCAGGGGAGCGCCGCTGGCCTCCGCCCTGGGCCGCGGGCGGCGCTTCGACCTGGCTTTTTCCCTCCGCGAGGGGAGCTATCTTGGCCAGCCCGTGGCGGAGATGGTGCTGAAGGATCTGCGCAGCGCCGACAGCGGCAGCTGCGGCCGGGTTACCGTCATCGACCGGCGCGGCGCCGCCGACCGCCGGACCCTGCTGAAGAAAATTCTAAGCTCCGTGGAGGGGGAGCCGGCGGCCGTCTTTGCCGGCACGGGAAGCCGCGCGGCGGCGCTGAAGCGGCTCCTGCCCCCGCCGGCGGTGCAGAGGGTTGCTTTTCTCAGCAGCGGCGGAGATAATTATAATGGAGAGAGGGAGGCGGCGCTCCTGGCGCGATGCCGGGTGCTGGTGCTCTACGACCTGCCCCTCTCGGGGAAGCTGCTCGAACCCTTTTTCCAGAATTGCCCCGCCGGAGAAGCCATACATATCTGGCTGCTTTACGGTGAAAGCGACCTGGAGCGGAACCGGCTGCTGCTGGACCTGGGCCTCCCCTCGCGCAGCGCCCTGGTGGAAACCTACCGCGCCTGGTGCGAGGCGGCGTCCGGGAGCACGGGGCCGGCTTTGCCCGGACCGCCGGGCGGCAGCTTTTCCCCGGGAGCGAGCCGGAAGTTCTGGCAGCGCTGCCTGAAGATCTATGCCGAAGCGGGCCTCTGCCGCGGCGAGGCGCCCTCTCCGCCTGCCGGCGGCGTACTGGAGAGCGCTTTCGAGCACTCGCCCTCCTTCCGCAGGGCCCTGGCGCTGCGGGAAAGCTGCTGCCGCTACCAGGAGTTCCTGCTGGGCGCTTCTCCGGAAGAGCTGGCGGCACACTGGAAGGAGCTGCTGGAAAGATAGGCGGCAGGGGGCGGGCCCCTGGCGGGCCCGCCGGGAGGAGGCGGCCCCGGCCGGCGTCGGGTAAATATGATGAAAGCGGCAAGTGAACAAAGATGGCGCTGGTAAAAGAGAGAAAACTGGGCGAGCTGAAAAAGCTGCTGGCGCGCCATTATCCCACGGCGGAGGACTGGGCGCTGGTGGAGAGGGCCTATGCCTTTGCCTGCCAGGCCCATGCCGGCCAGCGCCGCGAATCGGGGGAATACTTTATCACCCATCCCCTGGGTGTAGCCCTCATCCTGGCGGAGCTGGGACTCGACATGACGACCATCATCGCCGGGCTGCTGCACGACGTGGTGGAAGATACGGCGGTAACCCTGGAGGAGATCCGCGAGAACTTCGGCGAGGAGACAGCCGCCCTCGTGGACGGCGTCACCAAGCTGAGCCGGCTTGATTTCGCCTCCCAAGAGGAGCAGCAAGCGGAGACGCTGCGGAAAATGTTCATCGCCATGGCTGAGGATATCCGCGTTGTCTTGATCAAGCTGGCCGACCGGACGCACAATATGCGCACCCTGCGCTACCTCAATGCCGAGAAGCAGAAAGAGATCGCCCGGGAGACGATGGAGATCTACGCTCCCCTGGCGCACCGCCTGGGCATATACAAGATCAAGTGGGAGCTGGAAGACAGCGCCTTCCGCTACCTGCAGCCGGAGGCCTACTACGAGCTCGCGGAGAAGCTGGCCAAGAAGAGGCGGGAGCGGGAGCAGTTTATCAACCGCATCATCGCCATTCTCCGCGAGAGGCTGGAGGCGGTGGGGCTGAAGGCGGAGATCAGCGGCCGCCCCAAGCACCTTTACAGCATATACCAAAAAATGAAGGAGCAGGGCAAGGAGTTCAACGAAATTTACGACCTCACTGCCATCCGCGTCATAGTCGACACGGTCAAGGACTGCTACGGGGCCCTGGGAACGGTGCATGCCCTCTGGAAGCCCATCCCGGGGCGCTTCAAGGACTACATTGCCATGCCCAAGCCGAACATGTACCAGTCGCTGCATACGACGGTGGTGGCGGCGGAGAACGAGCTGGTGGAGGTGCAGATCCGCACCTGGGAGATGCACCGCACCGCCGAGTACGGCATCGCCGCGCACTGGCGCTACAAGGAGAAGATCACCGACGAGGGCGAGTTTGAGAAAAAGCTGGCCTGGCTGCGCCAGCTGCTGGAGTGGCAGAAGGACTACCGCGACGCCCGCGAATTCATGGAAAACCTGAAGATGGACCTCTTTACCGACGAGGTCTTTGTCTTTACGCCGCGCGGCGACGTTATCGATCTCCCCGCCGGCTCCATCCCCATCGATTTTGCCTACAAGATCCACACCGACATCGGCAACCACTGCATCGGCTCGCGGGTGAACGGGCGGCTGGTGCCCCTGGATTACGTGCTGAAAACAGGGGACATCGTGGAGATCATCACCTCCAAGCACGGCGCTCCCAGCCGGGACTGGCTGAACATGGTCAAGAGTGCCCAGGCCAAGAACAAGATCCGCAGCTGGTTCAAGCGGCAGCGGCGCGAGGAGAATATTGAAAAGGGCCGCGAGATGCTGGAGCGCGAGTACCGCCGTCTCAATGCCGAGCCGGGGCTGTTGAAAAGCGAGCTGCTCGAAGAGGTAGTCAAGAAATTCAACCTGCTCACGGTGGACGATCTCTACGCCGCGGTAGGCTACGGGGGGATTTCGCCGCAGCAGGTTATCGGCAAGCTCCGCGAGGAGTACCGCCGCCAGTGCGGCCTCAAGGAAGAGCCGCTGCCGGAGATTAAGCCGGAGCGGCGGCCTTCCGCCGCCCATCCCGGGGTGGTCATCGAGGGCGTTGACAACCTCCTGGTGCGCTTCGCCCGCTGCTGCAATCCCGTGCCCGGTGACGCCATCGCCGGCCTGGTGACGCGGGGGCGGGGGGTCTCCGTGCACCGCCGCAACTGCCCCAACCTGGCCCAGTTTAAATCAGCCAGCGGGCGGCTGCTGCAGGCCAGCTGGGAGGAGCAGGTGGATCGCTCCTACCAGGTGTCCATAGAGGTGCAGGCCCATGACCGCACCAACCTGCTGGCCGATGTCATCGCCGCACTGAGCGAAAACGGGGTCCAGATTTACGCCGTGGACGGGCGCGCCGATTCCGATCAGACGGCCGTCATCCACCTTACCATCGGGGTGCGGGATCGCTTGCAGCTGGAGCAGATCATGAACCGGATCAAGAGAGTGAAGGACATCTACAGCGTGCGCCGCCACGTTTATGGGAAAAATTAGACAGGGAGGCATGTGCCCGTGCGAGCGGTTGTGCAGCGGGTGGAAGAGGCCCGCGTGACGGTGAAGGGGGAGGAAACGGGACGCATCGGCGCCGGACTGGTCGTTTACTTGGGCGTGGGCCGGGGCGACAGCGCCGCCGACTGCGCCTACCTTGCCGAAAAGGTTGCTGGGCTGCGTATCTTTGAGGATGAAAAGGGCCTGATGAACCTCTCCGTCAAGGATATTGGCGGGGGTGCGCTTTGCATCTCCCAGTTCACACTTTACGGCGACTGCCGCAAGGGGCGGCGCCCCAGCTTTACCGAGGCCGCCCCTCCCGAGGAGGCGGGCCTGCTCTTCGAGGAGTTTTGCGCGCAGCTGCGGCAGCGGGACGTGCCCGTGGCCACGGGCCGCTTTGGGGCGATGATGCGCATCGAGCAGGTTAACGCCGGCCCCGTGACCATCCTCCTGGACAGCCGCAAGACATTCTAAAAGAAGCAAGAAGCCGGAAGATAGATGCAAGATATTTATCATATCAAGGGCGTTTCTTTTTCTGCCAAGTCTTGGTTACAGGTGTAGTGGTGGGGAATGCCCCGCAAGAAAACGATCGCCTGCGGAAATTGCCATGGCCGCGTGAAATTGCCGGTATCCTGCCTGCAGGCGCCTGCAGGGATTGAAATTATTGCCAGCCCGGGACTTTTCCCGCCTGGAGATAATAGATTTACAGGAACGGATCGCACAGGGGGTGTTTGGGCATGGCCGGCCCGCTGAGCCGCTGGATTAACAAGCTCCTGCTGAGGCGCCGCCAGCGCGAGGAGCAGCCTTATTTTCTGGCGGAATATTTCTCTGGCGAGATTAGCGAGGATGAAGAGCTCGCCAGCAGCGAGGGACTTACGCCCGCCGAGATGGAGCGGCTGCGGCGCGAGTTCGAGGAGTAAAGGGAAAGCCGGTAGACAGAGGAGCGCTAGTTGATTTATAATTGTGGATAATTTTTTCGGGAAGGAGAAAGGGAATTGCAGTATCGAGCTCCCCGGGGGACGAGAGATATATTTGCGGAAGAAGTGGAGAAGTGGCAGCAGCTGGAGGAAACTTTTCGCCGGTTTTGCAAGCTTTACGGCTACAGGGAAATACGCACGCCTCTTTTTGAGCAGACGGAGCTGTTTACCCGCAGCGTGGGCGAGGAGAGCGACATCGTCTCCAAGGAGATGTACACCTTCCAGGACCGCAGCGGCCGCAGCATGACCCTGCGGCCCGAGGGCACCGCCCCGGTGGTGCGTGCCTACCTGGAGCACAATATGAAAGAGGGGCCGCAGCCGGTAAAGCTTTACTATATCGGCCCCATGTTCCGCTACGACCGCCCGCAGGCGGGGCGCTACCGCCAGTTCCACCAGGTGGGGCTGGAGCTTTTCGGCGCCGCCGGCCCGGCCGCCGACGCGGAGATCATTACCCTCTCCCTGGGCTTCTTGAAGGCGCTGCACATCGAAGACTTTGACCTGGAGCTCAACAGCGTGGGCTGCCCGCAGTGCCGCCCCGCCTACTGCAGCAAGCTTCTCGACTACCTGCAGCCGCTGGCGGAAAATTTCTGCCCGGACTGCCGCCGCCGCATTGCCGGCAACCCGCTGCGCGTTCTCGACTGCAAGGAGGAGCGCTGCCGGGAGCTTATGCGGCAGGCGCCGCAGCTGACGGGCTGCCTCTGCAGTGCCTGCGATTCCCATTTCCGCCAGCTCCGCAAGCTGCTGGAAGGGCTGCACATTCCTTACCTGCTCAACCCCCGCCTGGTGCGCGGCCTCGACTACTATACGCGGACCGCATTTGAGTTTGTGCCCCGCAACGCCGGCCCGCAGGGCTCCCTGGGCGGCGGGGGGCGCTACGACAACCTGGTGGAATCCTGCGGCGGCCCCTCGGTGCCCGGCGTGGGCGTGGCCTTCGGGATCGAGCGGCTCCTTGCCGCCGCGGAAAGCGCCGCCGCGGCGCCCTTTGCCCCCGCCAGGCCCCCGCTTTACATTGCCATGACCGGCGAGGAGCTGCTGGGCGATGCGCTGGGCCTGGCCGAAGAGCTGCGCCGGAACGGCGTCGCTGCGGAGGTGGAGCTCATGGGGCGCAGCCTGAAGGGGCAGATGAAGTATGCCGGGCGCAAGGGCTTCCCTGCCGTGGTTATCATGGGCTCGCGCGAGCTGGCCGCGGGCAAGGTGACCCTGCGCCGCATGGAGAGCGGGGAGCAGGAGGAGCTGACGCGGGAGGAACTCCTGGAGAGGCTGCGGGCCGCCGAAGCCGGCCCCGGGGAAGAGGGGAGCGCTTTGCCGGACAATCCTGCCGGGGATCCCCCCGGTTGCGGCGAGCTGCGGGCTGAAGATGCCGGCAGGGAGGTAACCCTTTACGGCTGGGTGCAGCGCCGCCGCGATCACGGCGGGCTCCTTTTTGTCGACCTCCGGGATCGCACCGGCATCGTGCAGCTCGTCTTCGACAGCGAAAGCAGCGGGGAGCTTTTTGACGTGGCCGAAACGCTGCGCAGCGAGTACGTGGTCAAGGTGGGGGGCGAGGTTGTCCGCCGCGATCCCGCCAATGTGAACCCGGCGCTGAAAACAGGCGAGATCGAAGTCCGTGTCAAGTCACTGGAGATACTCAACCGCTCCAAGACGCCTCCCTTCTACATTGAAGACGGCATTCAGGTGGATGAAAACGTGCGCCTGCGCTACCGCTACCTGGATCTACGCCGCCCGGAGAATTACCGCCGCCTGGAGATGCGCCACCGCATGGTGAAGCTCATCCGCGACTACCTCGACGGATGCGGCTTCCTCGAGATCGAGACGCCCATGCTCACGCGGAGCACCCCCGAAGGGGCGCGCGATTTCCTTGTGCCCAGCCGCACCAGCCGGGGCTCCTTCTACGCGCTCCCGCAGTCGCCGCAGCTCTTCAAGCAGCTGCTCATGGCCGCTGGGGTACAGCGCTACTTCCAGATTGCCCGCTGTTTCAGGGACGAGGACCTGCGCGCGGATCGGCAGCCGGAGTTTACCCAGATTGACATGGAGATCTCCTTCCTCGGCAGGGAGCGCCTCTTCGCCATTGTGGAGGGGATGATGGCCTGCCTCTTCAGAGAGATTCTGGGGCGCGAGCTTGCATTACCCTTCCCCAGGATGACTTACCGCGAGGCCATGGAGCGCTTCGGCTCGGACAAGCCGGACCTGCGCTTCGGCATGGAGTTGGTGGACTGCAGCGAGCCGGCTCGGGAGAGCGAATTCAAGATTTTCCGCGATGCCCTGGAAAAAGGGGGCGTGGTCAAAGCCCTGCGCGTGCCGGGTAAAGGAGGCGCCAGCCGCAAGGAGTTGGACGACCTGGTGAAGCTGGCCGTGGCCTTTGGCGCCGGGGGTCTGGCCTGGATGGCGCGGCAGGAGGAGGGCTGGCGCTCGCCCATAGCCAAGTTTTTCAGCCCCGCCCTGCTGGATCGCATCGGGGAGCTGACGGAGGCGGCGCCCGGCGACCTGCTCCTTTTTGCCGCCGGCGAGGCCGCGGTTTGCCACGAGGTGCTGGGCAGGCTGCGGCTGCACCTGGCCCCGGAAGAGCTCTCCCCGGAGCCGCACTTCCTCTGGGTGGTGGACTTTCCCCTCTTTGAATACGACGCCGCGGAGAAGCGGTTGAACGCGGCCCACCATCCCTTCACCGCACCGCACGAGGATGACCTCCACCTTCTGGAGACGGAGCCGCTGGCGGTGCGCTCGCAGGCTTACGATCTCGTTCTCAACGGGGTGGAGCTGGGTTCCGGCAGCACGCGCATCCACCGCCGCGAGGTCCAGATGCAGGTGTTCAATCTCCTGGGCCTTTCAGAAGCGGAGGCCATGGAGAAGTTCTCCTTCCTGCTGGAAGCCTTTGACTACGGCCTGCCGCCCCATGGCGGCATTGCCCTGGGGCTTGACCGGCTGGTGGCCTTCTTCACGGGGGACGAGTCCATCCGCCAGGTCATCGCCTTCCCGAAGACTGCCGCCGGAAGCTGCCTTCTCACCGGTGCGCCCGCTCCCGTGGAGCCCCACCAGCTGCAAGAGCTGGGCATTGCCGTCAAATCCGCCGCAAAAGACGGCGGCCCAGCCCGCTAAAGGCGTTGATGAGATCGTGCATGACCCCGGAGCCGCGGGAGATGAGCAGCCCGGTAAGGAGGTAGTCGGCATAGGGGCAGCGGATGAAGCCGTCCCCGGCCGGCGCCAGCAGCCCCCGGTCGGTAAGGAAGCAGATGAGAACGCCCATGGCAGCGGCGAGCCAGGCCGCCGGCAGCCGCTGCAAAAAAGGGAGGCCTTTCCGGAGCGTCTCGGTGATGAATTCCACCGCCACGGCCAGGTAAAGCAGCTTGGTCAGCGCATCGCCCACGGTGCCATTCTCCTTTTAAATTGACAGGGTATTCCATATATCATATGACCCCGGCGTAGCTGCTGACAGCGTTTAAGGGGGATGTTTTTTGGGCAAGGGGGCGTTCATGGCGGCTGTTTCATGCCTCCTGTATCTTTTTTCCTGCTGCCGGCCTCTTGAAACTCTTGCTTCTTGCCGGCCCTTATGCTATGATCCTAGTGCCAAAAGCCCTGCTGTGCTCGTGTAAACCGGTTAAGTTTTGAGCTAACACACATTTAAAGGGAGCCCGGGCTTTAGCTGTAGCGTAGAAGCCTCCTTCGAGAGGACCTACAAAGCAGCTAAGAGGGCACCCACCTTTAGGGGGAAGGGTTCAAAACCCAACGGTCCACGGCATGGCGGGGTTTTTGTAGGCGCCGCCTTTCCGGCATGAAGCGCCCTGCGGCGACAGCTTGCCCCAGCAAAGGCGGGGCTGTCGTTTCGGGACTGCCGCGGTTCGCGGCAAAGATGATTGATTGGGAAGATCGCCCGCGGAAAAGGGCGACAGATGCTGAACGATGGCTGCACCCCGCGGGGGAATATAACAAAAGGCGACAGGGGCAGCCAATATTTATTGTAAATATATGTCAGTCCTGTCATTAATTAGTGAGAAGAGGAGGTATTTTTTCCTCTTTTTTTTTATTTTTGGGCGGTTTTAAGAAGGAGTTTTTCCCGGTGGCGCGAATTGATATGTAAGTGGTGGATAGTGGAGCAAAGTGGATGGAGGCGGGCCATGTTTACCGGGGAATTCCAGCACACCCTCGATGAGAAGGGGCGGGTGATCATTCCGGCCAAGCTGCGGGAAGGCCTGGGCGACGTGATCATGATCACCAGGGGCCTTGACCGCTGCCTTTTCATCTACCCCCTGGAAGCCTGGAAGAAAATCGAGCAGAAGCTCAAGGAGCTCCCGCTGACCCGCAGCGAGGCCCGCGCCTTCGCCCGCTACTTTTTCTCCGGCGCCGCCGAGGTGGAGATTGACAAGCAGGGGCGGATCTTGATCCCGCAGAACCTGCGCGAATATGCCGGCATCGAAAAAGAGGTGGCCATCATTGGCGTTTCCGACCGGGTGGAGGTATGGAGCGAGGCCGCCTGGAGAGAATATACCAGCGCCGAAAACCTCAATTTCGAGGCGGTGGCGGAGAAGCTTGCCGATTTCGTCTTTTAGCGGGGGACGCGCATGGCGGAAGAGCATATCCCGGTCATGGTCCAAGAGGTGCTCCACTACCTCAACTGCCGCGAGGAGGGCATTTACGTCGACGCCACCGTGGGGGACGGCGGGCATGCCGCCGCCATCTGCAGCCGGCTGAAGGAGCCGGGCCTGCTCATCGGCCTGGACTGGGACGACGCCGCCCTGGAGCGGGCGGCGCGGCGGCTGGCGCCTTTTGCAGGTAGGTTCCGGCTGTTGCGGCGAAGCTATACCGAGCTGGAAGCGGTCTTGTGGGAGTTAGGCGTTTCCCGCGTGGACGGCATCCTCATGGACCTGGGCGTCTCCACGCTCCAGCTGAGCGATCCGGCGCGCGGCTTCTCCTACCGGCAGGATGAGCGGCTGGACATGCGCATGGACCGCCGCCTGGAGACGGATGCCGCCAGGCTGGTCAACGAGCTCCCGGAGGCTTCGCTGGCCCGAATCATCCTGCGCTACGGCGAGGAGAGGTGGGCGCGGCGCATCGCGGCGGGGATCGTGGCCCACCGCGAGAAGGAGGGGCCCATCCAAAGCGGCGCCGAGCTGGCTGAAATTGTAAAAAGGGCCATCCCCGCCCCTGCCCGGAGGAGGGGAGGCCACCCGGCGCGGCGCACCTTCCAGGCGCTGCGCATTGCCGTGAACCGCGAGCTGGAGAACATCGAGAGCTTTCTCCCGCAGGCGGTGGCCAGCCTGGCCCCGGGAGGGAGGATCTGCGTCATCGCCTACCACTCCTTGGAGGACCGCATCGTGAAGCGCTTCTTCCGGGAGCATTCCCGCAGCTGCAGTTGCCCGCGGGGCTTCCCCTGCACCTGCGGGGGGGATGGCGAGCTGCTCCTGCTAACCCGCAAAGCGGTGCGGCCGGCGGCGGAAGAGATCGCGCGAAATCCCCGCGCCCGCAGCGCGCTGCTGCGCGCCGCAGAGAGGCGCGTTCTAAAGAGAGAAGAGGGTGCATAAAAGTGTTACAGGCCAGAAATATATTAACCGACCACCGGCCGGTTCATTTGCCGCAGGAACAGCCTGCCGGGAAGGCAAGCCGTGTCCGGGAGCGCCGTCTTTTGGGGCTGCGGAGCATGCCTTTTCTCCTGCTGGCCGGCTGCTTTCTCCTCGGCCTGGTGATCATCGCTCAGTACTCCTCCATGGTTTCCCTGCACTACCGGATTGCCCGTGCCGAAGAGAAGATCAGCGCTCTGCAGGAGGAATACCGGCAGCTGGAGCAGGAGGCGGCCCGGCTGAGCTCCCTGGCCCGCATTGAGATGATTGCCCGCTCCGAGCTGGGCATGCAGGAGCCGGAAAGCGGCCAGGTGAGGATCCTCACCGCCGGCCGGGGAGGTGCATCCGCCGCAGGGGAGTGAGCGCCGCTTGCTGGAGCTATCGGTAACGCTGCCCGCCGTGCGCCGCAGGGTCATGGTCATGTTTTTTTTCATTATCATGGCCGTGGCTGTCCTCATCGGCCGGCTGGGCTGGCTGCAGATCATCCGCTCCGAGGAGCTCTACGAGGCGGCCTGGGAGCAGTGGAACCGCAGCATCCCCGCGCGCTCGCCGCGCGGCACCATCTATGACCGCGAGGGAAGAATGCTTGCCGGAAGCTCCACCGTGGACACGGTGGTGGCCATCCCGGCGCAAATAGAGGATCCCGTGAAGACGGCGAAGCTCCTGGCGCCGGTGCTGGAGATGAAGGAAGAGGAGCTGCTGGAGAAGCTGACCATGAATCTCAGCGCCATCTACCTGAAGCGCAAGGTGACGCCGGAGACCTCGCAGGCGGTGCGGGAGCTGGAGCTGCCCGGGATTATCTTTACCACCGAGGGGCAGCGCTTCTACCCCAACGGAACCCTGGCCTCGCAGCTGCTCGGCTTTGTGGGCATGGACGAGGGCCTGGCCGGGCTGGAGGTCTACTACGAGGAGCAGCTCAAGGGGAAGGAGGGCTACCTGCTTTTCCCCTCTGACAACCTAAACCGGCCCATCCCGCACGAGATCAAGCGTTTTGTCCCGCCCAAGGAGGGGATGGATCTCTACCTGACCATCGACGAAACGGTCCAGTACATCGTGGAGCGGGAGCTGGCCCGGGCCATGATCGAGTTCCAGCCCAAGGCGGTCATGGCCATTGCCGCCGATCCCCGCACCGGCGCCATCCTGGCGGCGGCATCGAAGCCTGATTATGATCCGCTGCACTACGAAAAGTATGATTCCAAGTACTGGGCCCTCCCCCCCATAACGAGCTCCTTCGAGCCGGGGTCGACCTTTAAGCTCATCACCCTCTGCGCCGCCGTGGAGGAGGGGCTTTACAACGAGCAGGAGTATTATTTTTGCCGCGGCTTCGCCTCCGTGGGCGGCCACAATATCCACTGCTGGACCGGCAGCGGCCACGGCAGCATCAGCTATCTCCAGGCGGTGGAGAGCTCCTGCAACCCCGCCTTCATCAACCTGGGGCAGCGGCTGGGCGAGGAGAAGCTCTTCCGCTACATCCGCGCCTTTGGCTTTGGGAAGCCCACGGGGATCGACTATCCCGGGGAGAGCGGCGGCGTTGTTTTTGAAGATGAGCAGCTCGGTCCTGTGGAGCTGGCCACCACCGCTTTCGGCCAGGGGGTATCGGTAACCCCGCTGCAGCAGCTCATGGCCGTTTCGGCCATCGCCAACGGGGGCAAGCTGATGAAACCCTACCTGGTGGAGAAGATCTGCAACGCCGAGGGGGAGGTCGTCTACGAGCGTAAGCCGGAGCTCGTCCGCCAGGTCATCTCCCGTTCTACGGCTGAGCGGGTGGCGCGGATCATGGAGAGCGTGACCCTCAACGGCAGCGGCAAGAACGCGGCCATCGAGGGCTACCGCATTGCCACCAAGACAGGGACGGCGCAGAAGCCGGGACCGCGCGGCGGCTACATCCCCGGGGAGTATATCGTCTCCATGATCGGCTTTGTGCCGGTGGAGGATCCGCAGATTGTTCTCTACGTGGCCGTGGACGGGGCCAGCCGCGGCCCCCAGTGGGGCTCCCAGCTCGGCGCCCCCCTTTTCAGGCGCATCATGGTGGATGTGCTCAACTACCTCCAGGTGCCCCCCTCGGAGAAGCCCGCCGCCCCGGCGGAGCCGGTGGAGGTGCCCGAACTGCGCGGGCTGACCGTGGATGAGGCGGCGGCGCGGGTCGATACGGCCGGACTTATGTTAAGATTAATTGGAGAAGGGCAATATATTGTTAATCAGACCCCCAAGGCGGGGGCCACGGTTTCCCGGCAGACGCAGGTCGTGGTCTACCTGGGCGATGAAGAAGCTTTTTCCAGGAGCAGCATCACCGTGCCCGATCTCAGCGGCTTTACGGTGAAGGACGTGGGGCAGGTGCTCAACTGGCTGGGCCTCTACCTGGAGGCGGAGGGCTCGGGCATCGCCCTGCGCCAGGAGCCCGCTGCCGGAAGCCGCGTGGAAAAGGGGAATGTGATCAAGGTTTTCTTCGGCTCTCCTCTGGAGCAGTAGAAAGACCCGGCACAGCTTCATCTTTCGGGAATATGATAAAATGCCGGGCTGCGCAGAAGCAGCCTGGCAGAACAAAACCGGAAGAGAGGCTGCTTGGGGAAAATGATGCTGGAGGAGCTGCTGAAGCCGCTGCTAATAAAAAGCGTGGAAGGAGAGATTGACGGCGAGGTCTGCGCACTGGCCTGTCACAGCAAAAAAGTGAAGCCGGGAGCCCTTTTCTTCTCTCTGGAAGGGCGCCGCGGGAAGGGCTGGCAATATGCCGAAGAGGCCTTTCAAAGGGGGGCCCTGGCCGCGGTGGTGGAGCGCGACTGCCCCCTCAGGGGCCGCCCCCTGGTGCGCGTTCCCGAGGTGAGGCCGGCCCTGGCCCTGCTGGCGGATCGCTTTTACGGCTGCCCCTCCCGCCATTTCCGCCTCATCGGGGTAACGGGGACCAACGGCAAGACGACGACAACGCACCTCATCGACGCGCTCTTCCGGGCACGGGGCGAAGTTACGGGGCTGCTGGGGACGATCGGCTGCCGGCTGGGGGCTGAAACGCTGCCGGCCACGGCGACGACGCCGGAGCCGCCCGAGCTGCAGGAGATGATGGCCCGGCTTTCCGCCATGGGCGCCGGGCATGTGACCATGGAGGTTTCCTCCCACGCCCTGGCCCAGGACCGGGTCCTCGGCTGCCGCTTCGATGTGGCCGTGCTCACCAATATTACCGGCGATCATCTCGACTTCCACAAGACCTTTGCCTCCTACCTGCGGGCAAAGGCGAAGCTTTTTGCCCACCTGGGATGGGGCGGCGACGAGGAAGGGAGGCCGCAGGTGGCGGTGCTCAATGCCGATTCGCGCTGCTACCGCTATATCAGGAGATGGACGCAGGGGCAGTGCCTCACTTACGGGATCAACGCGCCGGCCGATGTGCGGGCCGAGGATATACGCTGCACCGCGGCGGGGATCTCCTTCCGCGCCGTTACCTTCGCGGGGAGCGAGCGTTTCCGGCTCCCCCTGAAGGGAAGGTTTAACGTTTACAATAGCCTGGCCGCCATCTCCGTGGGACTGGTGGAAGGATTTAAGCTGTCAGAAATGGCGGCAATATTTGACTCTTTCCCGGGCGTGCCCGGTCGCTTTGAGGCGGTGGAGGCGGGGCAGGAATACGCCGTCCTCGTTGATTATGCCCACACCCCCGACGGCCTGGCCAATGCCCTGCAGGCGGCGCGCGAGCTCAGCCCGGGGCGGGTCATCACCGTCTTCGGATGCGGCGGCGAGCGCGATCGCAGCAAGCGGGCCCTCATGGGCGAGGCCGCCGGCGCGTACAGCGACCTGGCCATCCTCACCGATGACAACCCCCGCGGCGAGGATCCGGCGCAGATCTATGCCGACGTGCTGCCGGGGCTGGAGCGCCGCCCCCCAGCCGAAGGTTACCGCGTCATACCCGATCGCCGGGAGGCCATCGCCGCGGCGCTTGCCGCCGCGCGGTCCGGCGACCTGGTCCTCATTGCGGGAAAGGGGCATGAAGCGGAGCAGATCTACGGCGACCGCAGCTATCCCTTTGACGACCGGGCGGTGGCGCGCGAACTAATAAGGGAACAGCTGGGAAGGGAAGCGAAAGCTTATGTCCATTAGGGGAACGGATTTGCTCGAAGCCTGCCGGGGCGAGCTGCTGCAGGGAGACCCGCAGCAGGTCCTGGCCGGCTTCTCCATCGACTCCCGGACCATCCGGAGGGGCGAATTCTTTGTCCCCCTGCGCGGCGAGAAGGAGGACGGGCATGACTACGTCCCCGCTGCCGTGGCCGCCGGGGCGGCCGGCTCCTTTTACGCCCGGCGCCCACTGCCCGCGCTGCCGCCGCAGGCGCTCATCATCGGCGTCCCCGATGTGCTGCAGGCGCTGCAGCAGGCGGCGGCCTACCACCGGCGCCGCTTCCGCATTCCCGTCATCGGCGTCACCGGGAGCAGCGGCAAGACCACGACCAAGGATTTCATTCACGGCGTTCTCTCCGGCGCCATGAAGGTTTTGAAGACCGAGGGGAACCTGAACAACGAGATCGGCCTCCCCCTGACCCTGCTGCGGCTGGACGTGAGCTGCCGGGCGGCGGTGCTGGAGATGGGCATGAGCGCCCCGGGCGAGATTGCCGCGCTGGCGAAGTGGGCCGCGCCCAACATAGGTGTGATCACCAACATCGGCACGGCCCACCTGGAGATGCTCGGCAGCGTGGAGGCCATAGCCGCGGCGAAGGCGGAGCTGCTACAGGCCCTTGGCCCTCAGGGCATCGCCGTCCTCAACGGCGACGATGCGCGCCTGCGGGAGATGGCGGCGCGCTTTGAAGGGAAGGCCTACACCTACGGCTTTGAGCACGGCGATTTCCGGGCCGTGGCCTGGACGAGGCAGGGGGAGAGCAGTATATTCAGGGTGCGCTTCCCCGGCGGCGAGGAGGCCGCCTTTACCCTGCTCCGGCCCGGCAGGCACCTGGTCAGCAATGCCCTGGCCGCCATTGCCGTGGGCTGGCTGCTGGGGGTGAGCCCGGATCAGATGCAGGCGGCGCTGGCCGGCATTGAAATGACCCCCGGGCGCCTGCAGCTGCTGGAAAGCCCCGCCGGCTGGAAGATTATCGACGACAGTTACAACGCCAATCCCGACTCCGTCAGGGCGGCGCTGGAGGTGCTCCGCGACCTGGGCGGGGCCCAGTCTGTTGCCGTGCTGGGGGACATGCTTGAGCTCGGCCCGGGGGGCCCGGAGGCGCACCGCGAGATAGGCCGCTTCGCCGCCCGCGCCCGCATTGGGGCGCTGGTTGCCGTGGGCGAGCTGGGGGCGGAGATTGCCGCGGGGGCCGCCGCGGAAGGCCTTCCGGCCGTGGCCTGCCGCAGCCACGCGGAAGCCCTGGAGGCGGTAAAAAAGATGCTGCCGCCGGAAAGCGCGGGATGGTATATATTGGTAAAAGGTTCGCGGGGCATGCGCATGGAAAACATTGTGCAGGGATTAATGGAGATGCGGGAGGGAGATTGAGCCGTTGCCGAAGACTGTTTTCTTAACCGCCCTCATCGCTTTTGCCGTCAGTGTCCTTTTCTGCCCCTTTTATATCGCCCTGCAGCGGCGGCGGCAGTTTGGGCAGCAGGTGCGGGCCGATGGCCCCTCCCGCCACCTGAAAAAGGCGGGGACGCCCACCGCCGGCGGCGTGGTTTTTCTTGCCGCCGCCACGGTGGCGCTCCTGCTGCGGGGGAATTTCAGCCCGCGCCTCTGGATGGCCCTTTTGCTGGCCCTGGGCAGCGCCCTCATCGGCTGGCTCGACGACTATGCCAAGATGGCGCACGGCCGCTCGCTGGGCTTAAAGGCGCGCAGCAAGATTGCCGGGCAGGCCCTGCTGACCGTCCTCTTCACCGGGCTGCTCTATCTCTCGGGGAATTACAATCCCGTGGTGGAGCTGCCCTTTGCCGGGACAGCCCTTGACCTGGGCTGGCTTTATCCCTTCTTCATCTTTTTAATCATTCTCTCCACCACGAATGCCGTCAACCTAACCGACGGCATCGACGGGCTGGCCACGGGGGCGGCGATCATCTCCCTGCTGGCCTTTCTCTACATCGCCCTGGAAAGCGGCCTGGTTGACCTGGCCCTCTTCTGCGGGGCGCTGGTGGGGGGCTGCTTCGGCTTCTTAATCTACAACCTCCACCCGGCTCGCATCTTCATGGGAGACGTGGGTTCGCTGGGGCTGGGCGGCGCCCTGGCCGCGGCGGCCATTCTGGCCAAGGCGGAGCTCTCCCTGGTGGTGATTGGGGGTCTGTATGTAATCGAGGCGCTCTCGGTGATCCTGCAGGTGCTCAGCTTCCAGCTTACCGGGCGCCGCATATTCCTCATGGCCCCGCTGCACCATCATTTCGAGCTTAAGGGATGGAGCGAGTGGCAGGTGGTCACCGCCTTTTGGGCCCTGGCCTTTATCTTTGCCCTCATCGGGCTCCTGGAGTGGCGGCCCTGGTGAGGGAGGGGAGTTGTTTCCCGTTGATTGATCTCATTCGCGGACAAAGCGTCGTCGTCGTCGGCCTGGCCCGCAGCGGCAGCGCCGCCGCGGCCCTGCTGGCGGAGAAGGGGGCCGCGCGGGTCATTGTTACCGACAGCCGCCCCGCCGCCGCGCTGCAGGAGCAGCTGGCGGCCCTGAAAAAGTACGGGCAGGTGGAGGCGGTAACGGGAGGCAATCCCCCGGAGCTCATCTCCCCCGGGGTCAGCCTGGTCGTCAAAAGCCCCGGCGTTCCCCCGGGGCTGGAGCTCTTTAAACGGGCGGCGGAGCTGCAGATCCCGGTTTTATCCGAGGTGGAGCTGGCATATGCTTTTATGAAGGCTCCCATCATCGGGATCACCGGGACCAACGGCAAGACCACGACCACCGCCTTGCTGGCGGAGATCCTTAAAGAGGCGCGCTTTAACGGGGCCGTGGCCGCCGGCAACATCGGCCTGCCGCTCTGCGCGGCCGTGGAGCAGGTGGGCCCGGGCGGGGCGGTGGCGGCGGAGCTGAGCAGCTTCCAGCTTGCCGATATCCGGGATTTCAGGCCGGCGGTGGGCGTGTTCTTAAATTTTGGAGAGGATCACCTGGACTATCACGGCAGCCTGGAGAGCTACTTCCGGGCCAAGGCGCGGCTTTTTGAAAACCAGCGGGAGGGCGATTTTGCCGTGCTCAACGCCGCCGACCCCGCCGTGAGCCGGCTTCAGGAGGAGCTGCGGGCGGAGCTGCTCTGGTTTGCCCGCGGCCCCGTGGAGCGCGGCGCCGGCATCGAAGGAGGAGAGCTGGCCCTCTTCAAGGGGGGGCGGAAGGTGGCTTCTCTCTGCCCGGTGAAGGAGCTGGCCCTGCCGGGCGAGCATAACCAGGAAAATGCCCTCGCCGCCGCGGCGGCAGCCTGGGCGGCAGGCGTGCCGCCACAGGCCATCGGCCGGGTGCTGAGGCGCTTCAAGGGCTTCCCCCACCGCCTCGAGTTTGTCGCCGAGATCGGGGGGGTGGAGTTCATCAACGACTCCAAGGGCACCAACCCCGCGGCGGTGATCAAGGCGCTGCGCTCATTTCCTGGGAAAAGGAAGATCCTCCTTGCCGGAGGCAGGGATAAGGGGAGCGATTTTTCAGAGCTGGCGGAGGTTATCAAGGAGGAGGTCAGTTACCTGGTTCTCTTCGGGGAGTCCAGGGCCAAGCTGGCCCGCGCCGCTGCCGAAGCGGGCTTTGCCGCCTGCCGGGAGGTGGCTACGCTGGAGGAGGCGGTGGAAGAGGCCTGGTCCCGCGCCCGGCCGGGGGATATGGTCATTCTCTCGCCGGCCTGCACCAGCTGGGATGCCTTTCCCGATTACGAGGCCCGGGGGAACCGCTTCAAGGAACTGGTCCTCCGGCTGCGCGAAAAAGAGGGCGGAGCATGAAAAAAGAGCAGCTTCATGATCCCGATTATGCGCTGATCCTGGTCATCTTCCTGCTGCTGGGCATCGGCCTGGTCATGGTTTTCAGCGCCAGCTATATCATCGCCGAGGAAAGCTACGGCGACCCCTACTATTTCCTGCGGCGGCAGGTGCTCTGGGTGCTGCTGGGCCTGGCGGCGATGTACCTGGTCTCGCGGGTAAACTACTGGAAGCTGCGGCGCCTCTCGCTTTTCCTGCTCCTGCTAAGCTTTTTCCTGCTGGGCCTGGTCTATACGGGACTGGGCACCGACCTGGGCACCGGGGCCAGGCGCTGGCTGGACTTCGGCGCCTTCACCTTCCAGCCGGCCGAGCTCTCCAAGCTGGCGCTGGTTCTTTTTGCGGCGGCCTTTATGAGCAGCCGCAGCATCAGGATGGAGCGCTTCTGGTCGAGCAGCTTTGTCCCGCTGCTGCTGGCGGGGCTTTCCTTCGCCCTTGTGGTGAGCCAGCCCGACCTGGGCAGCGCCCTGATCCTGCTTGCCGGAACGGGCGTCATCGTCCTGCTGGCGGGGATGCCCTTCAAGCAGGTGTTAGGGCTGGCCCTCATTTCCGTGCCCGCCCTGGTGGCGGTGACCATAAAAAAGCCCTACCGCCTGCAGCGGCTGTTATCCTTTGCCGATCCCTGGGCCGATCCCACCGGCAGCGGCTATCACATCATCCAGTCGCTCTACGCCCTGGGACCGGGGCATCTTTTCGGGGTGGGCCTGGGGCGGAGCCGGCAGAAGCTTTACTACCTGCCCTTTCCGCACAATGACTTTATCTTCGCCGTCATCGGCGAAGAGCTGGGCTTTGTGGGAGCCACGGCGGTGCTGCTGCTCTTTTTTGTGCTGGTCTGGCGGGGGTTGAAGATAGCGCTCACCGCGCCCGACACTTTCGGCTGCCTGCTGGCGGCCGGCATCACCGCCACGCTGGCGCTGCAGGTGATCATCAACGTGGGCATGGTTACGGGAACGCTGCCGGTGACGGGGATCAACCTGCCGCTCATCAGCGCCGGCGGCAGCTCGGTGTTTTTCAACCTCTTGAGCCTGGGCATCCTGCTGAACATTTCGCGGCACTGCCACCGGTAGGGAATTAGAAAGGAGGGAACAGCCGGTGCGCATGATCATAACCGGGGGTGGGACAGGCGGTCATATCTACCCCGCCCTGACGCTGGCACGTTATGCCAAAGCGCAGGACCCTGCCGTGGAGATCCTCTTCGTGGGCAGCGAGAGAGGCCTGGAGAAGAAAATCGTGCCGGCGGCGGGCTTCGCCATGGAGACTATTCCCGCCAGCGGCTTCGGGGGCAGCCTGCGCCGGCTGGGCTCCTTTAGCCGCGATCTCTGGCGGGGGCTGCAGCGGGCGCGGCGCCTCATGGCCTCTTTCCGGCCGGATGTGGTTTTCGGCACCGGCGGCTACGTGGCCGCCCCGGTAATTCTCGCCGCCCGGCTGGCGGGGCGGCCGGCGGCGTTGCATGAGCAGAACGCCGTCCCGGGTCTGGCCAACCGCATGCTGGCGCCGCTGGTGCAGCTGGTCTGCCTCTCCTTCGAGGAGTCGCGCGACGCATTTCCCCGCCGCAGCAGGACCGCCTTTACCGGCAATCCCCGGGCCAGCGAGGTGGCGGCCGTGGATCGCGCCGCCGCGCAGGAGCGGCTGCGGCTCGATCCCTCCCTGAAGACGATCGTGGCTTACGGAGGCAGCCGGGGGGCCTTGCGAATTAACGAGGTCATGGTTGAATTTCTCAAGGCGGGCTGGCTCCCGCCGGGGATGCAGCTGATTTACGTTACCGGTGACATCTACTACCGGCGGGTTAAGGAGGAGCTGGGGCTGCTGCCCGGCCGGGTGCAGCTCTATCCCTACCTGGAGGAGATGCCCCTGGCCCTGGCGGCGGCGGACCTGGTCATAACCCGTGCCGGGGCCACCACCCTGGCGGAGATCACCGCCCTGGGGCTGCCGGCCATTCTCGTGCCCTCGCCCAACGTGGCCAACAACCACCAGTATTACAATGCCCGCCTCCTGGAGCGGGCCGGGGCGGCGCTGCTCATCGAGGAGAAAAATTTCCATCCCTACCGCCTGCGCCGCGAGCTGGAGAAGCTGCGAGCCGAGCCGGCTCTGCTGGAGCGGATGGCCCGTGCCGGGGCGAAGCTGGCCGTTCCCGATGCCGCTGCGCGGGTTTACCGCTGCCTCTGCCAGCTGGCGGAGCGGGGCCGGGAAAACTAGCATAAAGGGATGCTCGCGCATAGAATAAATTACCTGATGGAGGACTGAACTTTGAACCTGGAACAGGAATTAAGCCGGATCTTGCGCGGCGGATATAAGAAAGACGAACCCATGTCTCTACATACTTCCTGGCGGGTCGGCGGGCCTGCTGATTACTACCTCTACCCGGCGGACAGGGAGGAGTTGAAAGAGATTGTTCGCTTGCAGAGGCGCGCCGGTTTGCCCCTCTTCGTACTGGGCAACGGCACCAACCTGCTGGTGCGTGACGGCGGCATCCGCGGCCTGGTGGTGCATATCGGCGAGCCCTTCAACTACATCCGCCGGGAAGGGGTGATGCTGCGCGCCGGTGCGGGGACGCCGCTGACCCTTCTGGCCCAGAGGGCGGCCGAAGAGGGGTTGCGCGGCCTCGGCTTTGCCGCCGGCATACCCGGTTCGCTGGGCGGCGCCCTGGTGATGAACGCCGGCGCATTTGGCGGCTACATCGGGCCGCTGGTGGCGGAGGTGGTGATCATCTCTCCCGAGGGCGAGGAGGTCAGGCTGGCGCCGGAAGACATTGTTTTCGGCTACCGGCAGAGCAATCTTTCCGGCAGGGGCATCATCGTGGAGGCCCTGCTCAAGCTGAAGGAGGGCGATGCGGAGGCCCTGAAGGAAGAGGTGGCCTGCTACCAGGCCGAAAGAAGGCGCCGGCACCCCACGCAGCCCAGTGCCGGCAGCGTATTTCGCAACCCTCCCGGGAACCCCGCCGGCCGCCTGGTTGAAGCTGCGGGAGGCAAGGGTCTCTCCATCGGCGCTGCCAGGGTCTCGGAGAAGCACGCCAACTTTATTGTCAACATGGGCGGCGCCTCCGCCCGCGACATCGAGGCCTTGATCGAGCTGGTGCGCCAGCGGGTCAAGGAGAAATTTGGGGTGGAGCTGGAGACCGAGGTCCGGATCGTCGGCGAAGAGAGATAAATGGACGGGAGTGGAGTGGCGTGAGCAAGTATGTCGTTCGGGGAGGTCGCCCTCTTGCGGGTAAGATAAAAGTACATGGAGCCAAGAATTCCATTTTGCCGGTGCTGGCCGCCTCCTTGTTAAACAAAACGGGAGAGCAGATCCGCCTGCAGAAGGTCCCCTCGCTCTACGATGTCCGGGCCATGATTTCCATCCTCACCGGCCTGGGGGCTAGGGTGGAGCGAGACGGGGAGGACCTGCTCCTGCAGACGGAAAACGTGGACTGCTACCATGTCCCCGATGCCCTGATGCGGGAGATGCGCTCGAGCATCTTTCTCATGGGACCTCTGCTGGGCCGGCTGGGCCGGGCCCGGCTCTGCTACCCGGGGGGCTGCGCCATCGGCAAGCGCCCCATCAACCTGCATCTCGACGGCCTGCGGGCCTTGGGCGCCGTGATCGAGGAAAAAGACGGCTACATTGAAGCGCAGGGGCGGCTTCGCGGCGGCGTGGTCAACCTGGCCTATCCCAGCGTGGGGGCCACGGAAAACCTCATCCTTGCCGCGGCCACGGCACCGGGCGAGACGATCATCCGCAACGCCGCCTGCGAACCCGAGATTGTGGATTTGCAGAAATTTTTGAACATACTTGGCGCCGAGGTGAAGGGGGCCGGCACCCCGGAGATAAGGATCAAGGGGGTCCCCAGCCTTCACGGCGGCAGCTTCAGCGTCTTCCCCGATCGCATCGTCGCCGGCACCTATCTCCTGGCGGGAGCGATTACCGGCGGCTGCGTCACCGTGGAAGAGGTTATCCCGGAGCATCTCGAGGCGCTGCTGCGGCTGCTTGACCGGGCCGGCGCCTCTGTGAAGGTGGAAGGAAGCTCGGTTACGGTCAGCGCCGGACGGCTGAAAGCCCTTCCCAGGGTGGAGACCAACCCCTATCCCGGCTTTCCCACGGACCTGCAGCCTCCGCTGGTCGCCTGCCTCACCCTGGCCAACGGCAGCAGCACCGTCATCGAGCACGTGTTCAAGGGGCGCTTCCACCACGTGGCGGAGCTGCGCAAGATGGGGGCTCGCATTACCGTCCATGGCAACCGGGCCGTGATCAGCGGCGTTCCGGCGCTGAAGGGCGCCGTGGTGACGGCCACCGACTTGCGCGCCGGGGCGGCCCTGGTCCTGGCGGCGCTGGCCGCCAGGGGCGAAAGCCAGATCCTGGGGGTCAGGCATATCGAACGGGGCTACGAGCGGCTGCCGGAGGCGCTGCGCTCTCTCGGGGCCAGGATTTACCGGGTGGAGGGCATGGAGAAGGAGGCGATACCTTGAGAGGCCGCTCCCGCCTTAGCCTGGTGCAGCCCCGGGCCAGGAGGAGGCGCCGCCGCTTCCTGAAGGCCGCCGCCCTGCTTGTTGTCTTCCTGGGAGCGGGCCTGCTCCTCTTCAAGGCCGGGGAAGCCTGCTGCCGGGTGAAGGAGATTGCCGTCACCGGCAATGTGCGCCTCAGCAGCGCGGAGCTCATTGAGCAAAGCGGCATCCGGAAAGGGACAAGCCTGTTGCTGCTGCAAGACGATAGTATTGAACAGAAGCTTGCCCTCCTTCCCGAGGTCCGCGCCGTGGAGGTGAGGAGGCGCTTCCCCTCCACCGTGCAGATCACCGTGGAGGAGCGCACGGCAGCCGCCTCGCTGCTGGCGCAAAACCGCTTTTGGCTCCTTGACCGGGAAGGGGTTGTTTTTGCCGAGCAGGCCCACCCGGCGGAGAACCTGCCGGTGATTACCGGTGTTGAGGAGGACGAGCTAGGCATGGGGCAGGCCCTGGCCGGGGAGAAGGGTGCGGCCCTGCGCGTCTTCCTGGAGGCGCTGTCCCGGCTTCCCCTGCTGGAGCCGGCCGAGCTGAACCTCTCCGATCCCGCCGGCCTCGTTCTCTACACCGGCGACGGCCGCAAGGTGCTGCTCGGGGACAGCGAGATGATAGAAGAGAAGCTGGCCCTGCTGCAGGCTTTTCTACAGGAGGGCGGGACCGGCCGCCTGCTCGACCTGCGCGCGGGGGATCGCCTCGTGGTGCTGGCCGAATAGGGCAGGGCGACAAATATTTGGTCCCGGAGGCAGAAAGGTGAAGGGGAATAAAGAAACAATGTGGAATTGAAATGGAAGGGTAAAGGGGTGGAGAGTTGGTTCGCAAAAATTATCTCGTTGGCATTGATGTTGGCACAACTCAGGTTCGGGTCATTGTCGGTGAACCCCGCCCTGACGGAACCATTAGCATCATCGGTCTTGGGCTGTCTCCCTCCCAGGGCATGAAAAAAGGGGTTATCGTTGATCTGGAGTTGACCGTAGAAGCCATTGCTTTCGCCGCCGCCGAGGCGGAGCGCATGTGCGGCATGAAGATCGATTCCGCCTGCGTGGGCCTGCCGGCCTTGAACACGGAGCTCATCCACAACCGCGGCGTGGTGGCGGTGCAGTCCGAGGACCGGGAGATCAGGCCGGAGGACATTGAGAGAGTTTTGCAGGCAGCCCGCGTCATTGCCCTTCCGCTCGACCGTGAGATCGTGGCGGTGATCCCTCGCGAGTTTATCGTGGACGGCTATGATGGGATCCGCGATCCGGCAGGCATGCTGGGAGTGCGCCTGGAGGTGGATGCCATGATCGTCACCAGCCCCATCACCTCTCTGCGCAACCTGACCCGCTGTATCAACCGGGCCGGCATCAACGTCTCCGGCATGGTGCTGCAGCCCTTGGCTGCCGCCGAGGTCTCGCTTACCGACGACGAGAAGGAGCTGGGCGTCTTTCTCGTGGATATCGGCGGGGGCACCACCGACATCGCCCTCTTCCAGGAGGGGAAGCTGCAGCGGCTGGCCTCGGTGCCCGTGGGAGGGGACCACATTACCAACGACCTGGCCATCGGCCTGCGGACAAGCTTCTTTACGGCGGAAAATATCAAGATTGAGCACGGCAGCGCTTCACTCGCCGCCTCCGACAGCGAGGAGGAGATCGAGATTAGCAGCGTGGGCAGCAGGGAGCGGCGCCGCGTCTCGGTGCAGGAGATCAGCCGCTACATTCAGCCGCGGGTCCAGGAGATTTTGCACATTGTCCGCGAAGAGATGATTAAAATGGGCTGGCCCGAGCTGCCCCCGGCCGGGGTCGTTTTTACCGGCGGCGTCTCCCAGATGAGAGGATTGATCGAACTCGCCGCCCTGGTCTTTGACAGCGACCAGGTGCGGCGGGCGGATTTTGATTACGTGGGCCTGCAAAATCCCATCTACACCAATGCGGTGGGGCTGCTCTACTATGCCCACAAACAGCAGCCCAGGCTTTACCAGGAGCGCGCAAGCGGCTACAAGAAGAAGCCGGGATTATGGCAGCGGCTTAAAGACTGGATGAACGAGTACATAGAGTGAAAGGCAGCTTCCGAAGGAGGTGTTCCGGCGAGATGATCGAGTTTGAAACGGAAAAGCATCAATTCACCTCGATCAAGGTTGTCGGCATTGGGGGCGGCGGTAACAACGCGGTCAACCGGATGATCAGCGCCGGCCTGAAAGGAGTGGAATTTATCACCGTCAATACCGATGCCCAGGCGCTTCACCTGGTGAGCGGGGGGATAAAACTGCAGATTGGCGAGAAGCTCACCAAGGGGCTGGGCGCCGGGGCCAACCCGGAAATCGGCCGCCAGGCCGCCGAAGAGAGCCGCGAGCTCATCAAGGAGAACCTGCGCGGCGCGGACATGATCTTCCTGACAGCGGGAATGGGCGGCGGTACCGGCACCGGGGCCACGCCGGTGATTGCCGAAATTGCCCGGGAACTGGACAGCTCCCCCCTCAAGCGCCCCCTGGTGGTGGGCGTGGTCACGAAGCCCTTCAGCTTCGAGGGGCGGAAGCGGCAGCGGCAGGCCAGCGAGGGGATTGCCGCCTTGCGCGACAAGGTGGACACCCTGATCACCATTCCCAATGACCGCCTCTTCCAGGTCATCGAGAGGAGAACGCCCCTGCTGGAGGCCTTCCGCGTAGTCGACGACGTGCTGCGCCAGGCGGTGCAGAGCATTTCCGACTTGATCGCCGTTCCCGGCCTGATCAACCTCGATTTTGCCGACATCCGCACGATCATGTCCGAAAAGGGGCCGGCGCTGATGGGCGTGGGCGAGGGCAGCGGCGAAAACCGCACCGCCGAAGCGGCCCATGCGGCGATCAGCAGCCCCCTGCTGGAAACCTCCATTGAGGGAGCTACCGGCTTGCTCATTAACGTAACCGGCGGCCCCGATTTAAGCCTCTTCGAGGTGCAGGAGGCTGCCGATATTGCCAGCAACTCCATCGATCCCAACGCCGTGATCATCTTCGGGGCGACCATTGACCCGCAGCTCCAGGACCGGGTGCGGGTAACGGTCATTGCCACGGGCTTCAAGGGGAAGCGCCAGCCCCAGCAGCAGGCCTTCCCGGAAACGGCCTTCAGCGATTATGCCCGCGGCAGGGACATTGATCGCCCCGCCTGGTCCCGCTACCAGGAGCAGGCCGAGAAGATCGCGGAAAATTAAGCCTTTTCGCCAGGCCGTTTTTTCGCCGGAAAACTTCCCCGCAAAAAGGGGAAGTTTTTTTGTCACATAATTTGGCTTCCTCCCCCCCAAACTGCGACAGACTTCTGCCCCGCCGCCGCTTATACTAGGACATATCCATGGAGGACCGGTCATATATATCTAAGAACAAGCCCCTCCCGGCGGGGTGCAGGGAATGTATCTCGACCTTCTTTTCCTTCTCAACCTGGTGGTGCATTACTTTCTGCTGCTGTTCACGGCCAGGCTCTTTCACCGCCAGGCGGCTTGCGGGCGGCTGCTGGGCGGGGCGGCGCTGGGGGCCATGGCGGTCCTGATGGTGCCCTTGCAGCTTCCGCCGTGGTTTAACGCCGCTGTCATCCTGGCCGCGCCCCTGCTGATGATCTTCATCGCCTTCTGGCCGCTGCGCCCGCTGGAGACGCTCTCTTTCTGGGGGGCTTTCTTCCTCGCCTCCTTCACCCTGGCCGGCGCTCTCACCGCCCTGCTCAGCCTTGACCTCCCCCGTCGCCTCTTCAGGTTTACCGGCGGCCTGCTTTTGGTTGCCGGCGTCTGCCTGGCCCTTTATCTTCTCTTCGGCCTGCTGAGGCCCATCCTTGAAGACAAAAAATGGCAAAAGCTATGGCAGGCGGAGCTGCTGGTGGCCTGGCGGGGCAAGGAAAAGGCCGTGCCGGCCTTCCTGGACACGGGAAACAGGCTCCGCGACCCCTTTACCGGCTCCCCGGTGATCATCGTGGACTACCGCAGCCTGGAGGGGCTGCTGCCGCCGCAGGTCTACCGCTGCCTCGCCGACGAGGCGGCGGAGCCCTGGAGCGCCCTTGAGCAGCTGCCCGACCCGGCGCTGGTGCGCTCTTTCACCCTCATTCCCTGCCGGGGCCTCTCTCGCCGCGGCGAGCTCCTGCTGGGCTTCAGGCCCGACGCCGTGGCTTTTCTCGAAGACGGCCGGAGCCGGCCGCTGGGGGTGCAGGTCTATTTGGGGTTGACCCGGCAAGGCTTTGGACCGGCGGCGGAATACCGGGCCCTCCTTCCGCCGGAGCTGCTGCGCACCGGCTAGCGTTAATTACTGGAGGTGGCATGAATGAAAAGAAAGAGGCTGTTCATCCTGGGCTTGAAGCTGGCCTATCTTCGCCTGAGGCGGGCGCTGGGCCTGGATTATCTTGACTACATTTACTACGTGAGCAGCAGCGAGGCGCTCCCCCCGCCGCTGAGCATGGAGGAGGAGGGCTACCTGCTGGAGAAGCTGAAGAAGGGCGACGGGGCCGTGCGCACCATCCTCATCGAGCGCAACCTGCGCCTGGTAGTATACATCGCCAGGAAATTCGAAAATACGGGGATCAATATAGATGACCTCGTCTCCATCGGCACCATCGGCCTGATCAAGGCCGTCAATACCTTCGATCCCCACAAGAACATCAAGCTGGCCACCTATGCCTCCAAGTGCATAGAAAACGAGATCCTCATGTTTTTGCGGCGCAATAACCGGGTGCGGAGCGAGATCTCTTTCGACGAACCGCTGAACGTGGATTGGGACGGCAACGAGCTCCTTCTTTCCGATGTTCTCGGCACCGAGAGCGACCTGGTGTTAAAAAATATTGAAAAAGAGGTGGAGCGGAAGCTGCTCTACCTGGCCATGGATAAGCTGAGCCCGCGGGAGCGGCGGATCATGGAGCTGCGCTTCGGGCTCATCAACGGCGTGGAAAAAACCCAGAAAGAGGTGGCCGAGCTGCTGGGGATCTCCCAATCCTACATCTCCAGGCTGGAGAAGCGGATTATCAAGCGGCTGCAGCGCGAGATCCGGAAGATGGAATAGGCGCCAGCAACCCCCTGCCGCCGGGCGGTATAAAATGAGCCCCCGGGGAGATACTTTAGTTATCTCTCAAGAGCTGCGAGGGGCGAAAGCATTGAACAAGGTGGAAATTTGCGGCGTCAACACGTCCAAGCTTCCAGTGCTGAAGAACAAGACCATGCGGCAGCTGTTTGAGGCCATGCAGAAAGGAGACCGGCAGGCGCGGGAGAAGCTTATCAGCGGCAACCTGCGGCTGGTTCTCAGCGTGATCCAGCGCTTCAACAACCGGGGCGAATACGTGGACGACCTTTTCCAGGTGGGCTGCATCGGCCTGATCAAGGCCATCGACAACTTTGACCTGAAGCAGAATGTGAAGTTTTCCACCTATGCCGTGCCTATGATTATCGGGGAGATCCGGCGCTATCTCCGGGACAACAACCCCATTCGCGTCAGCCGCTCCCTGCGCGATATCGCCTACAAGGTCCTGCAGGCCAGGGATGCGCTGGCCAACAGGTTTTCCCGCGAGCCTTCCATCGGTGAAATTGCCGCCGAGTTGAACCTGAAATCGGAGGAGATTGTCAACGCTCTGGAGGCAATCCAGGAGCCGGTCTCCCTTTTCGAGCCCATTTACCATGACGGGGGCGATCCCATCTTTGTCATGGACCAGATTGGCGACGAGAAGAACAACGATGAGCGCTGGCTGGAGATCCTGGCCATAAAGGAGGCCATGACCCGGCTCAGCGAGAGGGAGAAGATGATCCTGACCATGCGCTTCTACCGGGGGAAGACGCAAATGGAGGTGGCCGACGAGATCGGCATCTCGCAGGCCCAGGTTTCCCGCCTGGAGAAGGCCGCCCTGGGCCACCTGCGGAAACACGTGCAGTAGGAGGGCAGGAAAATGCGTGGGCGAAGCATCCTCCTGGCGCTGCTGGCACTGCTGGCGGGCGCGCTCATGTACTGCCTGGTTTTCTCGCCCCAGCCGGTGATCGCCTACAACCCTGACAACCTCATCATGCCTGAAGAGGCCGCCCTCAAGTAGCGTAAACCCCGTCTCCTCTCCCCAAAGGGGATGCCAGGGACGGACCTCGTTGTCCCGCTTTCTGCCGGGGAGCGGCGGCTGGCTGCGCGTGCTGGCCCTGTTGACGATTGGCGCAACGTGGAATTGCCTGGGAGCGGTGGAGGGCGTATAATAGAGCAGAGGAAGCGCCGGGAGGAGAGAAAGGTTGATCAGAGTCAGCGAATTGCGGGAGCGCGATGTGGTCAATGTCAACGACGGGCGCAGGCTGGGGTTGATCAAGGACCTGGAGCTTGACCTGGAAAAGGGCGCAATTAAAGCG
Source organism: Bacillota bacterium (assembly GCA_012800855.1). Classification (GTDB taxonomy): domain Bacteria; phylum Bacillota; class Dethiobacteria; order DTU022; family DTU022; genus JAAZIN01. Next base: position 52,230 of record JAAZIN010000098.1, read on the forward strand.
ATCATTGTACCGGCGGCAGGAGGAGTCTGGGGGAAGCTGTCCCGCGCCAAGGATTATTACATTCCCTGGGAGAAAATTGTCAAAATTGGCGTCGATACCATCCTTGTCGATCATCCCGTGGCGGAGTAGAGGGCGGGGCAGGGCATGAACAGTGGAAGTGGGACAAGGGGGACGTACCTGTTTGTCCCATTTTAAATGCCCTAAGCTTCTCCGAGGGGGCGGAAGGGTGCCTTTCCAGTGCCCCATAACGGCGGCATCCACTTCGCCCAGGGCTCTCCCTTTTGGAAAAGGGGGAGGATTTTTTTATGCTCTTTTTCCTGATCTATCCTTTACACACTAGATATTGTGGTTTATAATGATCGCAACACAATATCTAGGCGGTAGAGACCATGAAATGCCCCTACTGCGGCACCCAGGACAGCCGCGTCCTTGATTCCCGCGCCACCCAGGAAGGCGCCGCCATCAGGCGGCGGCGAGAGTGCAACAACTGCGGCAAGCGCTTTACCACCATGGAGAAGATCGAGGAAGAGCCGCTGGTGGTGATCAAGCGCGACGGGCGCCGTGAGCTTTTTGACGGCAGCAAGGTCCTCCGGGGGCTGATCCTGGCCGGCCGCAAGCGCAACATTCCTCTCTCCACCTGGCAGCAGCTTGTGGAAAACCTGGAGCAGGAGCTGCGCAGCAACTACGCCAGGGAGATCGCCTCCGAAGAGATCGGGGAATACGTGCTGGAAAGGCTGCGCCAGATCGATGAAGTGGCTTACGTCCGCTTCGCTTCCGTCTACCGCCAGTTTCCCGACATCGAGACCTTCAAGAGAGAGCTCGAGGAGATGCTGCGGCAGAGAAGAGAGGGCAAGCCGCCCCAAGCCGGAAAAAAGGAGGAGCAGGATAATGGCTGAGAGTGCCCTTGTGCCCAACGACCAAGCTTTTGAGGAGAATCCCTTCAAGGAGATCCGGAAGCGCGACGGCCGGGTGGTCCCCTTTGACCCGGTCAAGATTACCGATGCCATATTCAAGGCGGCCCGGGCTGTGGGGGGCAGCAACCGGGAGATTGCCGAAAACCTGACCGTGCAGGTGATCCGCCACCTGCAGAAAACCGGCTATAACGGCCTAGTTCCCACGGTGGAAGAGGTCCAGGACGCCGTGGAAAAAGTGCTCATTGAAAATGGACATGCCCGCACGGCCAAGGCGTACATACTTTACCGCGACCGGCGCACTCGCATCCGCGAGGCCAAGTCGGAGCTCATGGACGTGGTCAAGGAGATCCTCGTGGAAACCAACCGGGAGAACGCCAATATCGGCAACTCGCCCTCGGCCAAGATGCTGCAAATTGCCATGGCCGCAAGCAAAAAATATTACTTGAGCAACCTTTTGCCGGAGGAATTTGCCGCGGCGCACATGGAGGGCTATTTCCACATCCACGATCTTGACTACTACAGCAAGACCTTGAACTGCCTTCAGATCGACCTGGCCCGCCTGCTCAGGGAGGGCTTCAACACCGGCTACGGCTACATCCGGCCGCCAAAGCGCATTTCCTCGGCGGCGGCCCAGGCGGCGATTATCCTGCAGAGCAACCAGAACGACATGTTCGGGGGGCAGAGCTTTCCCCACTTTGACCGCAGCATGGGCGAGGTGATCCGCGAGGTCCTGAAGGAGAAACCCACGGAAGACGATATATTCCAGGCCATGGAGGCCTTCATTTACAACCTTAACAGCATGCACTCACGCGCGGGCGCCCAGGTGGTCTTCTCGTCCATAAACCTGGGGACCGACACCACCGAGGAGGGGAGGGCGGTGACCAGGGCCGTCCTGGAGGCCTTCTACCGGGGCCTGGGCCGCGGTGAGAACCCCATCTTCCCCAACCTTGTCTTCCGGGTCAAGGAGAGGGTCAATTTTAACCCGGGGGATCCCAACTACGATCTCTACCGCCTGGCCTTGAAGGTGGCGGCGCGCCGCATGAACCCCACTTTCAGCTTCATGGACAGCAGCTTCAACCGCCAGTACGGCGACGAGGTGGCCTACATGGGCTGCCGCAGCCGGGTTATCGGCAACCGCCACGGCCCCGAGGTGTCGGCCGGGCGGGGCAACTTTGCCTTTACCACGCTGAACCTGCCCCGCCTGGCCTTTGAAAGCCGCGGCGTGCAGGAGCTTTTCTTCGTCGAGCTGGACCGCATGCTCCGCCTTGCCGCCCGCCAGCTGCTGCACCGCTTTGAAATAATCTCCCGGCTGCGGGTGAGGGACCTCCCCTTCTTAATGGGGCAGAAGCTCTACATGGGCTCGGAGAAGCTGGGCCCCGACGACACCATCGGCGAGGCCATCAAGCACAGCACCCTGGCCATTGGCTTTATCGGCCTGGCCGAAACGCTGCTTCTGCTCATTGGGAAGCATCATGGCGAAGACGAGGAGGCGCTTCAGCTGGGGCTGCAGATCGTCGACCACATGCGCCGGCGCTGCGATCAGTTCAGCGACGAGTACGACCTCAATTTCACCCTGCTGGCCACGCCCGCGGAGGGGCTCTCCGGCCGCTTCGTAAAAATAGACCGGGAGCGCTTTGGGGTGGTGCCGGGAATCACCGACAAGGAGTACTATACTAACTCCTTCCACCTGCCGGTGAACTATGCCATCTCCATTGCCGACAAGCTCGGGATCGAAGGCCGCTTCCACCGCTACTGCAACGCCGGCCACATCAGCTACGTGGAGCTGGAGGCGCCGCCGCTGCACAACATCGAGGCGGTGGACCGCATTGTGCGCTGCATGGCCGCATCGGACGTGGGCTACGGCGGGATCAACTTTCCCATCGACGAATGCCGCGCCTGCGCCTTCAGCGGCGTCTTCAGCGACAGCTGCCCCCAGTGCGGCAGCAGCGACATCCGGAGAATACGCCGCATCACCGGCTATCTCTCCACCGACGACCGCTTCAACGAGGCAAAAAAATACGAGCTGAGAAACAGGCGGCCCCACTTTATGCCGCGTGAGGGGCAATGAAGCTGCGCCTGGCCGGGATAGTCCCCGAGTCCATTGTCGACGGTCCGGGAATTCGCCTCGCCATATTCTTCCAGGGCTGCCCGCACCGCTGCCCCGGCTGCCACAACCCGGAGACCCACGACCCCGCGGGGGGGATGGAGGTGGAGGCGGCGGAGCTGCTGCGCCGAATCAGGGAAGCGCGGGGGATTGACGGGGTGACCTTTTCGGGCGGTGAGCCCTTCGAGCAGGCGGCGGCCCTGGCCGGCCTGGCGGAGGAGATCCGCCGCCTCGGGCTGGACCTGGTTCTTTACAGCGGCTACACCTTCGAGGCCCTGCTCCAAAAAGGTGAAAAGGAGCCCCATGTGCGCCGCCTGCTGGAGGCGGGACGGCTGCTGGTTGACGGGCCCTACATGGAGGCGGAACGCGATCTCACCCTGCCCTATCGCGGCTCCCGCAACCAGCGGCTCATTGACCTGCCCCGCTCCCTGGCCGCGGGGGCCGCGGTGGAGTGGGAAGCATGAGCGCGGAAGCGGGCAGGGGCTTTCAGCTTTACCGCCGCGGGGAGCTGCAGTACCTGCAGGCGCCGCTGCTGGAGCGGAGCGGCCTGGCGGTTCATGCCTTCTCCACCCGCCGGGGGGGCTGCAGCGAGGGGGTGCTGGCCACCCTTAACACGGCCTTCCACACCGGCGACGAATACGAGCGCGTTTGGGAGAACAGGCGGCGCTTTCTCGAACCCTGGGGCTTCCGGCCGGAGGATGTGGTCGCCGCCATCCAGGTGCACGGGGTGGGGATACGCGAGGCCGGCGCGGCGGACCGCGGCCGCGGCGCCGCCCCGCGCAGCTTCCTGGGCGAAGGCGACGCCCTCATCACGGCGGTGCCGGGACTGCCGCTCACCGGTTACGCTGCCGACTGCCTGCTTCTTTTCCTCCTGGCTCCCGATGTGCCGGCGGTGGCCCTGGCCCATGCCGGCTGGCGGGGCACGCGGCAAAACATGGCCGGGCGGGTGGTGGCGGCGCTGCAGCAGCGCTACGGGGCCGAACCCGCGGCCATGCTGGCGGTCATCAGCCCGGGCATCTGCGGACGCTGCTATACCGTGGATGGCAGCGTGGCCGGGCAGTTCATCGAGGCCGGCTGGGAGGGGCGGCCGTACCTCTGGCAGGCTGCCGGCGATGCCTTCCACCTGGACCTGGCGGCAATAAACGAGGCCCAGCTGCGGCGCGCCGGGATAAGGGAGGAAAACCTCGCACCCGGCGGGCGCTGGTGCACCTCCTGCCGCCCCGACCTCTTCTACTCCTACCGGCGCGAAAAGGGGAAGACGGGGCGGATGATGGGCTTCATTGCCCTGCGAGAGGTCGCCGCCGGAGAGGTGAGCGTCAGTTGAGCCGGCGCCGGCGCCGCGCCGCCGCAGGGCAGCTGGAGGTGCTGCCGGGAGGAGGGCGCCCCCATGCCCATCTCAAGCAGGCGGTGGTCTTCTATATCATTCTCGCCCTGACGGCGCTGCTTATCCTGCAAGCCGGCTACCACTGGATGGGGCCCTTTATCCTGGCCCGGCGCCTGCAGATTGTTACCGCGGAAGAGGGCGTCATGGAGCAGCGCCTGGAAGTGGAAGGGATGGTCACTCGGCGGGAGCTGCTTCTCGAGGCGCCCTGCTCCGGCATCATTGTGGATCTGGCCCCCGCCGGGGAGAGGGCTGCCGCCGGCACCGTGGCCGCGGTCCTGGCGCCGCTGACACCGGCGCAGCTGGAGAAGCTGCGGGAAGAAGAGCAGGGGTCCCCAAATATCTGGGAGAAGATTAGGGCCTATCTTGGCCGCTTGCTCCGGGGCAGGGAGGAGGATAAAGAGGTAGAGGAGGCCGGGCCTCTAATCGTGACTGGGCAGCTGCCGCCCTGGCTCGCGGAAAGGGTGGAGGTTATTCTCCCGGAGGCCGGCCTGCTGCTGCACCAGCTGGACGGCTGGGAGAATTTTGCCGGCAGCACTTACCTGACGGCGGAGCAGTTTGCCGCCGCTTCAGGGGAGAACTTCACCGCCGTGGAGGGCCTTTACGTGGAGAAGGGGCGGCCCATCCTGAAGCTTGTGGACAACTGGCAGTGGTATTTTCACTTTCTCCTGCCGCTGGAAGAGGGGCGCATCATGGCCGCCCGGGAGAAGGCCCTCCTGGAGTTTCCCTTTGCCCCCGGCCGCCCCCTGGCCGCGGATATCGTTGCCGCGGAGGTCGATGGGGAGAAAAGGGAGGTGCGCCTCAGCTGCCGCATCGAGCGGCAGTTTCCCGGCTACGAGGATCTGCGCTGGCTCAAGGCAGAGCTGATTATGGAACGGCAGGAAGGGGTAATCATACCGGCAGGGGCGCTGGTGGAGCGGGAAGGGGCTACGGGGATCTACCTCAATCAAGGGGGCAAGGTGAAATTTAAAGAGGTGACCGTAACCCGGTGCATGGATGAGCGGGCCCTGGTAGAGGGCATTGAGCCAGGCAGCATGGTCATAGCGCGGCCCGAGCTGGTGGAAGAGGGGCAACGCCTGAATTAACGCCCGCCGCTTGAAGCTGGGCCCGGAACCTGGGCCCTAGACCCAGCCTGAAGAAAGCAGCCGGGGAGGGAGAGTTGATGCTGGAGAAAAATCTGCGCCATATTCAAGAGGAGATCGCCGCCGCGGCGCGGCGTGCCGGTCGTTTTCCCGCGGAGGTCCGCCTGGTGGCGGTGACCAAAACCGTGGGCCCCGACAAAATTCGCCAGGCGGCGGCGCTGGGATTGCGCGATTTCGGGGAGAACCGCCTCCAGGAGGCCAGGCCGAAGCTGCAGCTTTTCCCGGAGCTGCGCTGGCATTTTATCGGCCACCTGCAGACCAACAAGGTCAAGGAGGTGCTGAACTCTTTTACCCTGATCCATTCCCTGGATCGCTACTCCCTGGCCCAGGAGCTGCAGCGCCGGGCGGAGCAGCTCGACAGGGAGGCCCGCTGCCTCGTGCAGGTGAACATCTCCGGCGAGAAAAGCAAGTTCGGCCTTTCCGAGGCCGAGCTGCCCGATTTCCTGGAGGCGATGCGCGAATTTCCCCGCATAAAGATTGAAGGGCTCATGACCATGGCGCCCTACTGCGACGATCCCGAGGAGGCGCGCCCCGTATTCCGCCGCCTGCGCGAGCTGCAAAGGGAATGGGCCCGCCCGGGCATGGAGCTGAAAGAGCTCTCCATGGGAATGAGCAACGACTACATCGTGGCCGTGGAGGAGGGGGCGACCCTGGTGCGCATCGGCACGGCCCTCTTTGGCGAGCGGTCAGGGTAAAGGCCGGGTTGGCATGGAGATCCTGGGCAACGGGCTGTTGATCGCCATACATTTCTACTTGTATGTCCTCCTGGGCCGGATCATCCTCTCCTGGTTCCAGGGCCAGTTTTACCGCTATCCCGTTCTCCGGCAGATCTTCCGCTTCTGCTGCCTGCTCACCGAGCCGCTGCTGGCGCCTCTGCGCCGGTTTCTGCCTCCGCTGAGGCTGGGCCTGGGCTACATGGACCTCTCTCCTCTCGTGCTGTGGCTGCTGCTGCTGGCGGTGCAGGAACTGGCCAGGAGTATCTTTTTCTAAAGTGGGCAGGAGGACATGCGCATGAACGGTGAACAGAAGGAGCATTTTACCTCAGGAGCTGAGCCCGGCGCCGCCGCCCAGCACGGCGGCGGCAGGGAAATTAGGGGGACGGTGGCCGCACTGCGCCTGGACGCGGTGATGGCCCTGGGCTTCGGCCTCTCCCGCTCGCGGGCGGTCCTCCTCATCAAGGGGGGCCTGGTGCAGGTGAACGGGAAGCTGGTAGAGAGCCCTTCCTGCCGGCTCAACCCCGGCGACAGCGTTGCCGTTGAGGGCCGCGGCAGGGTTGAGCTCGCCGCGGTGACCGGGCAAAGCCGCAAGGGCAGGGTGGGCGTGATCTTAAAGAAATTTAAATAATGAGCAGGAACGAAGCTGAAGACTGTCGAAAATTATCTTGATTACCTTTTTATTTTGATTGAGTATTAATATGGGGGAGGACTTAAGATGGCTTTATCACCGCTGGACATTCATAATAAAGAATTTTCGCTCTCATTTCGCGGCTACTCCGTGGAAGAGGTAAACGAATTCCTGGATCGCTTGGCCAAGGATTTTGAGCAAATCCTGCGCGAAAACATGGAGCTGAAAGACCAGGTCAGCCAGTTGAACGAGAAGATCAAGAGCTACCAGAAGCTCGAGGAGACCATGCATAATGCCATTGTCATCGCCCAGGAGGCGGCTGAAGAGGTGAAGGCGAACGCCAACCGCGAGGCCGAGCTGATCCGCCGCGAAGCCGACCGCGAGGCGCAGCGCATTATCGAGGACGCCCGCTACCGGGCCAGCAGGATCCTAACGGAGCATGATGAGCTCATCAAGCAGGCCCAGGTGTTCAAGATGCGCTTCCGCTCCTTCATCGAGGCGCAGCTCGCCGCCCTGGAGATGGAGGATTGGATGCCCAAGACGGAGCAAACTCCTCCCCCCGGCGGCCGGCCCAAGCCGGGCGAAACGAGGATGAACGAACCTAGTCTGGGCGAATAAAGATTGATTATTGGGGATATACTTGGTATAATTTAACCCAACACTGCCATGAGAAAGGCAATGAACGGGCCAGTAGGCTGCAGGACGGCTCTTGCAGAGAGCCGGGGAGAGGTGCAAGCCCGGTAGAGCGCTGCAGCTGAAGATCTCCCGGGAGTCACCGTGCGAAATCCGCGCCAGAGGCGGAGAGTAGACACGGGCGGAGCCCCCGTTAAAGGGCATGCGGAGAGGGGCCGCCGGCGGCAGTGCGGCCGGCGGCTAGCAGGGTGGTACCGCGGGAGAAATCTCGTCCCTAACCAGGGAGGAGATTTTTTGTTATTATGGGAAGCAGGAGGCGAGGAAGCACGATGGAGGATTACCGTGAGACACTGAACCTTCCCCGGACCGATTTTCCCATGCGGGCGCAGCTGCCCATGCGGGAACCTGAAATCCTCAAGTACTGGGATAAAATAGATATTTACGGGCTGGTCCAGCAGCAGCGGCGGGGGGCGCCGAAGTTTATCCTGCACGACGGCCCCCCCTATGCCAACAACGATATCCACATGGGCACTGCCCTGAACAAGGTGCTCAAGGATTTCGTCATCAAGTACAAGACCATGCGCGGCTTCGACTGCCCCTATGTACCCGGCTGGGATACGCACGGGCTGCCCATTGAGCACCAGATCATCAAAAGCAGGGGGATTAACCGGAAGGAGGTCTCCCCCGTTGAGTTCCGGCGCATGTGCCGCGATTATGCCCTGGAGTACGTGGATATCCAGCGGGAGCAGTTCCGCCGCCTGGGGGTGCGGGGCTGCTGGGACCATCCCTACCTCACCCTGGAGAAGGAGTATGAGGCCCGCCAGATAGCTGTTTTCGGGGAGATGGTGGCGAAAGGCTACATCTACAAGGGCCTCCGGCCGGTCTACTGGTGCACCAGTTGCGAAACTGCCTTGGCCGAGGCCGAAGTGGAGTATGCCGACCACTGCACCGATTCCCTTTACGTCAAGTTTCCGGTGATCGACGACCGCGGCCTCCTTGGGGGTGCGGAAGGCACTTACTGCATCATCTGGACGACGACCGCCTGGACCATCCCGGCCAACCTGGCCATCTGCCTCCATCCCGAGCTCGACTACGTGCTGGCGGAGGCAGGCGGGGAGAAGTACCTTCTTGCCGAGGGGCTGCTGGAAAGCGTCAGCGCCGAGCTGGGCGGCGGCCCCTGGCAGGTGCGGCGCCGCTTCAAGGGGCGGGAGCTGGAGGGGATTGTCTGCCGCCATCCCCTCTTCGACCGGGAATCGCCGCTCATCCTGGGCGAGCACGTCACCCTGGAGCAGGGCACCGGCTGCGTCCATACCGCTCCCGGGCACGGCCTGGAGGACTACGAGGTGGGGCGGCTCTACAAGCTGCCGGTGCTGAGCCCCATTGACGACCACGGCCACTTTACCGCCGAGGCGGGAGAGTTTGCCGGGATGTCCTATGCCGAGGGCGGCGAGGCGGTGATCCGGGCGCTGGAGCGAGCGGGAGCCTTGATGAAGGCTTCTTCCTACGAGCACCAGTACCCCCACTGCTGGCGCTGCAAGGAGCCGGTGATTTTCCGGGCCACGGAGCAGTGGTTCGCCTCCATTGACGGCTTCCGCAAGGAGGCCCTCGAAGCCGTCCGCAAGGTGAAATGGACTCCTCCCTGGGGCGAGGAGCGCATCTACAACATGATCGCCGAGCGGCAGGACTGGTGCATCTCGCGCCAGCGGATCTGGGGGGTGCCCATCCCCATCTTCTACTGCCGGGAATGCCAGGAGACGATTATCGATCCCCAGGTCATCGAGGCGGTATCCCGTCTCTTTGCCCAGGAGGGATCCGATGCTTGGTTTGCCCGGGAGGCGGCGGAGATCCTGCCGCCGGGCTACAAGTGCCCCCGCTGCGGCGGCAGCTCCTTCCGCAAGGAAACAGATACCATGGATGTCTGGTTCGACTCGGGCACGAGCCACTTTGCCGTGCTCGAGGGGCGCCCGGAGCTGCGCTGGCCGGCGGACCTCTACCTGGAGGGGAGCGACCAGTACCGCGGCTGGTTCCACTCCTCGCTCCTCACGGCGGTGGCGGTGCGCGGCGAGCCGCCCTACCGCGCCGTCCTCAGCCACGGCTGGGTCGTCGACGGCGAGGGGCGGAAGATGTCCAAGTCGCTGGGCAACGTCATCGCCCCCGCGGAGATTATCGAGGAATACGGCGCCGATATCCTGCGGCTCTGGGTGGCCTCGGCCGATTATACCAGCGACATCCACCTTTCCCCGGAAATATTGAAGCAGCTTTCCGAGGTTTACAGGAAAATCCGCAACACCTGCCGCTTCCTCTTGGGGAACTGCTATGATTTCGATCCCTCCAGGGAGGCGGTGGACTACCGCTCTCTCTCGGAGCTGGACCGCTGGGTGCTGCACCGGCTCGCCCGGCTCATCAAGCGGGTCACGCAGGCGTACGAGGATTACAGCTACCACATCGTCTACCAGGCGCTGCACAATTTCTGCACCGTGGACCTGAGCAACTTTTACCTTGACGTGCAGAAAGATCGCCTCTACTGCTCGGCGCCGGATGATCCGGGGCGGCGGGCCGTGCAGACGGTGATGATGATCGTTCTCGAATGCCTCACCCGGATGATGGCTCCCATACTCACCTTTACCGCCGAGGAGATCTGGCAGCTGCTGCCCGGCGAGCGCCCGCCCAGCGTCCAGATGGCCGGCTGGCCCGAGGCGGACCCGCAGTGGGAGGACCCGGAGTTGGAGCGGCGCTGGGAGGAGCTGCTGGCGGTGCGCGGCGAGGCCACCCGCGTCCTCGAGGAGGCGCGCCGGGAGAAGCTCATCCGCGGTTCTCTCGAAGCGGCTCTCGCCATCTGGGCCGAGGGCGATCTCTACCGGCTGCTGGAGCAGTACCGGGAGCTGCTGGCCGAAATCTTTATCGTCTCTTCCGTGGAACTCCATGAAGGCCTGAACCAGGCGCCTGCCGGGGCACAGGAGGGGCAGGAGCTGCCGCTTAAAATAATGGTGAAGAAGGCGCCGGCGGCAAAATGCCCCCGCTGCTGGATCTACGCCGCACCGGCCGAAGGCGAACTCTGCCCCCGCTGCCATGCCCTCCTTCACGCCTAGCCGGGAGCCAGCATATTGGTTACACAAGGGCTGTCTAAAAGGGCAGCCCTATTGCTATCCTGTCAACTTTTTTGCTGCGCCCAGAAGGCAATGATGGGTAATCCCGCAATGGACAGCCGCGAATCTCTCATCTCTCAATTGACGAGCCGCCCGATGTGGAGGGACACGCCCGGTCCGGCGTAG